>CACJCN010000004.1 GCA_902591925.1 uncultured SAR86 cluster bacterium
TTCGTGTACCTGGCACAAATTATGAGTTAGATCCGGTAAAAGGAGCATTTGATATTGGCTGTATTGTTAGATGGCTAGATTATAATGATACTTGGCTTGCTGCAGAGTGGGGACATCCCTCAGATAACTTAGGTGCAATATTATCAGTATGTGATTTTGTTTCACAACAAAGTGTTGCTAATGCAAAAGATCCATTAACTATGAGAACTGTTCTCGAATCAATGATTATGGCACATGAGGTACAGGGTGTCTTAGCCCTAGAAAATAGTTTTAATAAGGTAGGACTTGACCATGTCATTCTAGTAAAAGTTGCTTCAACGGCAGTAGCTACAAAATTACTTGGCGGTTCTATTGATCAAATTAAAGATGCAGTTAGCCAAGCCTGGGTGGATGGTCAAAGCCTTAGAACTTATAGGCATGCTCCTAATGCGGGCTCAAGAAAAAGTTGGGCAGCTGGGGACGCCACTAGTAGAGCTGTAAGACTAGCAATGATTACTATGTCAGGTGAGATGGGATATCCTGGTGTATTATCTGCACCTGTTTGGGGATTTGAAGACGTTTCATTCGATGGAGAAAAAATTTCTTTACCTCAACCTTTTGAAACTTATGTTATGGAGAATATTCTATTTAAAATTAGCTTTCCAGCAGAATTCCATGCTCAAACTGCAGTAGAGGCTGCAGTAAAGTTACATGAAGAAATAAAAGATAAAATCGATGAAATAAAATCTGTTGAAATCACTACACATGAGTCTGCCATCAGAATCATTTCAAAAGTTGGGGAGCTAAATAATCCTGCTGATAGAGATCATTGTTTGCAATATATGGTTGCTATTGGTTTATTGAAAGGCAATTTAGTCGCAGAAGATTACGAAGATGATGTTGCAAAAGATCCAAGAATTGATGAACTTAGAGAAAAAATGGTTATCAAAGAAGATAAAAGATACTCAAAAGAATATCTTGAAGCAGATAAACGTTCAATTGCTAACAGAATTAAGATTCATTTTAATGATGGAACTTCAACAGAGGAGGTTGAGGTTGAATATCCTATTGGCCATAAAAGAAGAAGAGAAGAGGGTATTCCAGTTTTAGTAAAGAAATTTAAAGATAATTTAGATATAACATTTAATGAGGAAGTATCTGATAAGATATTCACACTTTGCATGAACCAAGAAAAGCTTGAAGAAACCTCTGTTACTGATTTCCAGAAATTATTTTCAAAAATCCCATAAAATAAAGCTTTTTTAGCTTTTTGGACTATAATTATCGCCATGTCAGGCAATACGTTTGGAAAAATATTTAAAATTACGACTTTTGGTGAGAGTCATGGCACTGCTATGGGCTGTATTTTAGATGGTTGTCCGCCTCAAATTGATCTAAAAAAAGAGGATATTCAGTATGAATTAGATAGAAGAAAGCCTGGTCAATCAGATGTAACTACACAAAGAAAAGAAGACGACGCTGTAGAGATTTTGTCTGGAGTTTTTGAAGGAAAAACCCTCGGTACACCTATAGGAATGATAATTTACAATAAAGATCAAAAATCTAAAGACTACTCGAATATAAAAGATGTTTTTAGACCAAATCATGCAGACATTACTTATCAAGCAAAATATGGTCATAGAGATTACAGAGGCGGTGGAAGAGCAAGTGCTAGAGAAACTGCAAACTGGGTAGCTGCTGGAGCAATTGCTAAAAAGATTCTTAAAAACGAAGGTGTTTCAGTAAATGGTTTTGTATCAGAAATAGGAAAAGTGAAGGCTGATTCAATTAATCACAAAAATATAAATAATAAATACTTTTTTAGTGATGAATCAAAATTGTCTGAACTAGATTCAATGTTCAAAGACCTAATTGAGGAGGGTAATTCTGTAGGTGCAAAGTTAGGAGTTATTGTTAAGAACTGTCCAGTTGGATTGGGAGATCCAGTTTTCGAGAAGTTAGATGCTAATTTAGCAAAAGCAATAATGACTATTAACGCAGTAAAGTCAGTATCAATTGGCAATGCAGATGATCTATTAAGCCTTAAAGGTTCAGAAGCAAGGGATGAAATAACAGAATCAGGTTTTACTTCAAATAATTCTGGAGGAATATTAGGCGGTATATCTAATGGAGATGATATAAGCCTAAGCTTTATCATAAAGCCAACATCAAGTATTAAAACAAAAGGAAAAACTGTAAACAAAGAAGGTAATGAGGTTGATATAGAGGTTGCTGGAAGACATGATCCATGTGTCGGTATCAGAGCAGTGCCAATTGCCGAGGCTATGGTTAGTTTAGTTTTAGTGGATCATTTATTAATCAATAAAGCTCAATGTGCTGATGTTGAACAAAATCTTCCATTTAGTGAGTAAAAACAATGAAGACTTTATACGACAAACTCTGGGAAGAGCATCACGTCACCCAACTCGATTCGGGAGAGTCACTTTTATATATTGATAGACATTATTTGCATGAGGTAACATCTCCTCAGGCATTTGAGGGACTAATTAAGAAAAATTTAAAGCCCTGGAGGCTTAATGCCAACATTGCTACTCCTGACCATAATGTACCTACAACAAGAGGTAATAATTTTAATTCTGAATCAATAACTGATGAAATTTCAAAGATTCAAGTAGTTGAATTGGATAAGAATTGTAATAAATTTGGTATTAAACAATTTGATATAGAGTCAAATAAACAGGGTATTGTTCATGTTATAGGACCTGAATTAGGTTTTACTATTCCTGGAATGACTATTGTTTGTGGAGATTCACACACATCTACACATGGAGCACTTGGTTGTTTAGCTATGGGTATAGGAACTTCTGAAGTTGAGCACGTTCTTGCAACCCAGTGCCTAAAAGTTTCTAAATTAAAAAATATGAATGTTAGATTTGAAGGAGAGGTAGATGAGCATGTTTCTTCGAAAGATATTGTCTTATATTTGATTGGACAAATCGGTACTGCTGGTGGAACTGGTTACGCCATTGAATTTTCAGGATCTTATATAAGTAGCATATCTGTCGAGGGAAGAATGACCATTTGTAACATGGCTATTGAAGCAGGGGCTAAGGTTGGATTAATTGCCCCAGACAATAAAACTATTGAGTATGTTAAAAGTAAATCATTTCTTGATGATGACACTTTTAATCATGCAAAAGAGTATTGGAAAACTCTAAAGTCAGATGATGATGCAAAATTTGATAAAGAAATAACTATAGATGTATCAAAAATCAAACCACAAGTTACATGGGGTACTTCACCTGAGATGGTATTGAATTATGATGAATCAATTCCAACAGTATTTGATACCAAAGATGAAAACAAGAAGAATGTTGAGTTGGCAAGAGACTATATGGGCATTGAAAATGAAACAAAATTATCTGATTTAACATTCGATAAAGTCTTCATTGGATCTTGTACAAATTCTAGAATTGAAGATTTAAGACAAGCTGCTGAAATAGTTAAGGGTAAAACTATTGCGTCAAATATTTCAGAAGCTATTGTTGTGCCCGGATCTGGCCTTGTTAAAGAACAAGCAGAAAATGAAGGATTAGATAAAGTTTTTACTGATGCAGGTTTTATTTGGAGAGATCCTGGATGTTCAATGTGTCTCGGAATGAATCCAGATCAACTCAAACCTTATGAAAGATGTGCGTCAACCTCAAATAGAAACTTTGAAGGAAGACAAGGATACTTAGGTAGGACTCATTTGATGAGTCCAATTATGGCAGCCTATACAGCAATTAATGGAACTATAGGAGACCCTGATGAAATCTAACAGTGAGGGATTAATCATAGATGGAGTTGTTGCATATATAGATAGAGATAATATTGATACTGATCAAATTATCCCTACAGAATATTTAAAATCTATTAAAAAGTTTGGTTTTGAAGATTATCTTTTTGATGGTTGGAGATATAAAGATGATGGAAAGCTAGGTATCACAAAGGATCAAAGAGTGATTGATGAAAACTTTATACTTAATAAAAATCCTTTCAATGAATCGAAAATACTTTTAACTCGAGATAATTTTGGATGTGGCTCATCAAGAGAACATGCAGTTTGGGCGTTGCGAGATTTTGGTATAAAAGCTGTAATAGCATCCTCTTTTGGGGATATTTTTTATAATAATTCTTTTAAAAATGGTGTTTTGCCAATTAAGTTAGAAAAAAAAGAGATAGACTTCTTATTTGATCAAACCCAGCAAAAAGTTCTTGAACTCTCAATAAACTTACAAAAGAAAGAAATCAACTGTGGTGAAAAAACTATTTCTTTTCATGTTGATAAACATCTTATAGATAGAATTATTTATGGACTAGACGATGTTGATATAACTTTAAAAGAAAAAGATAAAATCTTTGATTTTGAAAGGACTAGAATTGAAGAAAGACCTTGGATATTCAAATGAGCAAGAAAATATTAGTATTGCCTGGAGACGGAATCGGACAAGAGGTAACTGCTTCCGCGATGCAAATCCTTGACTTTATTATCAAAAAATTTTCCTTGAATTTTTCTATTGATACACTTGATGTTGGTGGAACTGCCTACGAGAAATTTGGTTCACCAATTCCAGAAAATGTTTTAAAAACTGCCAAAAAAGCAGATGCTGTTCTATTTGGAGCTGTAGGAGCTCCGCAGTGGGATGGTCTTAGTTGGGAAGACAGACCTGAAAATGCACTGTTGACATTAAGAAAGGAGTTAAACTTGTTTGCAAATTTAAGACCTGCCTTTTTATTTAATGAACTATCAAATGCTTCCCCATTAAAGGAAAAAATTATTGAAGGTTTAGATATATTGATAGTCAGAGAACTAACTGGTGGCATATATTTTGGTGAGCCCAGAGGAGTTGTTAATGATAAGTCTCCTAATTATGCGTTTAATACTATGATTTATAATGAAGATGAGATTAGAAGAATTGCAAAAATTGCTTTTGAATCAGCACAAAAAAGAAAAGGTAGATTGTGTTCTGTAGAAAAAGCAAATGTTTTAGAAGTTTCAAAATTTTGGAGATCAATTGTTACAGAAATGTCTAAAGAATATCCTGACGTTGAGCTTTCACATCAACTTGCAGATAATGCGGCAATGCAATTAGTTCTCAACCCAAATCAATTTGATGTGATTGTTGCTAGTAACTTGTTTGGAGATATTTTGTCTGACATTGCTGCGACACTTACTGGATCAATAGGCATGCTTCCTTCTGCATCGCTTGATAGCTCATTCAAGGGCATGTATGAGCCTTGTCATGGAAGTGCACCTGATATTGCTAATCAAGATCTTGCAAATCCATTAGCAATGATTGGCTCATTATCAATGGCTTTAAGATATTCATTGGATGAAGAAACTGTTGCAAATAAAATTGATACAGCAATCAAAAAGTTCATACAACAAGGTTTTCGAACAAAAGACATAGCCACGGATGAAAATTATTTAAAAACGTCTGAGGTTGCTGAAAAAATTATAGAGATTCTTGAAAATGAATAGTTTAATAAATTTAGCATTAATAGGAGCATCAGGAGTTGTTGGTAAAAAAATTATTTCTTTACTTGAAAATAAAAATATTGAAATAAATAATTTTTATCCACTTGGATCTACTTCCGTAGGTGATGAAATAGTGTTCAATAATAATCAATATAAAATTGAAGATTTGATCAATTTTGATTATTCAAAGGTAAATTTGGCTATCTTTTCAGCTGGGTCTAAGGTTGCAGAAGAACATGCAAAAGATTTTGTTAATGCAGGAGTTTATGTAATAGATTTGTCTTCTAAATTTAGATACGAAAAGCATATACCTCTTATAATTCCTGAGATAAACGGAAATGAGATCAATCTTTTAGATACACCATCCTTAATATCTAATCCCAATTGCTCAACATCTCAGCTTTTAATGGCAATTGCTCCTATCCATAAAGAATATGAAATAGATGTTTTAAATATTGCTACATATCAAGCAGTATCCGGAACTGGAAAACAAGCAGTTCAAGAATTAAAAAATCAGATTACAGATGAGTCTATTAATCAAGAAGTCTATCCAAAAAAAATAGCATTTAACGTAATCCCTCAATGCGATATTTTTTTAGAGAATGATTTTACTAAAGAAGAAATGAAACTTGTCTGGGAGACAAAAAAAATACTTGATAACAACATTGAAGTGCAAGCAACGTGCGTAAGAGTTCCTGTTATTAATGGTCATTCTGAGGCAGTCTTTTTAAGAACAAAGAAAGAAACTTCTCGAGAGCAAATAATTGAGTTATTAAACAATTCTAGTGGAATTAAGGTAATAGATAATCCAAAGTCCCAAGAGTATCCAACTCCACTTGAGAACGCAAATGATACTGAAGAGGTATTTGTAGGAAGGATAAGGTCTCAAACTATTAACAATGAAAACTGGATCTCAATGTGGATAGTAGCTGACAATGTTTATGGAAAGGGAGCTGCGTTAAATACCGTTCAAATTCTTGAAAGTTTAGTAGAGAACAAAAAGTTGTGTTGAGATATTTATTTTTATTATCCCTAATATGCTCATTAAATGCCTTTGCAGATATAATACTGTCTTCACCCAAGATAAAACTTAATGCTCAAAATCAAAGGGTAATAGAGTTTAGAATTGACAATGAAAGCATTAATGATGGCGATGTCGTTTTAAATGAATATAAGACAAATAACAAGATAGATGAGTCATTCATTGCATATACTTTAATAAATAATTATGGAAATTATCAAACATTTTCTATTATTTTAGATGATGAATATATAGAAGATTATTTTAGCTTCAAAATTCTCATCAAAGAAAATTTTGCAAAAGATATTTTTATATTCCTGCCTTCAAAAATTAGAAATACATTTAGTAATTCAAAACCATATAAATCTCAAAGAAATTTATCAGAAATTAAAAAAGAAAATGTAGCTCTAAATAAACCTGAACAAGTGGAGTCAGAAATTCAAAAAATAGATATTTTTAAAAGCTCTGATATTACAACGGTATGGAGCATGGCTGAAAAAATAAAGCGTGAATATAAAAATGTTTCGATTTATCAAATAATGTGGTCAATTTATCTTGGGAATAGGGAAGCTTTTATTGATGATAATATCAATCTCATAAGAAAGGACACTGATGTATTAATTCCTTCAATTGATGAAATTGAAAATATTTCTTTTCAAATAGCCAAAGAATCAATTTTGGACATGAATAAATCATTTGCTAGTAGCATTCAATCTGCCTCGAAATCTCTTTTAGTTCTTACAGCACCAAAAGTAACAGAAGAAGTTAAGGATAAAAAAGAAACAGATATTAGGAATGAAGATAAAAATCAAATAGATTTTGATGACTTAGATCCTCAGACTCTTATTGAGCAGAACACAAAACAAATAAGATTAGATGTTGAAAATGAAATCCTTGATGAGCTTATAGAAGAGTCAAAGCAACCTATCACAGAAGTAGATAATAAATTTCAGACCTTTGATTTAATTTTTATATCTTTAATATCTCTAGCATCAGGTGTCCTACTTGCTTTAATTTTTATTCAAATAAAAAATATTAGATCTGCAAAAGAAATTCAATATGATTTTGAGGAAGCATCGGATGACAAATCAACTTTAACACCTTTGCCATCCGATCTAAGTATTAAAAATGACATAGATCAGCAGCAGTTTGACTTAGCAGTAACATATTATGAAATGAGTGACAGAGAAAATGCAGAAGCACTTTTAAAAAATTTAATTCAAACATCCAAAAATAGTGAAATAAATAAGGCTTCTTTAGATCTTCTTGAAAAAGTGAAACAGCTGTGAGGTTAGCATTTACCTTGGAGTATGATGGAACTGATTTTTCAGGATTTCAAAGTCAAAAAGATGTTCCAACAATCCAAGATAGTGTTGAAGATGCTTTAAAAAAAATTACAAATAAAAACACTAGGATTAATTACTCGGGAAGAACTGATGCTGGAGTTCATGCCTTATCGCAAGTATGTGACTTTGAAACAAATATTAAAAGAAGTAATAAAGAATGGATAAATGGTATTAATTCAAATCTTCCCTCAACAATTTCGGTTAAAGATATTTTTAAAGTTCCAAACTCTTTTAATTCAAGATTCTCTGCAATTGAAAGAAAATATTCATATGTTATTTACAACTCTAAAAATAAACCTTTATTTTTAGAGAGAAATTCTTACTGGGTAAGAAATTCTCTGGATATAGACTTAATGAAAAAACAACTTCAATCATTCAAGGGAGAGAAAGACTTTAGTTCATTTAGAAGTTCAAACTGTAACTCAAAAAACCCAACTAAAACTGTAAAAGAAATTAATTTAACAACATTTAATGAATTTATAATAATAACTATTATTGCAAATGCTTTTTTACAAAATATGGTGAGAATTATGGTTGGAACATTGATTGATATTGCAAAAAATGAAAATAACATGAGTATTCAAGATATTTTAGATAAGAAAGATAGGAAAATTGCAGGTAAAACTGCACCCGCATGTGGACTTTTTTTTCTTGGTCCAAAATATACAGATGAACTGCAATTAAATACTTGTGAAGAAAATATCTTTGATAGGTATAAAATCTGATGAAGCCATTAATTAAGATATGTGGAATAAATGACTTTAATGTTCTTCAACAATTAGTTTCCATGGATAATATTAATTATCTTGGATTTATTTTTTACGAAAAAAGTGTAAGAAATGTTTCTACAGAATTTCTTGAACGAGTAAAAGAATTTGAATTTAAAGATAAGAGACCAGTTTGTGTATATGTTAATTCTGATCAAGATTTCATCAAAAAAACTTCTTCATATTTTAAAGATCCTATCCTTCAATTTCATGGAGATGAAACGAGTGACTTCTGTAATTCTTTTGACAATGAATTTTGGAAAGTATTGAGAATCAATAATCAAATTAATGTAGATGAGATTATTAGATATGAAAAGGCATCTGGAATTTTGTTTGAAAACTATAAAAAAGATCAACCAGGAGGAACTGGAGAATCTTTTGATTGGAGCTTAATAAATAGTGTAAAAGATTTAGATATTAAAATTATTCTCTCTGGTGGAATTAATTGTGAAAATGTTGATAATGCTATAGATATTAATCCTTGGTGTCTTGATATAAATTCAGGAGTTGAATCTTCACCTGGTGATAAAAACATAAACCTAATTAAACAATTATTAGATAAAATTAACATATGAAATTAGACAAGAATAATTTGCCAGATAAAAATGGTTTTTTTGGAGAATATGGAGGTAAGTTTGTTCCAGAGACACTAATGTATGCTTTAGAAGAGCTTGAAACAACTTACGAAAAGTTAAAAAATAATAACGAATTCAAAGAGCAGTTTTATAAAGATCTCTCAGAATTTGTTGGACGACCTTCGCCTTTATATTTTGCTGAGAGATTAACAAAACATTATGGCACAGGCTCAATATGGCTGAAGAGAGAAGATCTAAACCATACTGGTGCACACAAAATAAACAATACCATTGGTCAAATCTTGCTTGCAAAATACATGGGCAAGAAAAGAATTATTGCCGAAACAGGTGCAGGACAACATGGTGTTGCGACTGCAACCGTTGCTGCTAGGCTTGGTCTCGAATGTCATATTTATATGGGTTCAGAAGATGTTCAAAGACAATCATTAAATGTGTATAGAATTAAACTGCTTGGAGCACAAGTTCATTCTGTTGATTCTGGATCAGCTACATTAAAAGATGCATTGAATGAAGCCTTAAGGGATTGGGTAACAAATGTAGATGACACATACTATATTATTGGAAGTGTCACTGGGCCTCATCCTTATCCTATGATTGTTAGAGATTTTAATTCTGTTGTTGGTGAGGAATTGATTTCACAGTCAAAAGAGTTATTTGATTCAATGCCTGATGCAATTGTTGCATGTGTTGGTGGTGGATCAAATGCAATGGGAGCTTTTTATCCTTTTATTAAATTTAATGAAACAAGACTTATAGGTGTTGAAGCTGGTGGGGAGGGCGTAGAAACAGGAGAACATGCAGCACCATTAAATGACGGTACTCCTGGAGTTCTCCATGGAGCATTAAGTTACCTTATGCAAGATGATAGCGGTCAAGTAAAAGGCACAAAATCAGTTTCTGCTGGACTTGATTATCCTGGAGTTGGACCTGAACATTCTTGGCTAAAAGACTCTGGAAGGGCTGAATATGTTGCTGTTAGCGATGATGCTGCACTAAAAGCATTCCATGAAGTTTCTGAGCTGGAGGGAATAATTCCTGCCCTTGAAACAGCTCATGCCTTTGCATATCTAGATACTTTAATGAAAGAGTTTGATAAGAATTCTAATATCATTGTGAATGTATCGGGACGAGGTGATAAAGATATTAATACTGTTGCAAATATTGATGGAATAAAGATTTGAACAGACTTACAAATACTTTAGAAGAATTAAAAAATAAAAGTAAAAAGGCTCTAGTTGCATATCTTGTTGCTGGTGACCCAGATATAGAGACGACCCTTGAATTAATGACAGTGCTTGTTGAATCTGGAGTGGACATAATTGAAGTTGGAGTTCCTTTTACAGATCCAATTGCGGAAGGACCTATAATTCAGAAGGCCCACGATCGTGCTCTCAAAAATAATGTTTCTTTAAAATCTATTTTTGAAATGGTTGATAAATTTAGAAAGAATGATAATGACACACCTCTTGTTCTTATGGGATATCTCAATACATTTATTTTTAATAAGGCTTTAATTGAAGATAATAAAAATGACGTTATTGATTCAGTTTTAGTCGTTGATATACCGGGCGAACTAAAACTCAAAGATTATGGAGTCTATAATCCTAACATAAATACTATTTCACTTATTTCTCCAACTACGAAAAAGGACAGAATTGAATCAATTGCAAAAAATAGTTCAGGATTCGTATATTATGTCACTTTGAGAGGAGTTACTGGAGCGTCTAATTTAGACGTAAATGAAATTAGCAGCAACATTGAAGAAATAAAGAAACATGCTAGTGTTCCTACACTTGCCGGATTTGGAATCAAATCTGCTGAAGATGCAAAACTTTTATCACAGTGTTCAGATGGAGTCATAATTGGTTCATCAATTGTACAAATGATTGAAGAGAGCTCTCAATCAAAAGAATTTGATAGAATAAGTACATACATTACTGATATTAAGAAGGCGATATCATGAGTTTTTTTCAAAATATAATCACCTCCGTAATGAAGGGAACTCGTCGTTTAAACCGTTTTCGCTCAAAAGGCTTTGGAAAGCTTCATAATAATATTAATAAAGCTGTTGATTCAGTAATGTCTACTTCCGGTGAAGTATCCTCATTAGTCTATGCAGAACATCTATTAAATCTCATAGAAGATCTAGATGACAGTGGATTAAAGAAGTTTTTAAAGGATCTCTTAAAAAATTATGATATTGATACAAAGGTTCTTTTGAAGGATGTTAAAAATTATTCTTCAAATAAAAATACAGAAAATTTTGAAAAAATAAGGATCTCTTCTGAACCAGGCTGGATAGAACTTTTTAGAAGGTTAAACTCATCATCGAATGGAACATACAGATTAGTTAAACTAAGAGAAAGAATAAGATCCTTGAATGATGAGGAATTAAAGACTTTTGATTTACGCCTATTGAAACTATTTAAATATTGGTTCAATCCATCATTTTTAGTTTTAGAAAAAATTGATTGGGAAACGCCTGCAAATATTCTTGAAAAAATAATTGAGTATGAGGCTGTTCATGAGATAAATTCTTGGGATGATCTGAGAGCAAGACTAGCTCCTATAGACAGGCAATGCTTTGCTTTTTTTCATCCTCTGATTCCAAATGATCCTTTGATTTTTGTAGAAGTTGCACTAACGACTGGCATTCCAAAGTCCATTCAAAAAATAATTAATCTTGATAGACAAGAAATAGAAATTGAAGATGCTAATACAGCAATTTTTTACTCTATTTCAAATTGTCATAATGGCTTGCTTGGTATTTCATTTGGAAATTTTCTAATTAAACAAGTTGCAAGTAATCTTAAAAGAGAACTTCCAGATCTAAATCAATTCATGACATTATCTCCTTTACCCGGATTTATGAAATGGATGGAAGAGTATTCTCCAATTACATTTGAGCGCTGCAGTGAGAAAAATTGTGATGATGAGGAATTGATAAAAAATGCTGTGAAGTATCTTACAAAGTCTGAAAGAAAAGATGGAATGCCAAATGATCCCGTAGGCAGATTCCATGTAGGAAATGGCGCGAGTTTAGAAAGAATTAATCTAAATGCTGATATGTCAGAAAAAGGTTTATCTCAATCATATGGAATTATGGCAAACTATATGTATGATCTTGCAGTTGTTGAGCAGAATCATGAAATATTTTTTAAAGACAAAGTTGTGCCTGTTTCAAAAGAAATAGAAGCGTTGCAAAAAAAATATAAATTTTAATGTCAAAAGAAAGATTTGTAGGATTAATTTTTTTAATAGCCATATTTTCTTTTTCAATAATTAAATACTACCCTCAAAATAGTGAAGTAGATGAGTTTTTTCCTCCTCAGATTTCTTCTTCAGAGTCTCCAAAAAAAGCAAATAATTTTAGGGAATTCAAAGAATCAGATTTTGATTTTTTTGTATATAGAGCTCATGTTCTCTCATCAAAAGAAAATGCAGATAAATTAGTAGAGCAAGTGTTAAATAGTGGATTCCCATCATTTGTTGAGTCGTTTGGAGAAAATGGAGATTTATTTGCTATATACGTTGGACCCTTTTTATCAAAAGATGATATTGTTAACAACATGGATTTAATTCAGGTAGTTTCTGAGTCTTCAAATGGAGAAATATCAAGATGGAAGCTTTAGGTTTAAATCTTGCTGATTGGTTTATCTTAATTGTTTTAGTTGCTTCAGGAGTTATTTCATTTACAAGAGGATTCACAAAAGAGCTCTTATCGCTTTTTTTGTGGTTAGCGGCATTTATAGCTGCTATAAGTCTTGAATATCTTGCTACACCAAAAATAAATGAATTCATTGGAAACCAAGAGATCTCAAAAATTATTTCATACATTGTTGTTTTTATAATTTTTATATTTTTGGGTGGGATTATTATTAAATTTATTAGTAAGTTAATAAAATGGTCTGGTGCTTCAGGTTTTGATAGATTCTTGGGCATACTTTTTGGATTAGTAAGAGGATTAATTGTTTTATTCGTAATATTTTTATTACTTCCTTCAGGTCTAAAGACCACAAATTTAATTAGCAATTCTAAGATAACACCCATTATTCAAAAATATGCACCAGAAATAGAAGCATATTTTAGAAATTTAATAGATAATAGAAATATTGTAGAGGAGGCTTTGGAAAAAATAGATCCATTAAAAAAAGATCTTATTCCAGAATCAATTGACGAAAACACAAAAGATGAGGACTCTTAATGTGTGGAATAGTTGGAATTTCTGCAGAAACTAATGTAGCTGCAGAGATATATGACTCTCTTTTAATGCTTCAGCATAGGGGACAGGATGCTGCAGGTATCTCTGTTTGTAATAATGATGATCAGTTAAATTCAAGAAAGTCCATGGGATATGTTAGAGACGTATTCCAGCAGAGACACATGGAAAAACTTGTTGGTAACTATGGAATAGGGCACGTAAGATATCCTACAGCTGGAGGTGCTGGCAAAGAATTTGCTCAGCCAATGTATGTAAATTCACCTTATGGAATTAGCTTAGTTCACAATGGCAATCTTACGAATTCCAAACAACTAGGCAATGAATTATTTCATGCTGAGATGCGAGATTTGCAGACAGATAGTGATTCGGAAGTTCTCTTAAATATTTTTGCTCATGAGTTAGGCAAGCAAAGAGAAATCTATCCTTCCGAAAAGCATATTTTTAAAGCAGTAGCTAAAACTCATATCAGATGTGATGGAGCATATGCAGTGCTTGCTCTTATCAATGGTCATGGAATGCTAGCCTTTAGAGATTGTAATGGAATAAGACCTCTTTCAATTGGCATTAGAAAAGGGAAATCAAGAGATGATTATATTATTTCATCTGAAGACGCGCTTTATATCCCTTTAGGTTTTAAAAAATTAAGAGACGTCGAGCCTGGAGAGGCTATTTATATTGATAAAAATGGTACTATGTTTTCACAACAATGTTCTGATGATCCAAAAAGAAGGCCATGCATATTCGAATATGTATATTTTTCAAGACCAGACTCTAAAATTGATGAAATCTCAGTCTATAAGTCAAGAATGCGTATGGGAACAAAACTTGCTAGGCAAATTAAAAAGATAAGGCCGTATCATGATATAGATGTTGTGATTCCAATTCCAGATAGTTCTGTTACAGCTGCTCATCAATTAGCTGTTGATTTAGACGTCCCGTATAGGGAGGGTTTTGTCAAGAACAGATACATAGGAAGAACATTCATAATGCCATATCAAGAAGAAAGAAAAAAATCTGTAAGGCGTAAACTAAATATTCTTGATCTAGAGTTTGAAGGTAAGAATGTTTTATTGGTTGATGACTCTATTGTTAGAGGAACTACCAGTAAAAAAATTATTGAAATGGCGAGAGAGGCTGGAGCAAAAAAGGTATATTTTGCATCTGCAGCACCTGCAATTAAATACCAAAATCTATACGGCATTGATATGCCAGCAACCTCAGAATTAATAGCATCAAATAAATCTCATGATGAAGTTGCTTCAGAAATTAATGCAGACTGGTTGATTTATCAAACTCTTGAGGATCTTATCGATTCTGTAAGAGAGGGAAATCCTGAAATAAAAGAATTTGAAACTTCCATATTTACTGGCGATTACTTCACACCACTTATAGAAAATTATCTAGAGGAACTCGAAATTTCCAGAAAAGATGAGCTAAAAATGCAAAGAGAAAAGGCTCAAGCCAAGCGCTAAGGATTTACAATATTTATTGCAGGTATTTCTGCAGAATTTGCACTCTGGACATAAGTATCAATTTCATTAAAGTTAAGATACCTATAGATTTGATCAGCTAAAGGATTAATATCATTCATATATTGATGATATTCTTCTACAGTTGGCAGCTTTCCAAGAACTGAAGAAATTGCTGACAATTCCGCCGATGCCAAGAAAACATTTGCTCCATCACCTAATCTGTTCGGAAAATTTCTTGTAGAGGTTGATATCACAGTTGAGTTTGCTAAAACTCTTGCTTGATTCCCCATGCATAAAGAGCAACCAGGTACCTCAGTTCTTGCACCAGAAACACCAAAAATATTATATATACCTTCCTCAATAAGTTGCTTCTCGTCCATCTTTGTTGGTGGCACCACCCACAGTCTTGCTTTAAGATTTTTATATTTCTCAAGCAACGTACCAGCTGCTCTAAAATGACCAATATTTGTCATGCACGATCCAATAAAAACTTCTTGGATTTTTGTATTTGCAACATCTGATAGGGGTTTTATATCATCTGGATCATTAGGACATGCAAGGAGAGGTTCTTTGATTTCGTTAAGATCAATTTCAATTATCTCAGCATATTCAGCATTTTTATCTGCTTCTAGTAGTTGTGGATTAAGAATCCACTCTTCCATTGATTGAGCTCTTCTTTCAAGAGTCTTTGCATCTCCATAGCCACTCGCAATCATCCATCTCAACATAACAATGTTTGATTGAAGATATTCTATTATCGGTTCTTTATTAAGCTTGACTGTGCAACCTGATGCTGATCTTTCAGCAGAAGCATCAGAAAGTTCAAAAGCTTGTTCGACCTTCATATTAGGTAGACCTTCAATTTCAAGACACCTGCCAGAAAAGACATTCTTTTTTCCATCCTTATCTATCGTTAGTAATCCTCTTTGAAGTGCTGCATATGGAATAGCGTTAACTAAATCTCTTAGAGTTATTCCTGGTTGCATATCTCCCTTAAATCTTACCAACACTGACTCTGGCATATCTAAAGGCATTACACCTAGCGTTGCAGCAAATGCTACTAAACCAGATCCTGCAGGAAAGCTAATTCCTATAGGAAATCTTGTATGACTATCACCACCGGTACCAACTGTATCTGGAAGCAACATTCTATTCATCCAAGAATGGATAATTCCATCTCCCGGCCTAAGTGATACACCGCCACGATTCATAATAAAGTCAGGTAAGCTGTGTTGAGTTTCAATGTCAACCGGCTTTGGATATGCTGCAGTATGGCAAAATGATTGCATAACAAGATCTGCTGAAAAACCAAGACATGCCAATTCTTTAAGTTCATCTCTCGTCATAGGACCAGTTGTATCTTGTGATCCAACAGTTGTCATTCTAGGCTCACAGTATGTTCCTGGTCTTACTCCATCAACCCCACAAGCTTTTCCTACCATTTTTTGTGCAAGCGTAAATCCTGATTTACTTTTATCTTTAGCATCTGGTCTTCTGAAAACTTTTGATGTATCTAAACCTAGAGCTTCTCTACTTTTATCTGTAAGTTGTCTACCAATAATTAATGGGATTCTTCCGTTCGCTCTGACCTCATCCAAAAGTACATCAGTCTTTAGCTCAAATTCAGAAATCACTTCATTAGTATTAGCATCTAAAACTCTTCCATTCAATGGTTCTAAAATGATTTCCTGACCCATCAACATTTTTGAAACATCCATCTCAATTGGAAATGCACCTGAATCTTCAAGTGTATTGAAAAATATTGGAGCAATTTTCCCACCAAAACAATAACCACCTTCTTTTTTATTAGGTATATAAGGTATCTCATCTCCCATATGCCATAAAACAGAATTTGTTGCAGATTTTCTGGAAGATCCTGTACCAACAACATCTCCAACAAAGACCAAAGGATTTCCTTTTTCTTTTAATTTTTCGATTGTGCCTAGTGGATCATCTAAACCTGTTCTTGGCATTTTAAACATAGCCAATGCATGAAGAGGGATGTCTGGTCTAGACCAAGCATCTGGCGCAGGAGATAAATCATCAGTATTTATCTCTCCAGTAACTTTATAAACTGTAAGTTTTATTTGCTCTTTTATGTCTGTTTTTTCAGTAAACCAAGTTGCATTAGCCCATTCTTCAACAACTTTCTTTGCATGTTCATTTGTTTTTGATAGTTCAAATATTTCATTAAATGCATCAAAAATTAATAAAGTTCTGCTTAGAACATAAGCAGCTGTTTCAGCTAATTCATTATCTTTTAGACACTGAATAAGTGGCTGGATATTATAACCACCAAGCATGGTTCCAAGAATTTTTACAGCATCTATTTTGGTGATATATGGACTAGAAGCTTTACCAGTGGTTATATCAGCTAAAAATGCAGCTTTTACATATGCTGCCTGATCAACTCCTGCAGGAACTCTTTCTTTAAGGAGATTTATTAAGAAATCTGATTCTTCATGATCTTCTTTTAGTAATTCTATAAGCTCAGAAGTTTGATCAGCATCAAGAGGCAAGGGCGGTATGTTTTGTTCTGCCCTCTCTGCAACGTGTTTTTTATAATTTTCTAACATCGTCTGGTCTCCGATGGGCATATTTTACTCTTATGATTATATATAGCCACTAAATAAATAAAATTAAGGTATGTTTATTTAAAAAATCGGTTATTATTTTGCAATATGCCAAAATTACAAAAAAAACGATCTTCAACACCTTGCTTGGGTATATGCTCTACAACTTTTGGCGACGAAGTTTGTAAAGGATGTAAGCGTTTTGCTCATGAGATTGTTAGTTGGACAAAATACTCAGAAGAAGAAAGAGAAATCGTAAACAATCGTTTAGAAGAATTTAAAATTAAAATTTTAAAGCACAGATTTAAGATTACAGATAAAGAATTATTTTCAAATAATCTTGATCAGATGGGAATTAATTTTAATCATTCTTTAGATCCTTTGACCTGGATCTTTGATTTATTTCGCGCAACTGGATCGCAGGCAATTGAACTTGAAAGATTTGGAATTGAGAGTTTGGAATACTTTGATCCAAAAACTATAAGAGATATTATTAACAAAGAACTTCTTGATTTATCAGAAGCACACCACGAGAGATATTTTAAAAAAGCTAACTAAAATCTTTTAGCATTATCTTTAATTCTAATGAATGTTGTTCCTCTTCTCCGATTTGTGCTCTAGCATATTCCTCTAAATATACAGATTTATTTTCAACACAATTTAAAAGTTTTTTGTATAGACTTAATGCAAAAAGTTCATGTTCCAAACTTTCTTCCAAAATATCTTTAATAGTATGTCTATTTGTTTCTTCGATCTTTGCAATCTTTTGACTAGGATGTCCGTCCAAACCAGCAATTTTTTCTCCAGCAAGTTGAGCATGTAGGAGAGATTCCTCAGCCTGTTCTTTAAGAAATGTAACGATTGGTAATCTATAGGGCCCACTTACCATCATCGAAGAGTGGGTATACCTAACAACACCTGCAAGTTCATATTCCATTATTTCATTTAAAATATCACAAACCTCTTTAGTATTTATCTCGTTATTTTCCATTACAATTTTTCTCCTAGTGTTTGTTAAATTACGCAAAGTATAATACTATTATATATATTGTAAAGTACTGATATAACGTATTTTTTTAATGATAATTACTATGATTATCATTCTCATTTAGAAAGTAGTTTATATTTATAGAATAATATAAATGCTACTACTGCATAACCAATTTTAGATAGCGTGTAAATCACTGGCAATTTTATTATCTTTGCAATCCAAGCATAACCTTTTGTTCTCTCCCAAACATATACAAAGGCATCAACTCCAGATATTTCTGTTCCATTTTCAAATCTAACATGGAGTTTTTTAAGATATTTATCTCCCATCTCACTGCAATTAACAAAGTTTAGATCCGATCTTTTTTTGTAATGTTTTATTTCAAAATTACATACAGAGCATTTTTCATTAAATAATATCTTCGACTCATTCATTTTTGATTTTAAAAAAATATATAATTTAGAATAATTATACAGTTTAATTTTTTATCGAGGACTTTTATGAAATTACTATTACCTATAATTTTTTTAATACCAGCATTTTTATTTGCGACAGAAGAAACTGATGAAAGAAAAGTAAGTGACTTATCAATTAATGAGTTAAAAGAAATTGTTCGTTTGATTGTAGAAGAGAGCATCGAACAATGTACCGTGACAGGGACAATGGAAGGAAGAGCAAAAGTTAATTTAAAAGTTGAGGGAGAGGTCGTTGCAAAAATGACCTGCGACTTTGAAAAAGAATAAAAATGGATAATAAAAAAAATTTCTTTAAATTTTTTGAACATGGCTGGAATAAGATTTTTGGAAAAGAGGAAGATTCAACATCGTTGAGATCTAAAAGTTTGTATAGAGCAGTAAAAGGTATTCAGAATGTTGGCACACCTCATGACTGGGAAGATTATGAAAAATATAAAAAAGAATTAGATAAAAATGAAACAGATTAATATTTTTGATGAAGTGATTGAAGAATGTTGTTCAAATCCTATCACTGGTTATTTTAGAGATGGGTTTTGTCATACTGACAAGCTTGATAGAGGTCTCCATGTTGTGTGCGCTCAAATAACAGATGAATTTTTAGACTTCTCAAAGAGCAGAGGCAATGATCTATCTACTCCACGACCTGAATTTGATTTCCCTGGTCTAAAAGAAGGAGATTCTTGGTGTCTATGTGCTGAAAGATGGAAAGAAGCTTATGAATGTGGTTTTGCGCCTAAAATTTTTTTAAAAAGAACCAATAAAAAAGCTTTAAAAGTTATAGATTTAGATATCCTTAAGGATTTTGCAATAGATTTAGAATAGTTTTAAAAAACATAAATTATTTGAATATATTAAAAAATATAGAAACGATAATGCTTAAAATAATACATGTAATTATCGGGAACGCAAAGGTGTATTTATCCGTTGAGTAAAATATGTCACCAGGAAGGCGACCAAGCGGAAGCTTTGATAATAACGGGAAAAAAACTCCTATTAAGAATATTATTGATCCTGTAATAATTAGAATTTTTTGCATTATTGTCGATTATAAACTAATTTAGGTTTTACTAATGAATAAGACATTAAGTAAACTAATATATTTAATACCACTTGTATCAATGTCCTTTTTTGCTCTTACATCGGAAAGAAATGTTATTGTTCCCTGGTGTGAGAGTGTTGGTGGAGATATTGAGTTTAGGACAAAAGACGGCACCTACGTCGATTGTTTAACTGATTTATACGCTGTGGAAGCAGAATTTGACTATAAATGGAAAGAAGGTATTGGACAAGCTCTCCATTATGCAGAGTCAACAGATAAAAGAGCTGCAATTTTATTCATTAAAAGACCTAAAAGTAGAAAAGATTACTATAATGAAATGATGCGTGTAATAGATAAATACGATTTACCTATAAAAATATTTGTCATAGATGAGGAGAAGAAATCAGTTGATTAAGTTTTTTAAAAATATTTTTACACCCCGATCTACTCAAACGTCGACTGATAGTCTTTTTGCAGACTGGGATCTAATAAGTTACGAACTCTTAATGGAGCACTTCGATGTAAAAGAAGAGGCGACTGAGAGAGGTAAAAATAATGCGCCTGCAACTGCAGCTTCAACACCAGATGATTTTCACAATAGCCTAGTTGTTAGATATCAAAAACTTATTGCAACTCGTGTTAAAGAAATATCAAGCAGATTTGAAGGCCTAGAAACAAGGGCTGATAAAGCTATTGAAAGCATAAATTTTCTAAATGATGCCAAAACTAAGTTCACCAATGAAATAGACATTCAATTAGAGAACTATGAGCCAATAATAACGGATGCTAATTCAAGAGTGAGATCTTTAAAAGAAGAGGTTAATGAGTTTAAGGCGAAGAATAACTTAACAAGAGATGCAAGTTATCCAGATTCAAAATTATGGTACTATTTTTTACTTTTTGCTTTGCTTGGCTTTGAATCATTTATTAATGGGACTTTATTTGCATCTGGTTCTGCTCAAGGGATCTTTGGTGGTTGGAGCATCGCGGTTTTAATCTCTGCCGTGAATGTAATTTTTGGTTTTATGGTGGGCGCATTCTGGGGAAAACAAGCTTGGTCAATACACCAACCTTTGAAAACAATAGGTATTATTGGCTTTTTATTATGGGTAGCCTTCACGGCGGTATTCAATTTATCGGTTGGACACATTAGATCAATTTATGAAGAGGGTAATATTGCATTAGATTCTAATCCTTGGACAGAAGGATTTGTAAACTTTTTAAATAATCCGATAGGATTAGTCGATTTTACTTCATGGGTCCTAGTATTTATTGGTATTCTATTTGCTATTATTGCTTTATTTGATGGCATTCGAATTGATGATAAATATCCAGGTTATGGAGCCATTGTAAGGAAACTTAAAGATACTCAAGCTGAACTTCATCAGGAAGTTGATGACCTAAAAGAGAGCGCAAATGAGCTTTATGATTATTATCTTAATACCGGAGATGAAGCAATCAAAAAATTAGGCCAAGAGTCTATTGAGCTTAGAGAAGGGCATGATTTTATAAAAGAGCGAGTGCGCAATGAATATCCAAAATATTGCAGCTATTACTCTGATAATTTTAGACGCCTCATAGGTTCTTATAGAAATTATAATCTTGAAGCTAGAAGCGATGAGGCACCTGCATATTTTAAAGAAGAAATTACTTTTGATTGGGACACAGATAATAGAGATGATCAACTTCGAGGCTTAAGCTCAAAAATTGATGATATTGGGATTAAACTTGGAGAACAAACTGGTTTATGGGCGGCTAATAGAAAAGAATTAGATGATATTAAAATTAAGTTTTTAGAAAAAATTAGGTCATATGATTCAATCAGCTAGACAGAGAAGAAAAAAGCGTCAAGATCTTATGGGCATCATTGGCATCATTGCATTATTTATAATTTTTGGAGGCGGTTACTATTTTCTCCAATCTACTAATGATCCTTTGGATGAATTTAAGTGTTCAATCAAAAATGGACCTAATGCAGTTACGGCAATCATATTTGATAAATCTCAAAGATATACAAATGATCAGGTAACCGATATTAAGACTTCTTTCAATTTATGGCTTGCAGGAAATGAGGCAACTACAAAAAATAGAAGGATTGACTTAGATTTTTTTCAAGAGGGTAATCTTGTCCAGCTATATGTTACAGATGAAAATTCACTTAGCCAGCCAGATGGATTAAAGCCAAGAGCTGAACTATGTGTTCCTAAAGATTTCCGAGATGCCAATCAGTGGATTGAAAATCCAGCATTTTTAAAAGCTGATTATGATGATTTTATATCCAAATTTAGTTCAATTATTGAAGGGTTACTTGAAGAAGCAGAGGGTACAAGTCCAATCATGGAGACATTGATAAGAATTTCTAACTCAGAATCTTTTCAGAAACATCCAAATGTAAGCCACAATATCTTTATTGTCTCTGATATGATCCAGTACTCTGATAACTGGAGCCATTATCCTGGAAGAAATCAAGGTCCTGATTGGGATAAGTTTAGCACTCAAATGGCGGGATCAGTTTATATGCGACCAAGACTTAATCAGGTACAGGTTCAAGTTTTTTATGCAAAAAGACAAGGTGATCGCGAAAAATCAATTCAGAAAAGATCTCATGTTGAGTTTTGGGAGGAATTCTTTTTCAATGCAAATGCAAAAATATCTGGTTGGATAAATATAGATGGTTGATAAAGAAGATCCTTGGAAATCGAAGTCAAAGCCAATTAGTCCAACAAATTTATTTGGATTCTCAATTTTTGGTGGAATTACAGCAATACTCTTAGGTACTTGGTTAAACAGCTTTCTTTTAAATATTATTATTCCTATAGGAATAATGCTCTACTATGCTTACACGGTAAACAAAGATAAATCTGACTCTTTATCCATTGAACAAAAGGCAGATAGTGTTTATTACATGGGATTTATCTTAACGTTAGTTGCAATGACTGCCTCTTTAGTTGCTTTGGCAAATGATGGTGAATTAGGGTTTAATGCTGTTGTCATAAATTTTGGTTTAGCATTGGCAACAACGATATTGGGTTTGGCAATAAGGATTATTTGGATTCAATTATCTTCAAAAAGTCTTTCAGATGCTGAATCTATCTTAAAAGAAAGGATTATAAGAAGATCACAAGATCTACAAGATCAAACAGAAAAAGTTGTTGGATCCATGACAGCTTTATCAAATCAACTTTCTAAAGTCGCCGAACCTCTTCAAAGTAATTTTGAAAGGTTAACAAAAACTATGGATATTAATGAAGGCATAAATAATAAACTTCGCTTACTGGATCAATCTGCAGACACTGCAGCTCAAAGTTTACGAATTATTGCTAGCCTTACTGAGAGTATGGCAGTAAGTACTCTTGAGTTAAAAAAGAACATTGATGAAGGCGCTTTGGAAAATATTAAAAATTTAAATACATCTGCAAATCAAGCTAGACCAAAGATAAATGAGCTGAATAGTGAGATAACAAACTCAATTGATTCAATTCACCAATCATTAGAATTGCTTCAAAAAAATATTAAAAAGACAGACGAAATGATTGCATTTAGCCAAGCAAATTTAGAGAAGAATTCTATTTTTAAAAGAGCTTACTCAAAGCTAAAAGACTTTAGAGCTTATACAAAGCTAAAAAATTTTATTGCTTTAAATAATTTAAAGTATAGAAAAATACAAAAAAGGTTTTCTAATGATAAAGAAGACCCTTGGAAATCATAGAGTAGTAATATTTTTATATGTCTATGACTGAGCAAAAAATTGAGAAATTAATTAATGTCAAAATCTTCTAGAGAGGGAATATTTGGAATAACACTAACCGAATTAGTGATAATTTTATTTTTCATAATGCTCTTATTGGCTTTGTTTAACATTGAAAGAGTAAATGAAGAGCTTGAAGAAACTCAAAAGCTTGTACCGGAGTCCTCCGAAGATATCATTCCAATGTCAACAATAATTACTTGGCTTTTCCCTGATGGCGAAATTGACTCAGATTTAGTACCGGTAAAAGTCATTGAAGATGAAATTAGAGAACTACAAAAGGCTCAAAATGACTTTAAAAAATTAACTGAAGAATCATCTGAAGGTGATGGTGATTGTAGAGAGGGTTATTGGATCACGCAAAAATGCGCTGATCATTGTTGGGAAATTAATTCAGACGAGTATTCAAGACAATATGACTATTTAATTGATATTGGTGTATGCAAATCTTCGGTTGTAGTTCAAAGGTCAAAATGGCTTCAAAAATCTGAATCTGATTTTTTGTTAGTTGACGGAGCATTAGCTTTAACTGAGCAAAAATTTATGAAAGCATCTCAACTTTATGATTATTTAGATGTCATAAAGGAACCAGGATACGTACAACTTCCAAAACAGTGTTTTCATTCAGTTAATGTTATTGATCTCGATGGGGTATCAGCAGCCAGATTTGACCCTATTGAACTAGCTATTGGCGATAGAGTAAACAGAAGACCGTTAACAAATCCTAATTCTCGATCTTATTCAGAAATCAAGGAAAGATTTCCTCAAGATATCTGTGATATTTATTTAGAGGATGAAAAAGATACAAATAAAAATATATCTCAAAATCAACCAGATTCCTCAATTGAATCAGAAGCAAGCACTGTAAACATTGTTAGAGCAAAATTAGATTTAAATTCATTTGTTGACGCATTTACAGATGAATGTTCAAATTCACGGCCGACAAGAAATAAAAGTATTGTTCTTAATTATCAGGTTTCACTATCAAATACTGGAGAGGTTGTAGATGTTGAATCTCTTTCTGAAGACGAATTGATTAACTCTTATCTTAAGAGATTAGACACTATGGCTACAAGAGCTCTAAGAAAATCTAAATTCACTCCTGAGTATCTCGAGGGAGTTCCGGTACCATCTAATTTATTACAAAAAGTGCCTTTTGGTGAAAATGCTTGCAAATAACTCTTTTACTTATTGACTGTAATGCAAAAATTTGAAATAGATTTCGTAAATTTTTTAACAAATAAGGAACCGGACTTTAATAATAGATTTCTTCAAGATATATGGGAATATTCTGATATTGAGATCGAACATACTCATGACTTTATTCAGATATTGTTTCCTCTTAACGAAGAAAGCAATGCGGTATCTCATGGCATATTTCTTGATTCTGAGGAAATTATAAGAAATATTAAAAATAATGAGGCTGTCAAAAATAATATTATTAAATCATCAAAATGGTTCCTTTCATTTTTGGCTAGGAACTCACATTGGAAAAGAAAACATGATCATAACTATTTCAGAGTAACTAGAATTATTAAATCATTAAGATTATTAGTATCTGATCAGGAAGCAAATAAATTTTATGAATCATTTATGCAACTTGTTGACGAAAATCTCAAATCAAAAATTAATTCAACAACACTCACTTACTGGGAAAATGCTTAATCACAAGAATCAAAATCAAAACAACTTACTCCATGTTCTTTTTCAAAAGCCCATTTTCGTAAATCATTATTTTTTTCTAATAATTGGTTAATTTGGTTTAAGTGTTCATTTAAAATCCTTTGTTGAAACCTCAGCTCAGCTCTCTTTTGTTTAGATTTATGAAAGCGTATTGCATGTTTTAATCTTAGAGCACTAAACTCTAACCTGCTCTCTAACTCCCTCAACATAAAATAAATGTCCCATACATGAAAGCTTATTTTGGTGAACTCTGATGAATCTTTATACCATTTAGGCCACATACCGCCTCTTAAAGTTCGATACTTATTTAATTTTTTTATCATTTAATTTACCTTTGGTAAGTCATACCAATTAGTTGTGTATTTAGGTGAGGTCATGTTCTGTTTCATAGGCGACCACTTTTTTGTATTTTGTGATGCATAGTAAATCTGAGTTTCATAGGAATTCATTTGATCAAGATATTTCATTAGTTTTGTATTTTGTTTAGGGTCATTGGGATCTTTAAACAAAGAATGTTGTTTAACGTGCTCGTTAGTAAATTTATTTAAGATTATTCCTGCTTTTGCATAATCATACCCAGGTCTGAAGATAGGCAATAATCCCTTTTTTGCCGCTGTAAGAATATCTCTAGTATCGTTTGTAGGTGTAATTAGTCCGATTGTTCTCAGATCTGAGTGTTGAGGTTTATTTTTATTAAAAGGGCTGGTTCTTACAAAGACAGACACTTGAGAGCATTTTTGTCTTTCACTTCTTAACTTTTCTGCTGCTCTAACAGCAAAATTACTAACTATAGGTTTTAACGTTTCTAAATTAGAAACTCTTTCACCAAAGCTTCTACTCACAACAATTTGTTTTTTTGACGAAATGTCATCTTCAATATTAAGACATCTTTCACCCCTTAATTCCCGAACAGTTCTTTCCAAAACCACACTAAATTTTTTTCTAATATTTTGAGGATTAACGTTTGCAAGATCTAACGCTGTATTGATACCAGCATTATTTAAGTGATCATTTAATCTTCTTCCAACTCCCCATACTTTGCCTACTGGAGTATGTTGCAAGGCAATTTCAATTTGTTTTCTATTTGATAGATCAATTACTGAGGTCGGTATATTTTTTCTTTTAATTTCATTTATAGCAATCTTACTTAAAGTTTTGTTTGGAGCTATTCCTATTCGAACTGGAATTCCTGTCCATTGCCTTACCAAAGATCTTATGTGACAACCAAAATCATATAAATTATAGTTTTGCTTCAAAGTGTCTAAGTCTAGAAAGGCCTCATCGATACTATATATTTCAACTCTTGGAACAAACCCCTCAAGAATATTCATTACTCTGGCCGATATATCTCCATAAAATGTAAAATTTGATGAAAACACTTTTCCATTTTGCTTCAGAAAAGATTCTCTAACCTTAAACCATGGAACACCCATTGCGATTCCCATTTTTTTTGCTTCCGTACTTCTTGCTATAACACAGCCATCATTATTAGAAAGTACAACAATAGGAACGTTCTTTAGGTCTGGACGAAAAATTCTTTCACAGGAAGCATAAAAACTTTCACAGTCAACAAGAGCAAAAGCCATTAGAATTTATTAATTGCTGCGGTTACAGTTCCTACTATTTCTAATTCTTGTCCGCTATTAATGAAGATAGGAGGGTACTCAGGATTTTCAGGCATTAAACACATTCTTGGTTTGAGCTTTAATCTTTTACATACAAATTCGCCATCTATAGTTGCTACCACAATACTGTTGTGAGAAGGCTTTATACTTCTATCGACGATCAAGACTGCTTGATCGGTAATGCCAGAACCAACCATGGATTGTCCCTGCGCTCTAACCAGAAAAGTTGCAGCACCATTTTTTATTAGGTGTTTATTTAAGTCTATTGGACTTTCAATATAGTCGCTTGCCGGACTGGGGAATCCGGCATGGACTGATTCAAGAAAATAGGGCACAAATATTGCCGGCAGATTTTCTTCAGAAATTTTTCCGATATAGTCAACTTTCATGGGTTAATACTGTATATATATACAGTATATTTAAATCTAATTATTTGTAAAGTAGTTAATCAAGCAATAGAAAATCTTTCTAAATTATATGATTCATCGTCAAGACGAAGATACCAACCAAAGTCATCCCAATCGCCAAGAACAATACGTTTTGAGGATGCATATTCATGAATATTAGGTCTGTGAGTGTGACCATGAATAAATATGTCAGGAGAGTAATCGTCAATAATTTTTTTGACCGATGACTCGTTAACATCAGTGATTTCTATGGATTTATCTTGGGTTGCATCATTGCTATCACTTCTTAGTTTTGATGCAATTTCACTTCTTTCTTCAATTGACTTACTCAAAAAATTATCTTGCCAGGCTTTATCTCTAACCTGATTTCTAAAATTAATGTAATCAACGTCATCAGTACACAAGAAGTCTCCATGACTTAAGAGAACTTTTTTATTATGCATAGTTATTTCAAATGGATCGGGAAGAAGTTTAATACCAGTATCAGTCAAAAATTTCTCACTTATTAAAAAATCTCTATTACCATGCATAAGAAAGGTATCTGGTCCATTAGTTGTAAACTTTAAAAGTTCAGATTTTATGTTGTTTATAAAACTTGTTTCATAATCATCACCAATCCAAACTTCAAATAGGTCTCCAAGAATAAAAAGTTGCGAGCAAGATTCTTTAGAATCTTTAAGAAAATTTATAAAAGCAGCAGATAGTTTATTATTACTTTCGCTTAAATGTATGTCCGATATAAAAAAGGATGTCATTCAGAGATAGTAACTGACTCAATAGTTATCACTTCTTCAGGAACATCTTGATAGGCTCCAGATGATCCAGTTGCAACTTCTGCTATTTGATCAACAACATCCATACCTTCAGTAACCATACCAAATACAGCATATCCCCATCCTTGAGATGTTTCACCAGTATGATTTAAAAATGCATTGTCCTTGTGATTAATAAAGAACTGACTTGTAGCTGAGTGTGGATCCATCGTTCTGGCCATTGCAATAGTACCTCTGTCATTTGGCAATCCATTATTAGCTTCATTTTGTATAGGACCAGTTCCACTAGACTTATTACTCATATCAGCAGTTAATCCACCGCCTTGAATCATGAAACCATTTATAACTCTATGAAATATTGTTCCTTCATAATATCCACTTGAAGCAATAGTTTTAAAATTTTCAACTGTTATAGGTGCTTTATCGTCATTAAGTTCAAGTTGAATGTCTCCAACAGATGTTTTTATTATTACTTGTGTCATTTTATTCTCCATAAGATTATTAGCTTCATCATTTTCAATAACATCCACACATGAGGTTAATGCGACTAAAAGAGGTATAAAGATTTTAAAGTTTCTAGTTTTCAATGATTCGCCTTAGATATTAATATTGATTTTATCATCAAAATTCATATTTCATCATGTAGTTTTTAAAACAGTCTTTAACTTTAGCTTCGTTTAAACCAAATTCTTCTATTGAATATGAATGCTTTTCTTTTTTTAACTTACTCTGATTTATTAGATAGTTTTTAATTTTATTTTCGGTTTCAATATCCATATCAAATTCAAAGTTTTGGTATATATCTTTCAAAATGTTTAAAGGATCATCTATAAAATTGCTATAACTAATATCAATGATTTGATCTGAGGAAAGGTTTTCTTTAGCTTGGATGCCTTTTTGAAGACTGTGTTGCCAAAAGTCTAAAATAACTTCACCAATTTGCTCTGGATTCACATTCTTTGAGAAGGCAGATCTTATATTTTTTGCAAGGCTGCAAAAAGATGCTACCGATTCCATAGGATCTCTATGTATATTTATAAATTTTGCATTTGGATAGGTGGTTAATATTTCTGGAATGTGGCCTATGTGACTTGGGTCTTTAAGTAACCATCTTTTAGGCCTTCCATTAATTTCTAGGACTTGAAAAAATCGTTTATGCCATTTAAAAACAGAATCAAAGCTACAGTCTTTTAGATACTCTACGTATTCAGGAACATTTGCCATACACATATAGACAAAACTTCTTACATTTATGGTTGCAAGGAGTTCACATTCTTCTGGTGAGTTTGCTCTTATATGATGCATGTTTCTTAATTTAGGAATAATTGTTCTCGCAAACTTTAATTCAGCATTGATCTTCCATTCCCGTCTTTTAATATCAAATTTATTTTTAACTAGTGGCATCAAGGACATTATTTCCCAATATCTAGGAGACCTATGACTATTATCAAGAGCAAGTAAATTAAAAAGAAAAGTAGTGCCTGACCTTGGAAGGCCAGTTACAAAAACCGGATTAGCTGTTGAGGGGAGATCTCTGTCTTTTACAAAGTTATATAATTTACTTCTCATTTTCAGCCTATCTTTAAGCTGATTTTTAAATGCTATGGAACCAAAAAGATTAAATTCGTTATTTTTATTTGCTGAATTTATTAGAATTTCAAGTGGCTCAGTATAGTCATCCTCTCCAAGTTTTCCTTCGAGTCCATTTAGCATGCTTTTGACGCTTATTTTATTAATCACTTTTAAAATTATTTATAATAGATATAAGATAACTCTATATAAGCAAATCTACAATTTATCCATGAATATTCTTTTTTTATGTGTTGGAAATTCTGCTAGAAGTCAGATCGCTGAAGGTCTTGCTGTTGATATGTTCGGTCACAATCATACTATTAAAAGTGCTGGGTCTGCTCCTGTTGGTGAAGTGCATCCTTGCGCTGTAAAAACGCTAAAAGATATTGGGATTGATATCAGCAGCAATAAGTCAAAATCTATAAATGATTTAGATAAAGATTTTTTGGATAACCTAGATTTTGCAATAACTTTATGTGCTGAGGAGATTTGTCCAGTTTTACCAACGGATGCTATTTCTTTACACTGGATAAATGAAGATCCCGCTATAAATAATTTAAACGATGTCCAATTAAATATGGCTTTTCAAAAAACTAGAGAAAATATTTATAATTTGATGAAAAAATTTATGATTGAGAATAATTTGTGAAGTTAAATGGCTCCTCAGGTTGGGATCGAACCAACGACCAATTGATTAACAGTCAACTGCTCTACCGCTGAGCTACTGAGGAACGCTAATAGCAGAGCATTATAAGTAATTTTTTATATATAAGTAAATGACAAAAACATTAAAGGTTGTATCTGATTTTGAGCCAGCTGGATCTCAGCCTGAAGCTATTAATAATTTAGTATCTGGGCTTGAGGATGGATTGCTGCATCAGACTCTATTAGGTGTTACTGGATCTGGAAAAACTTACACTATGGCAAAAGTTATTGAGGAGACTCAGAGACCTGCAATTATAATGGCTCACAATAAAACCCTCGCTGCTCAGCTATATGGTGAATTTAGAGATTTTTTTCCAAATAATTCTGTAGAGTATTTTGTTTCTTATTATGACTATTATCAGCCAGAGGCTTATGTTCCAACATCTGATACATATATCGCAAAAGATGCTTCGATAAATGAGCATATCGAACAAATGAGACTTTCTGCAACTAAAGCTCTTATAGAAAGAAAAGATACTGTTGTAGTTGCAACTGTCTCATCAATTTATGGTTTAGGTGCACCTGAATCTTATCTAAAAATGGTTGTTCATCTTGATAGAGGAGATATGATTTCTCAACGTGATCTTGTTTTAAGATTATCTGCGCTTCAATATACAAGAAACGATTTAGATTTTAGGCGAGCAACCTTTAGAGTTAGAGGAGATACTATTGATGTTTATCCTGCTGACTCAGACAAGGAGGCATTAAGAATTGAATTTTTTGGTGATGAAATTGAAAAATTATCATGGTTTGATCCTCTTACAGGAGTCATTATTAGCGAGATTCCAAGAGTCACAATTTTTCCTAAAACTCATTACGTAACACCAAAAGATACAGTTACAAATTGTATTCCAGATATAAAAGATGAATTGAAAACACGACTTAACTTTCTAAGAGACAATAATAAACTTGTTGAGGCTCAAAGATTAGAAGAGAGAACCAATTATGACATCGAAATGATGCGAGAGCTTGGTTATTGTCAGGGTATTGAAAATTATTCAAGATATTTAAGTGGCAGAAAACCTGGAGAGTCGCCACCATGTTTATTTGATTATATTCCAAAGGATGCAATTGTTTTTATTGATGAATCGCATGTTTCTGTTCCACAAATAGGAGCAATGTATAAAGGTGACAGGTCAAGAAAAGAAACACTAGTTGAATATGGTTTTAGACTTCCATCAGCTTTAGATAACAGGCCATTAAAATTTGAGGAATGGGAAATGTTGGCACCGCAAAGAATTTATGTATCTGCCACTCCAAGTAAATATGAAAATGAGAAGCAAGATAATTTAGTCGAGTTGCTTGTAAGACCAACTGGCCTAACAGACCCTGAAGTAGAAATAAGACCTGCCTCGACACAAATTGATGATGTTATAGGTGAATGTAACGAGAGAGTTGCAATGAAAGAAAGAGTATTAGTGACCACTCTTACAAAAAGAATGGCAGAAGATTTAACAGATTATTTAAATGAAAATAATATTTCTGCTAGATACATGCACTCTGATATAGACACAGTAGAGCGTGTTGAAATTATTAGAGATCTTAGATTGGGTAAATTTGATGTTCTTGTTGGCATTAATTTATTAAGAGAGGGCTTAGATATTCCTGAGGTAAGTCTCGTTGCAGTTTTAGATGCAGATAAAGAGGGGTTTTTGAGATCTGATACTACTTTGATTCAAACAATAGGAAGAGCAGCAAGAAATTTGAGGGGGAAGGCTATTTTATATGCAGACAAGGTAACCGGATCAATGCAAAGGGCAATAGATGAAACAGATAGAAGAAGGTCCATTCAAGAAGAGTTCAATAACAAAAACAATATCACGCCAAAATCTATCTCAACAAAAGTTAAAGATATTATGGAAGGTGCAAGAATAATTAAGGGAAATACCAAAAAGAAAAAAGAAGACATTGATAAAATTGTTACCTTTAAGATTAAGGATGATACTGTAGATAACATCACTGAGACTTTGCAAAAATTAGAAGATGAGATGTTTGCTTTAGCAAAAAAAATGGAATTCGAAAAAGCTGCAGTTTGTAGAGATAAAATAACTTCGCTTAAAAGAAAGTTAATTGATCTTTAGGATTAACACATGCATGAGCACTCATTAGTTGATAATAGCTCTTAACTCTATCAACATAATCTATTGCCTGTTGAGCCCTCGAGTAGGATCCGTTATCCATCATATTAAGATCTTCTCCAGTAGTTACTTTGAGTTTTTCTTTTATATCCTCCCAAGTAACGTTTTCAATATTAGAATCTATTTGACCAGCTATTTTAATGATATTTGTTGGTCCAAGATTATAACTTGCCAATACAATTGATAATTTATCAGCTTCGGAGGGACCGATTTTATTTTTATTTTGAAGCATTGAAAAATATTTTGCTCCGCCTTTAATATTTTGTTCAGGATTAAGTCTTTTTTCAACGCCTACTAAGGCTGCAGTCTCTAATGTAACCATCATCATACCTCTAACACCCATATTAGATTTTGCTCTTGGATCCCATTGAGATTCTTGAAATGAGATTGCTGCTAAAAGATTTTTTTCAATATTTGTTTCTCTAGATGCAGATGCAAACATCTCGTCGAATTGAGGATATCTATTTTCGAGTAAGTCTTTAAATTTATTTTTTTCAAAGTTGTTTAATGAAGACTCTTCATAAGAATTATTTAGAATTTCTTCACAACTCATTTCTTTGTTAAAGAAAGAACAACCTACCAAAAAGACCGCAATGGCTGAAAATAAAAAAAATCTAAAGATATTCCCCATTTTTAATTATTTAATTCATAAAGACTTTATAATTAGTATGTTATATACAATATTTCAGACTTAAAGAAGTGTCAAAGACTAAAAACTTTATATTTAAGGGCAAGCAAAGTTTTTCAAGTTCTAAGCTTGATCAGATCAAGCACCAATTCTCAAATTCAAACAAAATCAATGCAAAAATATCGTCTAATGAGATTTATTTGGTTCAATCTAAATCTGAAAAAATTAATCATGAGGGTCTTCAAGACATTCTTGCTGCAAAAGAAAATGACGCAGAGTTTTCTTTTTATGTAGGACCAAGATTGGGAACAATTTCACCATGGTCATCGAAAACAGAGGACATTATCAGAAACGTTGGTTTTGATAATATTGAAAGAGTTGAAAGACTTTATGGATTTAATCTTGAATGTGATTATGAAATTAATGCACTAGATCTCTCGATGTTTTTCGATCGAATGACTCAATCGATTTATAACAATAAAGATGATTTTAAGAATCTTTTTAAATCAGATATACCCAGATCCTTGAATCACATCAACATATTAGAAGAGGGTAAATCAGAGCTTGAAAGAGCAAACAAGTCATTTGGGTTTGCAATGAGCGATCAAGAAATAGATTACTTGTATGATTTTTATAATAAAGAAAAAAGAAATCCCACCGATGCAGAATTGATGATGTTTGCTCAAGCTAATTCTGAGCATTGTAGACACAAAATATTTAATGCTAAATGGAATGTAGACGGTTCTCAAAAAAATAATACGTTATTTGATTTAATAAAAGAGACAAGCAAATCATCTCCAGATGGAATCATTTCAGCATACAAAGATAACGCAGCTATTGTCGAGGGATCAAAAGTTGAGAGATTGAACTTAAATGAATCCAATGAATATGAATTTAAAGAGGATAATTTAAATTCAACTATTAAAGTCGAAACTCATAACCATCCAACAGCAATTTCACCATATCCAGGAGCTTCAACAGGATCTGGTGGAGAAATTCGAGATGAAGGAGCTACAGGAAGGGGTGCAAAACCTAAAATTGGGTTGGTTGGTTTTAATGTTTCTAATTTAAGAATTCCAAACCTTTTGAGAAGCTGGGAAAAGAATGAGCTTAAACCATCAAGAATTGCATCCCCGCTAGATATTATGATTGAAGCCCCGATCGGAGCAGCTGCTTTTAATAATGAATTTGGGAGACCATCAACCCTTGGATATTTTAGATGTTTTGAAACCGACTTTGACAATAACAAAGCCTTTGGATATCACAAACCAATAATGCTTGCTGGAGGTATAGGTGAAGTAAGGGATGTAAATAACTTTAAATTACAAATTAAAGAAGATTATTTAGTTGTTGTTTTAGGAGGACCTGCAATGCTTATTGGTCTTGGTGGAGGTGCTGCATCATCAGTTTCATCAGGAGATAGCGACGAAGATTTAGATTTTGCTTCCGTTCAAAGAGACAATGCTGAAATGGAAAGAAGATGCCAAGAGGTCATTAATAAATGTTCATCACAAGAAAATAGCTTTATTGAGTTTATTCACGATGTTGGTGCTGGTGGACTATCCAATGCAATTCCTGAATTAGCTAAAGATTCTAATCTGGGTGTGTATATTGAATTATCAAAAATTCCAAATGCAGATAAGTCCATGTCACCTATGGAAATTTGGTCTAATGAATCTCAAGAAAGGTATGTATTAGCAATTCATAAAGATAATAAAAATGCTTTTGAAAAGATATGTCAAAGAGAGAGATGTGAATATGCAATTGTTGGACATACAACAAAAGAAATGTCTGTAAAACTTTATGATGAGCAAAACAAAAACTATCCAGTTGATGTGCCATTATCAATGCTATTCGGCGATCTTCCAATTACAGAAATGGAAGTTAAAGAAGAATCTGTTGAAACACTTAATGAAGATAATTCAGAAGATATTGATCTAAGTGATTCAATTACTAAAGTTCTTCAACATCCGACTGTTTCATCAAAATCTTTCTTAATAACAATTGGTGATAGAACAGTAAGTGGAATGGTTGCAAGAGATCAGTTAGTGGGGCCATATCAAGTTCCTGTTTCTGACTATTCACTAAGCTTAAGATCTTATACATCAAATAATGGAGAAGTTCTCAGTATTGGAGAAAAGCCTACCATTGCTCTTATAAACCCTGCCGCATCTATGAGAATGGCTCTTGGCGAAGCTTTAACCAATATGTCAGGGGTTGTCATTAAAGGATTAAATAATGTTCAAGTGTCTGCAAATTGGATGGCAGCATCTGGAGAAAATTCAGACGACTTTGCCTTGAGGTCTGGAGTTGAGGCTTTATCAAAAATTGCGGTCGATTTAAAAGTTTCTATTCCTGTCGGAAAAGATTCTTTATCTATGAGAACTAAGTGGTCAGAAAATAACTCAGATTATGAAGTATCAAGTCCCTTGTCTGGAGTTATTACAGCAATGGCACCAGTAGATGATGTTACTGAGTCAGTTACTCCAGAATTAAACACTTCTGATGATACAAGCATTCTTTTGATTAAGTTAAATAATAAAAATAGGTTGGCTGGATCAATATTCTCAGAAATCACTGAAACAAAATATCAACATACCCCAGACATAGATGATATTGAGGTATTCGAAAAACTGTTTTCAGGTATTCAAAATCTTTTGAAAAGTAAAAAGATACTAGCAATGCATGATATTTCTGATGGAGGTCTTATAACAACATTGCTAGAAATGTGCTTTACCAAAAAAGTCGGTATGAGAATGGATTTAGATGATTCATCAGGCGTCAATGAATTCCTTTTCTCTGAAGAAATTGGCTTTGCAATTCAAATTAAGAAAAATAATCTTGATGAAGTTACAAAGAATCTAACGAATGAAAATATTTTTGTAAAAAATATAGCTGAAATAATAGATGATGAGCAATTTTCAATTTTTAAAAATGATTCAGAGCTTTTTAGTAAGTCAGTTATTGAATTAGAAAAAAATTGGCGAGAGACTTCTCATGCTATTCAATCTATAAGAGATAACAAAGAAATTGCAAACTCTGAACTAAGTTTACTTTATGATAGAAATTTTCAAGGACTTAAAAGCAATATCTCGTTTGATGAAAATGAGCTTAAGCATATTAATATCAAAAGAACAAAGCCTAAAGTAGCAATTTTAAGAGAACAGGGCGTAAATGGACAAAACGAAATGGCAGCTGCTTTTACGCTTGCAGGCTTTAATGCTTTTGATGTTCATATGCAAGACCTTCTTGATGGAAACACAAATTTAAAGGACTTTCAGGGCTTGGCAGTATGTGGTGGTTTCTCATACGGTGATGTTCTGGGTGCTGGAGGAGGCTGGTCAAAAACTATTTTGTACAACAATCTTGTTAAAGATCAATTTCAAGAATTTTTCAATGATGAAAAAGTTTTCACATTAGGTGTATGTAACGGATGCCAGATGCTCTCAAATTTAAAAGATATTATTCCAGGAGCTGAATTTTGGCCAAGTTTTGAAAGAAATTTATCAGATCAATTTGAAGCCCGTTTGGCTCAAGTAAAAATATCAAAAACAGAGTCGGTTCTCTTAGATGGAATGGAGGATTGGATGATACCGGTTGCATCAGCTCATGGAGAAGGAAGAGCTCATTTTAATAATAATGATCTTCAGGAATTAGAAAAATCCAATCAAATAGCTATGCATTTTGTTGATTCATCAGAAAACACATCTGAAATGTATCCTATTAACCCAAACGGCTCACCTAATGGCATAACAGGTATTACAGCTTCTAATGGGAGAGTTACCATTATGATGCCTCATCCAGAAAGAGTTTTTAGAAAAGTTCAACTAAGTTGGCACAGAAAAGACTGGAAAGAGTACTCTCCTTGGATGCAAATTTTTATAAATGCAAAAAAATTTAGCGATAAGAATTAATTACCAAAGTTTTATATCTTCTTCTCTAAAAATAAAATCGCCTTTTTTGAGATCCTTAATATAGTACTCAAGTGTTTTTTTAACAGTAGGGAAGGCTATTTCATCCCATAAAATTTCATCAATATCAAATAGCCTCACATCTGAACTTTCAAAAGTTGGACCATAGTTATCATCTAAAAGATCAGCTAAAAAAAACATATGCACTTGATTGATATGAGGCAGACTAAACATTGAATATGCCATTTTAATTTTTGCCTTTGAACCAGTTTCTTCAAAAGTTTCTCTAATAGCACCTTCTTGAAGAGTTTCAGCATTTTCCATAAAACCAGCAGGTAGTGTCCATAAACCTTTACGAGGATTTATATCTCTTTTTGCCATTAGTATTTTGTTATCTCTTATACATAAGGCGCCAACAACATTGTTTGGGTTAGTGTAGAAGATTGAATCACAATCTTGGCAGCAATATCTTTTAATATTGTCATGTTCTGGAATCATAAATTCCAGGTTTGAGCTGCCGCAGTTAGAACAATATTTCAATTTCCTTCCTTATTTAAAGATTATAGATACTTTAGACGTTAAAATTATCCGTATGATTAACAGCATAAAGCAAAAACTTGAACAAATAAATCTCATTGATACTACTGATCATAAAAAAGCTGGTGTGATGATTATTCTTTTACAAAATGATAATGATAGCGACATCAAAATTTTATTTACTAAACGGTCTTCAAGTCTGTCAACTCACTCTGGTGAGGTAAGTTTTCCTGGAGGCAAGTGGGAGGAAAGCGATAAAAACCTTTATGAAACTGCTTTAAGAGAAAGTAACGAGGAAATAAATTTAGATACAAAGAATTTAAAAAAATTAGGTGCACTTAATTATTTGATATCGCGACATAAGATCGAAGTTCATCCATATGTAGGGCATCTTATAAAGAATCAAGATTTCAAGGGAAATTATGAGATAGATGAGATATTTACAGTACCTTTAGAATTTCTAATGGAACCTCAAAACATCACCTATAACGAATTTAAAAAAAATGATTTAAAACTATATATTCCAAGTTGGGTTTATAATGGTAATAAAATTTGGGGCCTCACAGCCATGATAGCAGCGGATTTTTTGAATATTTGTTTTGATGCTGCCATAAAAACTGACTTTGATTTAATAAGAAAATACGATGGAAATTAATCTGGGTGACAAAAAAATTAAAACTGAGGGAGATGACTTTTGGATTGCTCCAAACGCAACTGTTATTGGAGACATAATCCTAAAAAAAGATGCAAGTATATGGTTCAATGCAGTTTTAAGAGGCGACAATGAACCAATTGAAATTGGTGAGGGTTCTAACGTTCAGGATGGGGCAATTTTACATACAGATCCTGGATTTAAGTGTACTATCGGCAAGATGGTAACTGTTGGACACATGGCTATGCTACATGGATGCACTATTGGTGACGGAAGTTTGATCGGAATTGGTTCTGTAGTTTTAAACGGAGCTAAAATAGGAAAAAATTGCATTATCGGGTCCAAGGCACTAGTTACAGAAGGCATGGAAGTACCTGATGGTTCAATGGTTTTAGGCATTCCAGGAAAAATTAAAAAGGTTCTTAGCGAAGAAGAACAAAGCGTTGTTTCTATTGGTGCTTCTCATTACGTAGAAAATTACAAAAAATATAAGCAAATAATGAATTCAGATGAAAACAAGTGATATTAGAAAAGCTTTTTTAGATTTTTTTAATTCAAAGAATCATGAAGTTGTTGCTTCAAGCTCTCTAGTTCCATCAAATGATGAAACTCTATTATTTACAAATGCAGGAATGGTGCAGTTTAAAGATGTTTTCTTAGGTACTGAGACTAAAAATTTTAAACGAGCTGCAACCTCACAAAGATGTATTAGAGCTGGAGGCAAGCATAATGATCTAGAAAATGTTGGTTATACCTTAAGACACCATACATTTTTTGAAATGTTAGGTAATTTTAGTTTTGGAGATTATTTTAAAGAAGATGCTATTAAATTCGCATGGGAATTTTTAACAGAGGAACTTAAGCTAGATAAAGAAAAGTTATGGATCACTGTTTATAAAGACGATGATGAGGCTGAAGAAATTTGGAAAAATATTATTGGAATTGATCCAGGCAGAATAGCTAGATTAGGTGATGATGATAATTTTTGGTCTATGGGTGATACAGGACCATGTGGACCATGCTCTGAAATATTTTATGACCATGGAGAACACATTGATGGAACACCTCCAGGGGCCGAAGGTGATGAAGGTGATAGATTTATCGAAATATGGAATCTTGTCTTTATGCAATTTAATAGAGATGAAAGTGGAAAAATGGAACCACTTCCAAAACCATCTGTTGATACTGGAATGGGATTAGAAAGAATTGCAGCGGTTCTACAGAGCGTTAATTCAAATTATGAAACGGATGTTTTTAAAGATTTAATCAATGCTTCAGAAAAAATACTTGGCAGCGAAGGAAGTACATCTCACAAAGTTATTGCTGATCATATTCGATCAAGTGTTTTTTTAATATCTGATGGAGTAATTCCTGAAAAAGAAGGAAGAGGCTATGTCTTGAGAAGAATAATGAGAAGAGGCATCAGACATGGATATAAAATTGGTGCCAAAAAACCATTTATGCATTTACTTGTAAAAGATTTAATAAAACTAATGAATTCTGCTTACCCAGAATTAAAGAAAAAACAAAAAGATATTATTGAATTAATTAAGAATGAAGAGATTAAATTCTTTGAAACGCTTGAGACAGGAATAGAAATACTTGAAGACACTATTTCCAATATGAAAAATAAAACTCTGTCTGGCGATGTAGTTTTTAAATTACATGACACTTATGGTTTTCCATTTGATTTGACTGCAGATATTGCAAGAGAAAAACAGCTTGATATTGACGAAGAAAGATTCAATGAGTGCATGAATCAACAAAAACAAACCTCGAAAGCATCAAGCAGTTTTGTATCTTCGCTCCCAGCAGCATCTGGAATTGAAGAGACTAAATTTTTAGGTTACGAAAATTTAGAGTCTGATTCAAAAATTTTGGTTATTTGGAAAGATCAGGAAAGAATAGATGCAGCTAAGAATAAAGAGGAAATATTTTTTGCATGTAATCAAACACCTTTTTATGCTGAAGCTGGTGGACAAATTGGAGATAAAGGAAAATTTGCATCTCAATCGTCAACTGGTAGTATTTTAGATTGTAAGAAACAAGGTAAAGTATATATTCATAAAGCAATTGTTGATAAAGGAAGCATTAAAACTGGTGACGTTATTAAAATGAGTGTTGAAAAAGAAAAAAGGTCTGCAATTGCTATACATCATTCTTCAACTCATTTAGTTCATGCAGCATTAAGAGCGGTTTTGGGTGATCATGTTCAACAAAAGGGGTCCTTGGTTGACGAAAATAAACTTAGATTTGATTTTTCTCACACTAAACCACTTACGAAAGAAGAAATTACTAAGATTGAGGATATTGTTAATAAAGAGGCTCTAAAAAATCTGGAAGTAAAAACTGAATTAATGAAATTAGATGATGCTCTTAAGTCTGGAGCTATGGCATTGTTTGGAGAAAAATATGATGATGATGTAAGAGTTCTTACTATGGGAGAAAACTCATATTCGGTAGAACTATGTGGTGGAACTCATGTCAATCGAACAGGAGATATAGGATTTTTTGTAATTACAAACCAATCAAGTGTTGCTTCAGGAATTAGAAGAATTGAAGCATTGGCAGGGTCAAAGTCTATTGAGCATGTTAAAAAATTAAGGGACGTTAATTTATCTTTACAAAATTCTCTTAACGTATCAGCTGATGAACTTCAAGAAAAGGTAAATTCTTTGATTGAAGAGAATAAGAAATTAAAGAAATCTTCAAAGAGCAAAAGTGCCAAGAAATCAGTAATTTCATCAGAAATGCATGAATTTGGCGATTGGAAATTAATTGTTGAGCAAGTAGATGTTGAGGATACAAAAGATTTAAGATTTCTTGCTGATGAACAGAAAAATACAAATGAAAAATTATGCGTAGTTATTTTTACAGAGTCATCAAATAAAATTGCTTTGGTCTGTGGAGTTACAAAAAATCTATCTGAATCTTTATCTGCGAAGGAAGTTGTGTCTGAATTATCTAATCAAATTAATGGAAAGGGTGGAGGTAGATCTGATTTTGCCCAAGGTGCTGGCGAAACAGATAACATTAAAGATTTCGTGACTTCTATACCAAATTCAGTAAAATCCCTCGCAAAATAAAAAATACTATGTCTGAAATTGTTGTTCAAAAATTTGGAGGTACATCTGTTGGAACAGTCGACAGAATAGATTCTGTGGCTGAGATAATTAAAAATGCCTCTAAATCTAATCAAATAGTTGTTGTTGTCTCAGCAATGGGTGGAGAGACAAACAGACTTGTTGATTTAGCTAAAGCGTTTGGAGATGATCCAGATAAAAGAGAATTCGACGCCTTAGTATCTACAGGAGAGACTGTGAGCTCTGCTCTATTAACTATGGCACTACATTCCAAAGGTATTAAAGCAAAGTCATTTTCAGCGTCTCAAATTTCTATGAGAACCACTAGCTCATACTCAAAAGCAAAAATTCTTGATGTAGATGCTAAAAAAATACTGGATGTTATTGATAGTGATACGATCCCAATCATCACAGGCTTTCAAGGAGTGACAGAGGGTGGTGATGTAACAACTCTTGGCAGAGGAGGATCTGATACAACTGCAGTAGCTATAGCAGCTCAAATAGATGCAGTCAGATGTGATATATACACAGATGTTGATGGAATTTTTACTACAGATCCTGGTGTAGTTCCTAATGCAAAAAAATTAGATTCAATTACAATGGAAGAGATGCTTGAGCTTGCAGGTCAGGGTGCAAAAGTCGTGCAAACTAGAGCAGTAGAATTTGCTAATAAATATAAGGTTCCAGTGAGAGTTTTGTCGAGCTTTAATGACGGGAATGGAACTTTAATTTCATTAAAGGATGAAAGTATGGAGAATGCATTAGTATCTGGTATAGCATTTCAAAAAGATCAGGTAAAGTTCACCCTGCATAGTGTTGGTGATATTCCTGGAACAGCTTTTAAGATACTTGGACCTATAAGTGATGCAGAGATAGAGGTTGATGTTATTGTTCAAAACGTAAGCATTGATGATAAAACAGACTTTACTTTTACCGTTTCAAATGAAGATAGTGACTCAGTTGAAAAGATACTTGAAGACCTTAAAACTGAAGTTGACTATAAAAAGTTAATAATTAATTCCGACATTGCTAAAGTGTCTCTTGTTGGAACGGGAATGAGATCTCAAGCTGGTGTTGCAAGTAAGGCTTTTAGAGCTCTGTCAGAAAATAATGTAAACATTCAAATTATTTCCACATCTGAGATTAAAATTACAATGGTTATAGATGAATCTTTGATTGATAAGGCTGTAAATGTTCTTCATGAAGAGTTTGAACTTGAAAAATAAATGTACGACATAATTTTAAAAAATTGCAGCATTGTTAATGAAAATCAGATTAAAGAATCTGATATTGCAATCAAAAATCAAAGAATAGAATTAATTTCAAGTTCCATAGATTCTGAAGCTAGAGAAGTAATAGATTTAAATGGTAGATATGTAATACCAGGATTGATTGATGATCAGGTCCATTTTAGAGAACCTGGATTAACTCATAAAGGTGATATAGCAACAGAATCAAAGGCAGGTCTTGCTGGAGGGGTGACTAGTTTCTTTGAAATGCCAAATGTAAATCCAACTACTACTACAAATGAAAATCTAACAAAGAAGTTTGAATTGGCTAGTACCAGAGCTCTTTCTAATTACTCTTTTCATCTTGGAGCAAGCAATACAAACATTGAAGAAATTAAAAGAGTTGATATCAATCAGGCATCAGCACTTAAAGTTTTTATGGGAGCTTCTTTTGGAGAAATGCTTGTTGATGATATAGATGCACTTGATGATATTTTTAACTACTCACCATTGATAGTTGTAACGCATTGTGAAGACCAAAAAACTGTGAAGAAAAATGAAGAGATATATTCAAATAAATATGGAGAAGATTTGTGCGCTGAACATCATCATTTAATTAGAGATGTTGATAGTTGTTATTTATCAAGTTCATTGGCAGTTGATTTAGCTAAAAAATATGATTCTGACCTTCACGTATTCCATTTAACAACAGAGAAAGAAATGGAATTATTCACTCCAGGTAAAATTGATGGCAAAAAAATTACTGCAGAGGTATGCGTTCACCACATGTACTTTAATGAATCTAGATATGCAGATCTTGGCAACCAGATAAAATGTAATCCATCAATAAAATTTGAGTCTGACAGGCTTGCGCTTATAGACGCATTGCTTGAGGATAAGATTGATATTATTGCAACCGATCATGCTCCTCATACTTGGGAGGAAAAAAATCAAAACTATTCGAAGGCACCTGCTGGACTTCCTCTTGTACAACACGGCATGCAAATACTAATGGATTTTTATCATCAAGATATTTTGTCGCTTGAAACAATAGTTCAGAAAACAAGTCACAACGTTGCTAACAGATTTCAAGTCAAAGACAGAGGTTATATTAGAGAAGGATATTATGCTGACATAGCAGTCTTAGATTTAGATACTCCATATACAGTATCTAAAGATAACATTTTGTATAAATGTGGCTGGTCTCCATTTGATGGACACACATTTAAATCTTCAATATTTATGACTATTGTTAATGGTTATGTTGCTTTTAAAGATGGTAAAGTTGAAGAAAACTTACCAAACGGTATGCAAATAGAATTCGATAGATAATTTAGTTATCTTTATATTTTCAAAGAGTTATAATCCCTCTTCTTAAATACAAATAGGAGAGTTGGCTGAGTGGTCGAAAGCGCCTCCCTGCTAAGGAGGTAACTGGGCAACTGGTTCGAGGGTTCGAATCCCTCACTCTCCGCCAGATATATGGTTTAATAAGTTATGAGTAGTGAAGCAATTAAAAAATTCTTAGATGGTTTTTCTGTTGAAGTAACACCAAAGGCTGCATCTAAAATAGAAAATTTTGAAGATTATATTCCTTCAGGGACTCTTGTATATATTGCACATATCGAAGGGACTCCGATTGAAGAGATGGTTGCAACAGCTAAGAAAATTAATGATCAAGGTTTTTGTGCAATGCCTCATTTTCCTGCAAGAATTATTAAGGACAAGAATGTGCTTCAAGACTGGATTTCTAGATATAAAAATGAAGCTAATGTTTCAAATGCGCTCTTAATTGCTGGCGGTGCAAATAAACCATACGGAGAATATGATTCTTCAATTCAGCTAATAGAATCTGAACTATTTGATAAAGCAAATTTTAATAATCTTCATATTGCTGGACATCCTGAAGGTAGCATGGATATTGATCCAGATGGATCAACAACCAATGTTGATCAAGCGTTGTCTTGGAAAAATGAATTTAGTAAGCGGACTGATGCAAATATGGCAATTACTACACAGTTTAGTTTTGATGCAAGTTCTGTAATAAATTGGGCAAATAACATAAAAGACGCTGGTATTGATATCCCAGTTCATATTGGTATAGCTGGCCCTGCAAAATTACAGACACTTCTTAGATATTCGATTGAATGTGGAGTTGGAGCTTCTATTAAAATTATACAAAAACGTGCAAAGGATTTAACTAAATTGCTTTTGCCATATAAGCCAACGAATATCATTACTGAATTAGCAACTTATAAAGCCAATAATCCCTCATTTAATATTGAAAAGGTTCATTTCTTCCCGCTAGGTGGAATCAAACAAGTATCAGATTTCGTAAAAGAAGCCTGTTAATTATGTAAATAAAATTTACATAATTTATGGATGACATTAATTAAATTCCAGTAATATATAAATTCATTTAAATTATAAGGGAGAAATTATATGGAAATGGAAATATGGAATGTTTGGGCAACAAACAGAATTCCAGGAGCAATTGGTGGTCTTACAACCATAATTGCTATATGGGTTGCAGCTAGATTTTCAAGTGTTGCTTCTGAACAATCAGAGGAAAATAAAACTGTATTAGGTAAAGTGATACTTACTTTGTTTGGCGGATCTGTAATTCTATGGGGTATTCAAATAAATCTAATGGCACAAGCTAATTGGTCTATAACAGCTAATGCATTTAAATCAATGAATGAGGCTGGAATGGAAGTAAGCGATGGTGCTATGAGATTTGCAGAGACATGGAGTGCTGAACCAAGCTTGCTTAATCAACCTGTAGCAATAGTTTTCTATTTGACGGCTTTTTTAATTATTCTTTTCCCAATTTGGTTTAAGAAGTAAGCGTTGAAATATTGAATCTATGAGGAGGGGCAACCCTCCTTTTTTTTAGAATAACTCAGTAAGCATGCATCGGGCGGATCCACCACCGTATTTTTCGATGGTTGGTATATCAGAATAAATAATTTCTTTATAACTAGTTAGTAGTGAGTCAATTTGATCTTTATTTAGAGCATTATAAGCCGTTGATGAAATGATCAAAAATAGTTCATTTTTCTCATTTTTTGCTTCAATTGCATTACCACAAAAACTTTGGATTTGATCTGAGGTTAATTCAACCACTTTATGATTTGCATTTACTTTTTCCTTAACGAAATCTCTATGCTCAGGCTTAATTACATCTAGACATATCCCAATTATGTCTGTCCCAACATACATTAGAACATCAGTGTGATAGATAGGCGAGCCTTTATGACTTTCTGTCTCAAACAAAACAAGTTCATAATTATTATTTCTACACCAAAGGATTAGTTGAACAGCATTAGTCCTTGGAGATATTCCGCCATAAACAATTCTATTTACCCTATCAAAGACCATGCTGCTTGTTGACTCTAAAAACACCTCTTTTTCCTCTAAATGAGACATGTCATCAGTTAGTTCATATGATTCTGTCAGGTGTTGAATCATGTGAGCTTTCTTTTCTTCTCTTCTATTTGGAGCCATCATGCTAAATATTTGCATTGTTTTATCATCAAATGTCATAAACCAATTTGGAAAAATATGATCTGGACAATCTCTAGAACCTAATAAGCTAGTTACTTTAATTCCTCTTTCTTCAATTGCATTTTTTAGACCATGAAATTCAGCTAGCGCTTTTTCAGCAATATCGTCTGCTGATTCATTAGTGACTTCTTTTTGATAGTGGTTTGTGAATGCGGTTTGTTCATTCGAATAGAACTCTACAGGTTCTATCATAAATAAATGTGTTGTTGATTGTTGATGCATCCCTATCTTGTGGAAAAAAACTATGCGAGTAAAATACACCCATGTCATCAAGTTTACAAGACAATTATATAAAAAAAGAATCATTATATGGGGCTCAAAACTACTCACCTTTATCAGTAGTTATTGAGCAGGGTGAAGGAGCATACCTTTGGGATGTTGATGGCAATAAATATCTTGATATGGTCTCAGCATATTCAGCGGTAAGTCATGGACATTCTCATCCAGAGCTTATTAAAACTCTTCAAAGTCAATCAACTAAGCTTGCTATAACATCAAGAGCATTTTATACCGAACCTTTTGCAACTTTTTTAGAAAAATTATCTAATATTTCAGGTTTTGAATCTGTGCTGACGATGAATACTGGAGCTGAAGCAGTCGAGACGTCTATAAAAGCAGCAAGAAGATGGGGATATTTTTCTAAAGGAATTCCTGAAGACAATGCCGAAATAATTGTTGCAAATGGAAACTTTCATGGAAGGACAACAACTATTGTCAGCTTTTCATCAGACTCATCATATAAAGATGGTTTTGGTCCTTTCACTCCTGGATTTAAAACAGCAGATTATTGCGGATCATGTAATTGTGAATCTATTGAAAATTGCTTATCAATTGAATCTTTTGAAAAAAAAATTAATAAAAATACATGTGCAATTTTAGTAGAACCAATTCAAGGAGAGGCTGGTATAAGGGTTCCAACTGAAGGCTGGCTAACAAAATTAAGGGAATTATGTGATGCAAAAAATATTCTTCTGATTTTAGATGAAATCCAGTCTGGATTGGGCAGAACTGGAAAATTATTTGCATTCCAACATGAAAATATCATGCCTGATGGATTAATTCTTGGCAAAGCACTTGGTGGAGCCTTATTGCCAATTTCTGCATTTTTAAGTTCAAAAGAAGTTATGGATCATTTTAAACCTGGATCACATGGATCAACTTTTGGTGGAAACCCTCTGGCATCAAAAGTGGCATCAAAGGCCATAGATCTTTTGTTCGAAGATAAATTAATTGAAAATAGTAAAAATATGGGAGAATATTTCTTATCAAAACTTAGGCAAATAGACTCTAAAATTGTCAAAGAAGTAAGAGGTAAAGGACTTTGGATTGGAGTGGAATTAAATGAGTCAGAAGTTAATGCAAAAGATTTATGCCTAATGCTCCTTAACGAGGGCCTGTTATGCAAAGAAACTCACAAAACAGTCATAAGATTTGCACCGCCTCTAATGATCTCCAAAAAAGATTTAGATTGGGCTATTGACAAAATTACGAAAGTTTTTAAAACAATTTAAATGATAATTAATTCAAATTTTAAGAATTTGGTGTTTGAACAAATTGAAAAAATTCCATATGGTAATACAAAAACATATAAAGAAGTTGCAACCGCAATTGGAAAACCTAATGCATACAGGGCTGTTGCAAATGCTTGTGGGAAAAATCCAATACCAATTATTAGACCTTGCCATAGAGTAATTTGTTCTGATGGCTCTATAGGAGGTTATAGCGGACCAGGCGGTGCAAAATTAAAAAAACTATTGCTAAAGCTAGAGTCTTCTTAAAGCTACTTATTTTTAAAGAAATTATTAACGTTGAAATAAATTAAATCAAAATGATTAGATTTGAATCTATATTGCTTGCTGAAGTCAAGAATATCTTTTAAAGCAGAATAAACTGCTGCTTTTGAAATATCATCATACTCTGCTTCATTAAAGCCATCGATGAGAAGCTGTACATAAGTCGACTGTAAATTCTTTTTGAAAGTATCAGGCTTTTCACCCATTACAAAAATTGCTCCATTTAAATCTGAAAGTACTTCATCTGGCATATATTTATTTCCATATAGAGAGCTGTTAACCAATCTTCTCATCACGGCGGGATGCAGTATATTTCTTAAAATATTGTTCTGACTTGCCAAAACCAGCGAATGAAAATCTGGATCATTATTATCTCCATAAGTTGCATAGAAGCTATCAATATCTCGTTCATATATTAAATTAGCAAGGATTTTTGGATCATAGTTCATGGCTCCGTTAGAGAATACTTCTTTTTTTAGAAGCTCAAATGCTTGTTTTTGTTTTTCGTATGGTACAGGCTCTAAAGATTCAAAATTTGTTTGGCTGGATGCAATTTTGTTTATGTATACTCCGCCTATTTGTTGTGCAACTGTTTCAAGGAATCTTCCTTTAGTTCTTATAAGTCTATAAAAGGAATTAGTATAGTTATTGAACCCTTCTTCGTCTGCAAAAATCTCAGGTAATTCACTTATCTTTTGATCAACGATCTTAACTATGTCTTCTGCATATGTAATGGGATCATTGCTCATATCATATCTTTTTGTTCTAGGATCAATATTATTACCAGGATATGACATAGCTTCATCGTCTGTTCCAAAAGTTAGTTCTTTTTTAATAGATTCACGAAGTAATTCCGCTCTTTCTTCATCGCTTAAATTTGGTGTATATCCAAATTTTATAGCCCATTTATCATAAACTCCTGGTTCTGTTGAAAAGAAAATACCTTGTTCAGTTCCTTCAGGAGCCACATTTATTGGATCATAATCCATTACAGAATTCATAAGTGTATTCCCAGTAATTTCTTTATTATGAATCTCTTCAGGACTATAGAGATAACTACCTCTAAAATTATGTCTCAAACCTAAAACGTGTCCAACCTCATGCAGAGTAAGATTTGTAATATATTGCATAAGAGGATCATTATCTTCTGTATAGCCATAAAGCTTTCTGTAGTTGTAACCAATTTTTACAGCTAGCAGCTTGTTAACAACGTCTGCAGAAATTATTTCGCCAGTTAGTGGATTGCTTACGCTTGGGCCAATCCCCAGCAAACCACCATCAGGTTCTGAGGACCATCTAACAACATTATAATCATAATCTGCAGCATCCCAATCCGCATCTTCAGGTTGGATTTTTGCAACAACTGCATTTATAAAACCAGCTTCCTCAAATGCAATGTTCCAGTTTTCAATACCTGCAATTACAGCAGGAACTATTTCCTTCGGAGTCGAATTTTCAACCCAAAATACAATAGGCTCTTCGGGCTCTGACATTTCAGCATCAGGATTCTTTTTAATTAGCCTCCATTTATTGATAAGAGCAAAATTTGCAAAGTTCTCATATGAAGTCAAATCCGTAGATCTGTTTACAAAATATCCAATTCTATGATCATTTACTCTAGGCTCAAATCTGTCATCTGGCATTTTGATAAAAATATGTCTAGCTGTTACTGATAAATATCTTGGATCTGTTACAGCTGAAACCCTATATGCTCTGGGATTAGGAGCTTGATTTTCGTATGCAAATGTAACTTCAAAAGCAGTATTAGTTTCATTATTAAAAACATTTTTTACAAATGTTTTTGATTCATTTGGCCTGCCATAATTAACAGCTATTCTCTCTCTATACTCACCTGGAACATAACTTAAAGAATCTAATTTTTCAGATAATAAAATACTATTTACATTGATTAATACTGATTCATCTGTCTTGGCTGATGGTTTAAATACCTCAACAAATGCTTCAGTAATATTTGTAATAGTAGATTTAGAAATGTTATTTGTTTCATCTCCATTTATATAATTAGTATTTATTTGATAAAGACCAATACTGTCTTTCTTAAAATTCCTAAATTCTAAAACTCTTCCGTCTGATGGAAGGCCACCAGTTAATGGACTGCCTTGAGGAGCGTTCATGATGTATGAAAAATATAAAAATTGTGAATTTAAATCTGCAGCATCAAGTTGCAGGTAATATTCTGAGTTATCATCATTTGTAAATATTTTCAAATAACCTTCTATTAATGTAAGTTCTTCTTCTTCAATAAATTCATCTATAGTTTTCATGAATTTTTTTTCACAATCTTTTGCATCTTTTTTACTATTAGCTTGCATCTTGCACTCTTTAAGATTTTTTGGATCTGCTTTTTCTTCGTTTAAGTTATCAGTTGATTCAGATGCAGTTTCATCAGCACCTTGTTCCTCCATGTCTGGATAAGCATGAACTGTGTCAATAACAAATAGAAATGTGATAACAAAAATGAAAGCTAAATATTTGTTAAAAAATTTATTTTTAAAAAGCATTTGATTTTACCTATTAAGATTGTTTAATTATATGAAAATAGCATGTAATTCTATCTCAATCTTTCTCATACTGGTAGTATATAGTCATGAAAAATTCATATGCATTAATAACAGGGGCATCATCAGGGATAGGTGAAGAGATTGCAAAAAATCTCGCAAAAAAGGGCTATAACTTAATACTGACTGCAAGAAGAGAAGATCTACTTGATAAGTTAGCTCAAGATTTAAGGAAAAAATATAATATTGATGTATCCGTAATTGCAAAAGATTTAAGTAAATATGAAACTCCTAAAGAAATTTTGAGTTTTTGCGAAAAAAATAATTATAGAGTAGATCTATTAGTCAACAATGCTGGTTATGGAATAAAAACTTCTTTTCATGAAACAAGTTTAGAGGATGAGGAAGATTTTATAAGAGTTCTGGGAACTTCGGTAATAATGTTAACAAAACTATTTCTTCCAAAAATGATTTCAAATGGTGAAGGAAAAATTATGATTGTCTCTTCAACTGCTGCTTTTGCTCCCCCATCAGCTATTCAGCCTCTTTATGGACCAATCAAAACGTTTGTTAATAGATTTAGTGACAGCATAAATATTAATTATAAAAACAAAGGGATAACATCGACTGCCGTTTGTCCAGGATTCACTGTTACAGGATTTCATACAGCTAGTGGAGTTCAAGAACAAATGGACAGAGTACCTGATTTTTTAGTATTTTCTGCTAAAAGAATAGCTGATGAGGCAGTTCAAGCAACACTTGCAGGTAAAAGTTTATGTGTGCCTACAAAAACGTATAAATTTTTAGTTTTTATGTTAAAAATTTTACCTCATACGATTCTTTCTTTTCTTGGAAAAATTCTTGCTCCCGGAAGGTATGATTAAAATTAGATTAACCTAAAGCTGAGTCTGAAACAAAAGGATTGCTCTCTCTTTCAACTTTGAATGTAGATGAAGGACCATGACCCGGTATAAAATATATATTATCACCTAGAGGCCATAACTTATTTTTAACGGAATTAATAAGTTGTTCATAATTGCCACCCGGTAGATCTGTTCTTCCAATAGAACCATTGAATAGAACATCTCCAACTATTGCCAAATTACTTTTTTTGTTGAAAAAAATTATATGGCCTGGAGTGTGTCCTGGGCAAAAATATACATCAAGTTCCTCATTGCCGATTGTGACAACATCACCTTCATCCAACCATTTATCTGGATTACAATTTTTTGATTGCAATCCAAACATTTCACCTTGTTTTTGAAGCTCATCTAACAAAAATTTATCATTAACATGAGGCCCATGAATTTCTACATTTAAAATTTCTGATATCTCAGTTGCTCCTCCAGCGTGATCAATATGACCATGTGTCAACAAGATTTTTTCTGGTAATAACTCTTTTTCTTTAGCAAGATTAAGTAATATTTCTATATCACCTCCAGGATCAACAATTGCGCATTTTTTTGTTTCGTCACAAAAAATTATTGAAGCATTCTGTTCAAAAAGAGTTACAGGTTGAATTAAAGCTTTGAGCATAATGATTTACAATATATTAAAAAATTTAATTGTAAATATATTATGACTGAACAAACTAATGAATCTTTTTTAAGTCTAAGGATTCCAACTAATGAGAAGGATGAAAAATTCATCTCAGGTATAAACTCCTCTTATGAGGCGGCAAAATTAAGGAGCGCCTCAAGAGATGCCAAAGCTTCTGAGTATCATTCACCAGTAAAATTTTCCTGGAAAGATTTTTGGAAAACAATGATATACGAAAATCTTCCCCCTGTTATTTTTTCACCAATAGCCGCTTTGATTCTTGAAAAATCAATAAGCAGAGCTTGGCATGTAAGTCAGAACAGAATGTTAATAGCTATATCTCCAAAACATCACTCAATTGGAGAAATTGTTCAAATGTGGTTAATAGTCTATCCAGGATCATGGCTTATGAATATTGGACTTTTTCTTGCTCTTTTTAGTGAAAGTTCCTTAATTTTAAATATTGATCCATTTCATATGATTCTTGCATACTTATTGTTGTTTATGCGTAGACTAATTATTTCAACAAAATATGGATATTTCAGACCTGAAGATAATGAAAGGCTTTGCTTGCCTGCTCCTGATTGGGATAGGAATAAAACAAATAGACGTCTAGTTGGACAAGGCTGGCTTCAACCTTGGCTCTACCCAGGATTAATTGAAGATGAGTTGACAGTTGCAATGGATGAAAATGACATTTGTTTACAAGGAATTCCTTTAGAAATTGATGAAAATACTGAAAAAAAATTTCTAGAAGAAGACTCTAGCGAACTTTTTCCAGCAAAAACTAGCGCTTCATCAAAAAATGAAGTTGCGTCAGGTTTTGTTCTTTTCAATATAATTAAATCTGTTTACAGCAGTCCTACTATGAACAACTTTAGGACTATTCTGCTTATAACAGTTCTATCTCTATCTGTTACTCCGTTTTTGGTTAAGTTTTTATATGGCACTCCATTATTTGGAATGACACTAAATGAAAAAATTATATCTGCTGCGACCCTCATTGGATTACTTAACGGCTTTCAATTAATTATGTTTGGACTCGTATGCTCTGTGGACTATGAAAGAAGATATAGATGTTCAAAAAAATTGGGTGACCTGGTCGCATTCCCAGGCTTAAATTTTAAAAATATGTTTAGTTCAACCTCTGAGCCAGATAACATTCATGTAGATTTACAGAAAAGATTAAATGTATTTAGTTGGATGAATATGAGAAAAGTGCTTCGATCTTTTGGCGAGGCCTTTTATTTACGTATTCAAAGCTATACCTCAATATTAATATTTTATTCCTTATTTTGCGTAGCTATCTTAAATTTGATCGTTTGGACAGAGTTGAGACATCACATATCCACAATGTATTTAATATGCGTAGTAATATTTTTTGTTTCATCAATCAGCTTATATGCAATCTACAAAGCGATTAAACTTCAATCACTAAGCGCAGAACATAGAGATTTTATAAGAAATGAAATATTCATTATTGAAGAGGAAATATGGGAATTAAAGCTTAAAAATGGTGATAAAGATAGAATTATAGATCTTACAAGCGCTAAGGCACTTTTGGAACAAGTTGATGAATCCATCAACTATAAAGAGCTAATATATAAACCAACAACTATACTAGGATATGCTGCAAATAATGGTGTGATTGGATCAGTTTTAGGCCTTGTATTGACAGGATGTTTGTTTGCAGTTCAAGGATTTGTATCAACTGGAATTGAGTATGATTTAAATGGTTGGTTTAATTTTTAGAAAAATACTATAGAATAGGCACTTTTAACATTATTGGACTAAAAAATGAGTAAAAATGTATCAAAAGATGAAGCTTTAAAAGCTGTAAAGACCATTACTGATGAAATTTCTAAGAGTTCTCTTGAAAAAGAGGCGCTTGAAGCGGTAAAGACATTAATCCTTTGGGCTGGAGACGATCCTGAAAGAGAGGGCCTTGTTGATACACCTAAAAGAGTTGTTAAAGCTTACAAAGAATTTTTTTCAGGCTACGAGGAAGATCCAGAAGAAATTTTAAGCAGAACCTTTGAAGAAGTTGAGGGGTATGATGACGCTGTTATTGTAAGAAATATAAGAGTTGAGTCTCATTGTGAACATCACATGGTTCCAATTGTTGGAGTTGCTCACATCGGATATATACCCAGAAAAAGAGTTGTTGGAATTAGTAAATTAGCTAGATTAGTGGATTTATTTGGAAAAAGACTTCAGACTCAGGAAACTATGACCGCACAGATTGCAGACACTATTGATAAAGTTCTGCAGCCAAAGGGAGTTGCAGTTGTTATAGACGCTAATCACCAATGTATGAGCACAAGAGGTGTTCATAAAACAGAGTCGAGCACGATTACTTCCAGGATGTTAGGTACATTTAGATCCGATAACAAAGCTAGAGAAGAATTTATAAGTCTTATTCACTCACCTAAAAAGTATTAGATGACTAGATCTCTGGATTATTCCAGTATCAAGCCAAAAGTTTCTATTATTCTCGCTTCTGGTTCAGAGAGTAGAAAGCTCATGCTTGAAGAAGCTGGCATTGCTTTTGACGTCATCATTTCACCAACCGATGAAGATTTAATTAAAAATAAAATATCATCTCTTCCATATAGCGAACAGGTTGTTCATCTCGCTAAAGCAAAAGCAGAGCCAGTAAGTGAGGAAAATACTGAATCAATTGTAATAGGAGGTGATCAGATGTGTGTTCTAAATGATAATCTGCTTCATAAACCTGGTTCAAGAGATAAAGCTATAGAGAGTCTAAAACTTTTAGCTAATCAAAAACATTTTCAACACAGCGGTGTGTGTATTTATAAAAATAATGAATGCTTATGGGAATATTCAGAAACAGTTGAATTAAAAATGCATGATTTAACTGAAAAGGAAATTATTAATTATGTTGATATTGAAAATCCAATAAATGCAGCAGGAGCATACAAATTTGAATCATTAGGATGCAATCTTTTTTCTTATGTAAATGGCTCATCTCATACCGTGAGAGGAATGCCACTACTACCGTTGTTAAATGCATTAAGAGATTTAAATATAATTGATTTAGAATAAATTATGAACAGTAAACAACCATTTCAATTGTTTAATACTTTAAGTGGTATCAAAGAGAGATTAGAGGCAATTGATCCAAAACATTTAAAAATTTATGCATGCGGACCAACTGTTTATAATTATGCACATATTGGTAACGCTAGAATGGCTGTTGTCTTTGATACTTTAGTTAGAACTCTTCGACTAATTTATCCGAAGGTCACATACGTATCTAATATTACTGATATTGACGATAAAATCATCGAAGCAGCTAAAGAACAAAATGTTGAAATAACATCAATCACTGAAAAATACACTAAGATTTATAATGATGATATGTTAAAACTAAATGTTTTAGCTCCCGATATTCAACCAAAAGCTACTGAGTACATACCTGAAATGATTGAACTCATAGTTGAACTAATTGAAAAGGATTTTGCTTATGAAAAAGAAGGGCATGTGCTTTTTCACGTACCAACTTATCAAAATTATGGAAAGCTTTCTAAGAGAAATAGGGATGAGCAAATTGCTGGAAGCCGAGTAGAAGTAGCACCATTCAAGAAGGATCCTGCTGACTTTGTATTATGGAAACCTAGCACAGATGAACAGCCTGGTTGGGAATCGCCATGGGGAGTTGGAAGACCTGGTTGGCACACAGAGTGTTCAGCAATGTCAAAAAAAACTTTAGGACTTCCATTTGACATTCATGGTGGTGGAAGAGATCTTATCTTCCCTCATCACGAAAATGAAATTGCTCAAAGCTGTTGTACATCCGCAAATGTTGAAGAACCTGATTCTTACGCAAAGTACTGGATGCATAATGGTTTTGTAACAATTAATGGTGAAAAAATGGCCAAATCTCTGGGAAATATAATTTTAGTAAAGGATTTAGCTGAAAATTATCACGGTGAAGTAATAAGGCTTGCTTTACTGTCATCACACTACAGACAAGGACTAGATTGGAATGAAAAAGTTATCCATCAAGCAAAAAAATTAATTAATAAGTTATATCAAATTAAAGATGAATTGGATGATGTAACAATCTCTAATAAAAATGAGAATAATTTAGATGCCATATCAATTCTAATGGATGACTTAAATACTCCAGGTTTAATAACAGAGTTGAATAACATCGTAAAAGAATATAATTCTTCTAATAGTGATAAAGAAAATTTAAAAAGTAGACTTAGCATAATTAGTTCAGTCCTAGGGATTCTTGAAGATAAAACTTTTAAAGAAATTCCTGAAGAATTAAAAAATAAAATTAATGAAATGATTTTAAAAAGATCCGAAGCTAAAAATAATAAAGATTTTAAAACAGCTGATGCCATTAGAGATCAATTAATTGAGCTGGGAGTTGAAATAAATGATTCCAGTGATGGTACTCAGTGGAATCTCAAATCATGACAAATCAAAGCAAATTTAATTTACCAGAAGTTTATTCAACTTTGGAGGAAACGCTTGAGAGTGCAGAAAAGATTTTAATAGCTGCGGTAAACGATGCCAAAACATTGTTTCATACCCCTGTTGTTTCATCATTTAATGATAATCAGATAACTTCAAGAGTCATGGTGCTAAGAGAATTTAGTCTTAAAGATCGTAAAATGCGGTTTCATACTGATCATCGCGCAGCCAAGATAAATCATTTCAATAAAATATCAACTGCTTCGGTTATAGGCTACGATCCGGAGCTAAAAATACAAATTAAATTACAGGGAAATATATCAACTCATTATGATGATGAAATCACTAAGACTGCTTGGGAACAATCCACATCAAGATCAAAAAAATGTTATTCAGTTAAAGGTGGATCCTCAAAAGAAATTACAAATCCTGAAGATTACGATATAAAAGATTTTGAAGTTGAGTCAGGCTATAAAAATTTTTCAGTTTTAGTATTTAACTTTAACTCACTTGAATTTTTATATCTAAAAAGTTCTGGACATAGAAGAGCTATTCATAAATGGGATGATGAATATCAATCAACATGGTTGGTTCCATAATTTTGGTGCCCTCTGCAGGAATCGAACCTGCAACTAATCCTTAGGAGGGATTCGTTATATCCATTTAACTAAGAAGGCATTAGAATATTTTAATTTTAAATCATGATGAAATTTATAAAAGTACACAGATTTCTCTTAAGCTGTTTAACAATAATTTTTCTATCAAGCTTTATTGCATCAATAGTTCAATCAAGTTTTACAAAGGTTGAAATAGATTTAAAAGAATTAAGGACAGATGATGGCCAGTCTTTAGTATATGATTTATATAAACCAAAGATAGCTAAAGAAGACAACAAAGTTCCTTTTGTAGTGGTTGTGCCTGGTTTTCAAAGATCAAAAGAGGCTTTATCAAATATTGCCATTGAGTTATCTAGACGAGGTATGGTTGTAGCTTTAATAGATCCATATGCCCAAGGCATGTCGTCTTCTTCAACTAGTAGAATTGCAGCAACTACTCAGGGATATGGAATGTTTGCACTTGTTGATTATGCACATGATGGAAATTTTCCATTTGTTGATATTAGCAAAATCGCCTCAACTGGTCACTCCATGGGTGGAAATGCTGCTATTAGGGGGGCTGATTTTTTTGGAAAGGAAGCTATAAATGAAAAGAGAAAAAGTAAACTACATTCTGTATATGTTTCAGGTTATGTATTGACACTCAGAGATGAAATTTTACGAGACTCAAGATCAAACATGGGAGTCAGTTACGCTCTATATGACGAAGGTGCTTTTAGAAATGAATTGGAAGGTTGGGATTCTGGAAATATGGAAATCGCTCCCGAATCATTAAGACTTATTAATAATGTTTTACCAGATGAAAACAAAGTAAATAAGGTTGAGTTAGGAAAATATTATGGAAATAAAAATGAAAATACGCTAAGAGTCGTTTTCAATGAAAAGCTTTTGCATCCTTTCCAACCATATAATAGAGAGGCCACAGCCAATCAACTTGATTATTTTGAGAGAGTCATAGGTTTTCCAATTAAAATTGATTCGTCAAATCAAATTTGGCAGCTTAAAGAATTCTTTACTCTATTGAACATGGTGATTTCTTTAATAATGTTAGTGCCTCTAACAAGGTTTTTTTTAAACATAACTTTTTTTAGAACGCTAATTAACCCTATTCCATCTGCACTACCAAAGCAGACTCGAGAGGGAAAACTTGTTTTTTGGACAATTTTTGTCGTAAGTGCTGCCATTGCATGTATATCTTTTATTCCGATGGTAGATTTAGCAAAAATTCTTTTTACTGATGCTGCCAATAGAGAACTTACATGGTTTTTCCCTCAGAGAATGAATAATTCTGTAATGTTATGGGCTGCGCTAAATGGAACTATTGGCCTAATTATTTTTCTTTTATCTTATCTCTTGTTTGGTCGTTATCATGGGACAAAAAGAGAATCTTGGGGATTAAATATTTCTTTATTAGATTTTGGCAAGACTTTCCTTCTTGGAATTTCAATCTTTACTGCATATTATTTGATTTTATTTATTGTTTATAATTTTTTTCACGTTGACTATAGATTCTGGTTTATGGGAGTTAGAGTATTTCAACCTGAAATGTTATTAGTATTAATGATGTATTTTCCATTATTTTTTATTTTCTTTTTTTCAAATTCTCTTCGGATAAATGGTTCAATGAGATTTGAAGGTCAGGCCGAATGGAAATCTAGACTTATCGGTGGCTTTGCTAATTCTCTTGGACTAATTTTTATAATTATTATTCACTATTCAGTTTTTGCTGCAACAGGAAGAGTGTATTGGAGCTCTAATTCTACTGATTGGCTAAGCATCAATCTTTTATTTGGCATAGTCCCTATGATGTTTGTATTGCCATATTTTAATAGAATATTTTTTCAGATGACTGGAAGAGTATACCTAGGACCGATTATAACTTGTTTAATATTCATTATGATTCTATCAACCAATACGGTTGTTTATCTGCCGATATAAAAAATTGCATAACCAATCTATAATATTAATATGAAAATAACATTACCAGATAATAGTTCACGTGAACTTCCAGAGGGATCTTCAGGATATGACCTTGCGAAAGATATTGGTCCTGGATTAGCAAAATCTGCTGTTGCAGTATCTGTTGATGGTGTTCAAAGAGATTTGCATGATGTAATTGAAGGTGACGCATCTGTATCAATAATTACGATTGATTCTGATCAGGGCATTGAAATAATGAGACATACTCTTACCGCTCAAGTTCTTGCTAGAGCTATTAAGAATCTTTATCCAAAGTCAAAATTAGCAATTGGACCAACAATCGATGATGGTTTTTATTACGATGTTGAATCTGAAAAGAGCATATCATCTGATGATCTATCTAAGATTGAAGATGAAATGAAAAAAATTATTAAAACAAAGTCTTCAATAACTAAAAAATTAGTTTCAAAATCTGAAGCATTAAAGGTTTTTAAAGAAAACAAAGAATCATATAAAGAGATTATCGTTAATGAGTCCAAACAAAAAGACAATTTCCAACTTTATTATCAAGACGACAAAAAGTTTGTAGATCTGTGTCGCGGCCCACATTTGCCAAATTTAGAATTTATTGGCTCTTTTAAACTTACAAAAGTTTCTGGTGCATATTGGAAAGGCGATTCTGCCAATGCAATGCTCACAAGAATTTATGGAACTGCATTTAATAATGAAAAAGATCTTCAAAGTCATTTAGATAATCTTGAAGAAGCTTTGAAGAGAGATCATAGAAAGCTTGGCAAAGAAATGGATTTATTTCACTTTCAAGATGAAGCACCTGGAATGGTTTTTTGGCATCAAAATGGCTGGTCAATCTATCGAAAGCTTAGAAATTTCATTCGAGGAAGGCTTAAAGAAAATGATTATATTGAGGTGAATACTCCTCAAGTAATCGATAGAAAATTGTGGGAGGCCTCAGGTCATTGGGATAAATATAGAGAAAATATGTTTATAACAGAAATCGATGAAGAACATGCAAATGAAAAAAGAGTTAATGCTCTTAAGCCAATGAATTGTCCTGGCCATGTTCAAATTTACAATCAAGGAATAAAGTCTTACAAAGATTTGCCTCTCAGATATGCTGAATTCGGTTTATGTCATAGATACGAACCTTCGGGGACTATGCATGGCTTGATGAGAGTTAGAGCATTTACTCAGGATGATGGCCATATTTTTTGTACTGAAGATCAAATAGAATCAGAAACTGGCTTATTTATAAAGTTCTTATCTGATATATATGCTGACTTAGGGTTCAAAAATTTTGATATTAAACTATCTACGAGACCTGAAATGAGGGTTGGATCTGATGAAACATGGGACAAAGCAGAGGAAGCATTAGAAGCTGCTATAAAGAATCTTGGATATCCATACAGAATCGATGAGGGAGATGGAGCTTTTTATGGGCCAAAATTAGATTTTGTTCTTACTGATGCAATTGGAAGGGAATGGCAATGCGGTACTTTTCAACTAGATTTCAATTTAGCTGAAAGACTAGATGCGACATATGTTGGTGAGGATGGTCAAAAACATACACCGGTTATGATACATAGGGCAGTCTTGGGATCATTTGAAAGATTTATTGGAATTTTAATTGAAAATTATGCTGGTAAGCTTCCATTTTGGCTTGCACCTCAGCAAGTTGTTGTAGCTTCAATAATTTCTGATGTAAATGATTATTCATTAGAAATAATGGATTTATTAAATAAAGAAGGCATCAGGGCAGAAGTCGATTTAAGAAATGAGAAGATCAGCTATAAAGTAAGAGAACATAGCTCAAAAAAAGTACCAGTTATTTTTGCAATTGGAAATAAGGAAAAAATTGATAGGACTGTTTCTGTTAGAAGAATTGGCAGTACTGATACTAAAGTATTAGATCTAGAAAAAGCTTTAAATGATTTAAAACAAGAAAATAGAGAATTAAATTAATGATTGCAAAGATATTTATATTACCAATAAGATTTTATAGATATTTCATATCACCTATGTTTCCTCCCAGTTGCAGATTTCATCCTACTTGCTCAGCTTATGCCATTGAAGTGATTCTAAAATATGGTATTTTTAAAGGAACATACCTAGCAATAGTTAGAATTAGCAAATGTCATCCATGGCACGAGTAGTATTAAGAACCCTTTAAAAACGCCTTTTAAATAATATATTTAAATAAAATATATATTTTTATACATAAATTTACCTAATTAAGTTGTCCTTGAGGCTATTTTAGGCATAAAATAGTTAATTACATTCCAAATATTGGGGGATATTTATGTCAAACGTTAATATTACAAACAAATTATTTTTAAGTTTTTTCTTAATTTTTTCTTTTTCATTTTCAGCATTTGCTCAAGAAGTAGAAGAAGTTGTGGTTACTGCCACGAAGAAAGAAGAGTCCATTCAGGACATTGCTGTATCTATTCAAGCTTTTGATGCTGATAGTCTTGCTGCTGAACAAATATATGACTTATCTGATTTAGCAGAAGTAGTTCCTGGCTTTGGTGTTTCCAAAACAATAGGCTCAGGATCAGCCTTTCTCGTAAGAGGAATAGGTTCTTTTGGTATTGGTGCCGGCGTTACAGCTTCTATTGTGGCAGCAATTAACGGCCATAGTGTTAGCGAGAGCGTCATGAATGATTTGGGCTTTATTGATTTAGAAAGAGTTGAGGTTTTAAAAGGTCCACAGGGCACAAAGTTTGGAAGAAATTCAGTTGCAGGTGTTATTAACCTTGTTACAGCAAGGCCTACTGACGAATTAGGTGGATACGTTGATTATGAAGTTGGCTCACTAGACAGAAATCTTATTAAAGGAGCTATAAACGTACCAATTTCAAATGATGTAAGAATGAGACTTGCATTTGCTTCGAATACAAGAGAAGGAATCGTGACCAATGAAGCGATAAAAGATTATTTTGTTCAAGACACTACTGAAGCCACATTTGATGATAGGAATGATCAGGCTATAAGACTTTCTTTAGATTGGGACATTAACGACATCACAGAACTTAAATTTACTTATTCTGGTCAAAAAAGTGAAGATAGCAGACCTCAGGAGGAAGTATCTTTTTGTCAACCTGATCAATTTTTTGGTTGCTCACCCTGGGAAAGAGGGCCTATGAATGCATCAGCTGATAGCAGAGGTATCGGTGCAGGATTTTTTGGGTTTTTTGCAGCACTTTATCCAACGTCAATTACTAATGGTTATGCAAATTCCCCACGTAGTACAGATTTTGGAAGTCAGTACTTAAATAGAGTACCAATGCATTACCAAGAGGCTGAATTCACTAACTTACAACTAGATAGACAGCTTAATGATAATTTACTTTTAACAGCTAAATATACATATGAAACAAGAAGATTTATGCAAATGAATGACAATGATGGTTCTATTTCTGTAGATCCTTTACTTGGTGCTGCGCAATCTTTAGGCCAGCCTCCAATAGTTGCCGATTTATGTTTTGGTACACCAAACTTTGGATTTTGTGAGAGCGTTGATTCAGATAGATCATATGATTTTTCTGATGTTTTCTCGAATGGTTCTAATGCTGAAATCAATATAATTTCTGATTACGATGGACCATTTAACTTCACAGCTGGTCTATATTTCTATGATAATAGAAACGATAACGAGTACAGAGTTCAAACAACTGGTACTCAATTCATTGGTAGTTTTGCTACCCATCCATATTATCCAGTAGTTACTAATCTTCTAGGCATTGATTTTGGTGGTAAAGGTGGTGTTCCTTTCTATCAAGGCTTATTACCTGTTGTTGCATTAGCACAAGATGCTTTAACCGCTCAAGCAATGTTGCAGATGGGATTACCAATCTCAGCAGTTCAACAAGCACAACTTGAAGCTTTTGGAGAAGGTGTTGCTGCACTTCGAGCTTTACCTGATGTAATTGTACCCTTTGATATAAGAGGTACTTTAAGTGATCAGCACGTTAGAACTTATTCAAGGGCACTTTATGGTGAGATGTATTATGACTTAAATGATACTACTAAATTAACTCTTGGCTTACGTTTTGACATGCTTGGTAATAAGACAGCAACTTACGATGGTGGCATTTTATCTGGTGACTGGTTGAGAGCTGGTGGGTTCTTATATGAAAATCGTATGGATGTCCCAGGATTAGTTACTGCAGTGAAACAAGAGGAAGATACTGTAAACGGAATGATAGCTATTCAAAAATACTTACAAGATGACGTGATGGTTTATGGTAGTTATACCACTGCTTCAAAAAGTGCAGGATTAAATGCTGGTAATAATCCTGTGCCTTACGATAAAGAAGAAACAAGCGTTCTTGATCTCGGTCTGAGAGCTAAGTTTCTTGACGGTGCAATGCTACTAAACATGAATGTCTTCAAAAACGATAACAAAGGAATGTTAGTTGCAACTATAAGAGACACTCAATCTTTTAACAATAATGTTGATGCGGAGATTACTGGTTTTGAAGGTGAGATGAACGTATTTTTATCTGATACAACTCAGTTACAATTTTCATGGTTGCTTGTTGATGCAGAAATTACTGATGCACCAGCTGTTATCAATTATCTCAACCCATTGAATGCCAATAGTGTTCTGCAGTATCTAGGCGCGGTAGATGGTGCTGGTGCGGGTTTTGTAACTGGTGCAGTCATGGACAATGGACAGCAATTATTTAAATCAGCTGGATTCAATTGTACTTCACCATTTTTTGCTCCTGCTGGTGGAGTTGCTTGCCCAGCAACTTTAGGAGTTCCGGTAAGTATCGCAGGAAATCCTTTACCTGCAACATCTGACTTAGAATACAGCTTATCTTTAACTCAACTGTATCCTACTGAAAACGGTGTTACATCTGCAAGACTTTCATACAGATACAGAGATGAAACTAACTCAGATCCATTTAATTATTCTAGATTTGATATCCCTGAACAAAAAACATGGGACGGATTAGTTAAATTTACTCCGAATAATGCAGATTGGCATCTCGGACTATATGTTAAAAACATTGCTGACGATCAGATTTTGAGTTACTTAAGATCTGGTAGTAACATTCAAGGTGGTCAACTATATGGAAACTTTACTGAACCAAGAACGTTTGGACTTCAGTTTGGTATGTCTTTCTAAGATCACATAACTTTTAAAGCCCAGTATTACACTGGGCTTTTTTTTATTTATAATTTAGCTATGAAAGCATTTCCATATATTCATAATTCAATCTTGGTTACTGAAAAAATGTGTGATCATAATGGTCACATGAATGTTAACTATTACTATAAACTTTTTGATAGTGTTTATACTTCATTTTATATAGATGAATTGGGTTTTGGAGAGGATTATCTAAAAAGTGGTTTTTCTACATTTACTCTTGAAGATAGTATTAGATATTTAAATGAATTTACACTTGGTGAGTTGGTATATCCATCTTTTACTCTTTATAAAGCTAACAAGAAACTATTGCACTTTGTTGGCATTTTACAAAATGCTGATTCAGATCTTGCAGCCATATTTGAGACAGTTCTTGCTCATATTGATCTTAATAAAAGGAAAGTTGTTAATTTTTCAGATGAAAAAATCAAACATTTACAAAATGTTTACTTGGAACAAAGAAAAATGATAGATATTCCTTTTGAAATCAAGCTTCATATAAAAGATATAAATGAATAATTTCATAAAGACATTTTTACTTTTATTTTTAATAGTGCCTACCACAAGTTTTGGATATGAATTTAGTGCTATGACATTAAATGTAGATAATTTATTTGATACTTTAGATGATGTAAAAAAAGACGACAAAGCATATCTTCCAATTGAATTTAAACAATCGGAAGCTCATAAAAAATCATGTAATAGAATACCAGTAAACTCGTGGAAAAATGAATGTTTATATCTAGATTGGAATGAAGAAACAAAAAATGCCAAGTTAAGAAATATTGCAAACAGTATCATTTCTTATGGTCAAAACGGACCAGATATAATTGCTCTTCAGGAAGTTGAAAATACTAATATTCTTAGTCAATTATTAAACTTACTAAAGCCCTATGGATATATTGATTCAGTTTTAATAGAAGGAAAGGATTACAGAGGCATTGATACTGCTTTAATTAGTAGGTTCAACATAATTGATTCTAAGTTGCACTATATAAAGTTTTCAGGTGAGTTTGAGGGTAGGGATACCAGACCAATTCTTGATGCAACTTTAGAAATAAATGGAGAGAAGTTAAAAATATACAACGTTCATTTTCCTTCTGGATTTCACGATGTATCAATGAGAATTGATTCCTTGGATGTTCTGTCTGGATTACTTAATAGACATAATTACCCAACTATTGCTCTTGGTGATTTTAATGTAAATACAAAAGAGGACAACAAACTAAATATATATAAATCTCAAGAAGTTTTCTGGAGTGTTGCTCATATTTATGCATGTGATGATTGTAAAGGCTCTTATTATTACAACTATGGCAAAACATGGGAGTTTTTGGATACTATATTTTTGTCTAAGGGCAGAGGAATTTCATACATCGAAGACACAATAGAAATATATCGAACAAAATCTAATTCCTATAATGATACTGGCAAACCAATTAATTTTAATCCTACAAAAAAATACGGCATTTCAGATCATCTGCCGATGGTAGCAAGATTTGAGATTTTTAATTAGATGTTAAGTTATCGTGACAATCACATTCTATTTGCTTACAAATGCTGTGATTTTTATAGTGAGCGTATGCAACAATCATTGAGCCTATCAAAGTAAGAGCTCTTTCTCCAGCTTCACCAAATAATGTATCCGAGAACAAAACTGCTGAAATCAATAACATCAATCCTGTAATTCCAATTATGAAATATGATGTTTCTTTATGATTTTTATATCCAAGCCCTAAAGCAAGAATGCTAATTGGTAATGCAAAAAGCAAGATCAAATAATGAACTAATTCGCTATCAACAGAGAAGGATAAAAAACTGTATGACAATACAATTAATGACGGAGCAAAAAAACAATGAATTAAGCAAGCTGTTGATAGTCCAACAGCTAATTTATCAGAATTCATTTGTGCTTTAAGCATTTATTTTCTCCAGCCACCTCTATCGAATATCCTTAGATAGGTTAATTGATCATGTTCAGAATCATTAACAACTTTACAATAGTCACCGGACTCTACTAAAACCACGTCACCAGCCGAAAGCTCATAGGAGTCTTTATGTTCTATGCCATAGGAAGGATTTGACCCATGGCCTTCATCAGAATTCATGTATTCTACTATTTCCATAGTACCTCGACCGTTAGTGATTACGTATACGACGTCAGAATCTATTAACTTATGACCAATAGTTGATTTACCAGGCTGAATAACAGTTTTACTTGCAATAACTCTTTGAAGTAAATCATTTGTCCATACTGTGTAGTCATCAGTAACCTTTGATGGCGAGCCACCAATTCTAAAATTTGTGTATTTTTTGGCCATAATTTAATTTCCTTCGCTAATTATAATTATTTGATATCAATATACCAGTATATATCCAAATAAGGGTGTTGTTATATATGAATATTTACTATACTTATTGAACTATATTTTTTTGAAAGAGGAGCATAAATAATGAGCAAAACATATACTAATCCTGAAACTATTGGACTTCATGCAGGATGGAGAAAAGATGATTCAACTAATTCTGTTGCTGTGCCGATTCATCAAACATCCAGTTTTCAGTTTGATGATTGTGATCATGCCGCCAATTTATTTGCATTATCAGAATTAGGTAATATTTATTCAAGGATTATGAATCCTACATGCGCTGTTCTTGAAGATAGAATTGCAGCACTTGAGGGTGGAGTAGGTGCTTTAGCTGTAGCTTCTGGTCAAGCAGCATCCGCCTATGCTATTCAAAACATTGCAAGAAAAGGGGACAACATTGTCGCTTCATCTCATTTATATGGAGGAACTTATAACCAATTTAAAAACCCTATGTCAGATATGGGAATTGAAGTTAGATTCGTAGATCCTGCTGATCCAAATAATTTTGCAGAAGCCACTGATGAAAACACAAGGGCATATTATGGCGAGGTCCTTCCAAATCCTAGTTTTGAAGTTTTTCCTATAAGCGAGGTTGCTGAAATAGGCAGACCACTTGGAATTCCTTTAATTGTTGACAATACTGCGGCACCAGTAATTTGTAAACCATTTGATCATGGTGCTGCAGCTTTGATTCATTCGACCACTAAATTCATTGGAGGACACGGAACTTCGATTGGAGGTATTATTGTTGATAGTGGTAATTTTGATTGGGAAGCTTTCCCAGAAAGACAACCTGCATTAAATTCACCTGATCCGTCTTATGGTGGTGCTGTATGGACTGAAGCTGTAAAACCTTTGGGGCCAATTGCATATATTCTCAAAGCAAGAACAACAATCTTAAGAGATATGGGAGCAGCAATGAGCCCATTTAATGCTTTTATGTTTATTCAAGGGCTAGAAACCCTAGCTCTAAGAATGAGAGAGCATTCTGCAAATGCTGAGGTAATTGCTAAGTATCTATCAGAGCATGATTCTGTTGAAAGAGTTATTTATCCATCCGTAATGGAAGGTTATGCAAAGGATAGAGCTGATAAGTATCTTACGCGTGGTAACGGAGGCCTAATGGGTTTTGAGATTAAAGGCGGAAGAGAGTCAGGTGAAAAGTTTATTAACGCTCTTGAAATGGTTTACCATGTTGCAAACATTGGCGATTCAAGAAGCTTAGCCATTCATCCAGGTAGTACAACCCATAGTCAATTATCAGAGGAAGAATTATTATCTGCCGGTATAACACCTGGTTTTGTAAGGCTTTCAATTGGACTTGAGCATACTGATGATATTATTGCTGACTTCGAGCAAGCTTTATCGAAAATTTAATAAATTTTGAGCCAAGGGTTAGTAACTTACATAGTTCTTGGCTCTAAAGAGAGGCTGAAGACATTAAAGCTTCCCGTTTCTAATAGAGAGGAAGAGTATTTATTTGCGAATTTTTCAAATAATGTTTCATGTGAAAAAAAATTAGATCAATTGGTAACTAATTCATGTGGAAATTTAATAGTATTCTTACCGCCCTCTGCATTCCCAAACCTAAAAGCTAAAAATGCATTAAAGAAGATAGCAATGCTAGATCTTTCAGCTTGGGGTTGGTTTCGATTTAAGGAGAAAAAGAATTTTTTACAAAATATAAAAAAAATATCTACAACTCTAAGAAACATACCGAAATTAGAACAAGGAATTTTTTTTAGTAAAAGGCTATATTTTTCAGTTGGTGGAATTGGAGATTTTGGCTCAGATCCTTTTAAAGAAATCTCAAAAAGATTTTATACAAGAATTGATCCACAAAATCCCTTACCAGCACTTATAATAAGGACTACAAATCTTGAAATATTCTAATGAATAAAAATTCTTTAATAGTTGCACAAAATATTGGTTATAAAATTAATGAAAATAAGCTTTTTCACAACATTTCTTTCGATATAAATCAAGGAGAGGCGCTACATATTAAGGGTAGAAATGGATCGGGTAAATCTACATTAATTAGAATAATTTTAGGAATTACCGAACCAGTAAAAGGAACTTTAGAAAATAAATCAACAAAAGAGATATGCTATTTAGGGCATAAAAATGCTTTAAAAACTTACTTAACTCTTGACGATAACATTAACTTAATGCAACTAGATAACTCTGAAATGCTAAAATCCTATCTTGATAAACTAGAACTTAATAAATATAGAGATGTCACAGTTTCTAATTTATCATTTGGACAACAAAAAAAGTTAGCTTTGTTAAGAGTATTTCTAAATAATTCTGATTTAATAATATTGGATGAACCTTTTGTGGGGTTAGATGATGATGCGCTCTCAATACTTACTTCATTTTTAAATAATGAATTAAATAAGAATAAGTCATTGGTTTTTACTTCACATATTCCTTGTAACATAAACTCTAAAATTTTAGAGATGCCAAAATAAAATAAATATGTTTGAGCTAGAATTTTTAAAATTAAGAAAGAAAACAAGAAGCTGGCTAGGTCCGATTTTAGTTTTCTGGTTAATTATGCTTGCATATCCTTTAACTGTTGAATTCCTTCAAGATAAACTAGAAATAGGATTTTTTTCTGTGCTATGGATTGCCATACTAATATCAATGATGTTAGCTACAGAGGATATTTTTTCTGAAGATTATAACGATGGATCTCTTGAACAAACCCTAATTAAAAACCCTTCATTTTCTTTTATCATCGTTACTAAAATATTCACATATTGGCTTTTAATAGGATTGCCTATTTCAATCTTAAGTTTTGTTTTTTCTCTAGGTACTTCAGAGGATTTATCTTTAAGTTTATCAATTTTTCCTCTAGCAATAATAAGTTCCTATATTTTCTTAAATTTATTTGTTTTAGGTAATGCACTTAGTTTAAATAAAGGTTCTGTTCTCGGAGCATTAGTCACAATGCCTTTAGCACTACCTGTTTTGATCGTATTAGGAAAAGGACTAATTGCAATTCAGTTAGATATAAATTATCAAAGTTTTATTTTTTTATTATTGGGAAGCTTATCTATTATAATAGTAACTATACCCATAGTAGTATCCTATGTTATTAAGGCTCATTTGGAATAAAGTCTTTCAGTACAAAACAAAGTGATTAAAAAATTTATACATCAATTTGCATCTCCAAAAACATACCTATATCAGGTAGGCAGGTTTTATAAATATATTTTTTACTTCTCTTTGGTAATTTACATTATGTCTATTATTTGGGGTCTTTTTTTTACACCAGAAGATTTTGTTCAAGGAAATTCATATAGAATTATCTATCTGCATGTTCCTGCCTCGTTTTTATCTCAGACATTATATTTAGCAATGGCAATATCCAGCGTCACTTATTTAATTTGGAGAGTTAAGCTTGCAGCATACTTAATCATTGCGATTGCGCCTATTGGAGCCATGACAACATTTATTGCATTAATATCAGGATCTATATGGGGAATACCCACTTGGGGTACTTGGTGGCAATGGGACGCAAGAATAACATCGACATTAATTTTATTTATTATGTATTTAGGTTTAATATCGCTTCATAATTCATTCAGCAATCATGAAAAAGCAGATAAATTGCTGTCATGGTTAGTAATTGTCGGAGCTGCAAACATTCCTATCATTAAAAAATCAGTTGATTGGTGGAGCACACTCCATCAGTCTGCATCCATAACATTAACTGATAAGCCCAGTATTGATCCAGTGATGTTGTATCCTCTGATAGGCTCAATTATAGGATTTTTTGGCTTGATGATTTGTTTAGTTCTACTTTCATCAAAATATCAAATACTCCATAGAGAAAAAAATAAATCTTGGGTGAGAGATTATGTTTAATTTTGCATTTAATTCTTTGTATGAGGCCTTATATATGAATGGTCACGGATTATATGTTTGGAGCGTAGTAATACTAGTTTTTATTAGTTTATTAGGCTTTTTTATAGGATACACTGTAAAAATTAAAAAAATTAAAGATAAATTAAATGAACCCAATTAGAAAGAAACGAATATACAGCATTCTTTTTGTATTTTTATTTTCAGTTTCAGGTATTTCACTAATTCTTTACTCATTAAACTCTAATTTAGATTATTTTTTTACGCCAACCGAACTAAAAGATAGAAATATTCCGGCTGATAAAAGAATTAAGGTTGGAGGTATGGTTTTAAGTGGATCAGTAGAAAGAATTTCATCTTCAATTTCTTTTGTCATCACTGATTATGAAAACTCAATTAAAGTTGAATATGAGGGCATAGTCCCAGACTTATTTAAAGAAGATAGCGGTGTTGTCGTTTTAGGAAATTTAAGAGATAAAATATTGTATGCAGAAGAAGTTTTAGCTAAGCATGATGAAAACTATATGCCTCCAAATATTGAGTTAAGTAATGATAATTGAAATCTCTCATTTTTTATCAATTTTAGCTACCGGCTTATTTTTGCTCGTTGGTTATTTCTCTATGCTTACTCCTTCATCAAATTCTAGGTACATATCAAACTTGATTGTTAGAACATATTCGCATGGATTCTTTTTTCTTCTGTCCTCATTTTTAATATATGTTTGGCTAGCAATTACAGATAATTTTAGTGTTCAATATATTGCAAATCACTCAAATACAGCACTTCCGATTTTTTATAAAATTTCTTCGATATGGAGTGCACATGAAGGCTCAATGTTTCTATGGATTGTTTTCTTGTCTTTATGGGGATTTTTATTCAATATTAGGGTTAAAAATAGTGAAGTTTTAAAGCCTAAAACTATGGGAGTAATTTCTTTAATATTGGTTGGATTTTTAATATTCTTGTTAGCAACATCAAATCCTTTTGAAACAATACTTCCAATTCCACCTTTAAATGGAGCTGATATTAATCCAGTCTTGCAAGATCCTGCCTTAGCAATTCATCCCCCAACTCTTTATTTGGGATACGTCGGATTTGTAATTCCGTTTGCTTGCTCAATTGCTTTTTTGCTCTATGGCGATTCCAAAATAAACTGGGAAGCTTTAGTAAAAACATGGTCTGTTTCTGCATGGGTTTTTCTCACAGTTGGTATAACTCTAGGAAGTTGGTGGGCTTATTATGAATTGGGTTGGGGAGGATATTGGTTTTGGGATCCTGTTGAAAATGTTGCATTAATGCCATGGCTAGCGGCTACTGCATTTATTCATTCGCTTGGAGTATCAATAAAATCATCGCAGCTTAGAATTTGGACAATTTTATTATCAATTCTAGTGTTCTCTCTCAGTTTGTTTGGTGCTTTTATTGTTAGATCTGGAATTATTGATAGCGTTCATGCATTTGCAAATGATCCTGATAGAGGCCTATATCTTCTTGGATTTATTGGAATAATTGTCTTCATATCAGTTTTTTTGTTTATTTTGAGATTATCAAGCATTCAATCCTTGTCGAGAATTAAGAAATTTTCGAAACAATCATTTATTTCTATAAATAATATTCTTTTTGGAGCTCTTATCTTTTCGGTGATGTTGGGCGTCACTTACCCATTAATTTATGAATTTTTATTTGATCAAAAAATTAGTGTTGGCGCGCCATTTTATAATGCAATTTTTATCCCAATAGTTGTTTTAGCTGCAATTTTTTTATTTTTCTCAGTTGATTCAAAATGGTCAAGAAGCATTAACTTCAAATTTATTTCAGCGCCTATATCATTTTCAATTTTATTATCATTAGCGTTTACTTTATTTATTATGCAATATTTTGAGTCTCAGAGTATTTCAGTACTTGCTTCGATATTTGCAGGCTCATTGATTATATTTAGATACATATATGAAATTATTAACTCAATTTTTAGTAAGAAATTTATAAATCCTTTCAGTGTAATAGCGCATATATCACTTGGATTACTTTTAATATCTATTTCATTCAATAGTCTTTTGAGCACTGAAAGAGCTTTAAGTATTGGCTTGAATAGTACTGAGGCATACAAAGACTTAAAAATAAGTTTTAAAGATATTGGTGTGGAAAATAATACTAATTATGATTCAATAAAAGCAACATTTCTTGTAGAAGATCAAACCGGTAGAACATTTAATCTTAAGCCAGAAAAAAGAAGATATTTTACTAGAGGTCAAATCACTACAGAAACAGCAATTCATGTAACACTTTTGAGAGATATCTACATAACAATTGGTGATCAGCTTGATGATGGAAGTTGGATTGTGAATATTCAAATTAACTATTTAATAAGATGGATTTGGTTATCAGCATTATTGATGGGTTTAGCTGGAGTAGTATTAGTTTTTTCAAATAGGGTCAAAACATGAATTTATTATTAAGATTAATAGTTTTCACAGTCCCAACAACTTTCATATTATTATTTTTTATGATTTTAACAAATGAAGATACATATCCTGGAGCTGACTATGATCAATTTCAGGTCCCTGAATTTGAATTAAAAGTTCTTGATAATTCAATTTCAGTCAAAAGTGACTTTTTAAATGGTGATTACGTCTTAAATGTATGGGCGAGCTGGTGTGTAACTTGCATCATAGAACATCCATACCTAACAAGCTTAAGCAAAAATGGCATACCTATTATTGGATTAAATTACAAAGATGAACAAGAAGATGCCATCATTTGGTTAAAAAAATATGGCAATCCGTATCAAACAATATTGCATGATTATCAGGGAAATTTGGCACTTGATTTAGGTGTGACAGGAGCACCAGAAACATTTTTGATTAACGATGGTAAAGTTATCGCTCATTATCAAGGTGAGGTAAACGATCAAATATGGAATGATGTTTTTTTGCCAGTTATAAAAGATAGGAAAATGTTTTAGATGAGATATTTATATATATTTTTATTGTTCTCATCATTAAACATCTCATCAGATAACTTATATTATTTTGAAGATGAGCAAGATGAAAATAGATTTAACAATTTAATAAAAGATATCAGATGCCCTAAGTGTACTTCTGGTTCTTTATCAAGTTCAAATGCTCCAATATCTGAAGATTTAAAAATTAAGATTGCAGAAATGATCAATGAAAACAAAACTGATCAAGAAATCAAAGACTATGTTTCGTCAAGATTTGGACAAGATTCTTTATATAAACCTGAGTTAAATAACTCAACCTATATTTTATGGTATTCTCCTTTTGCTTTTTTACTTTTAGCTTTTTTAATTTTTTTCTTTAGAAAAAAATAATGTTTATTTTTTATCTATTAACAACATTAGCAGCTTTGCCAATAATTGCTTATGTTTTGGCTCAGAAAACGATAAATAAGGGGTTAATTCTTGGATCATCATTGTTAATCCTTTCCTTATGCCTGTTTATGTTTATAAGTAAATTTGCATTTATTGGTTCATTTGAAAAACAAACACTAAATAATAAAATTTTTGATGAAATTTATATTGATTCAGCAATACCTGTTGAATATTTTATACAACTAGAAAATATTCTTGATGAAGATGAATTGAAGAATTGGCTAGTAGGCCTAATTGGCAAATCAATAGATTTGAAAAAACTCAAGTCAGCCGAGAGTTTGGTAGCTTTTTCAGAGAGATTTTTTATATCAAATAATGAAAAGCTTATCTTTTATAACTTATATTCTGCTTTAAGAGATGAGAAATTTCCTAAATTTAAGAACTCTAGTTTTAAGATAGACCCTAGCTCATTGTATCCATGCTCTATAAAAAATGGAGAAGTTACTCTTTTCATAGCAAATGGTCCTGAAATACCAATTGCAAGAAAAGAATTCAAAAACAAAGATAATATTTTATTAAATAATCTAGATAGTGTGATACCTGGATTTGATTTAGCATCTGCATATTTAAACCAAGAATCTATTGAGGTAAAAATTAAAATTAATTGTTTGGATGATCGGCAAACATTTTTTATGCAAAATACAATAGTTATTAATCAAAATACATCTTCTAATTCATACATAATTAATTTAAATGAATGGTTTAAAACCCCACAAGAGTTATAATAGTTCTATTAAATTGATTCTTTAAATGCAGCTTAAACATATAAAACTCTCAGGTTTTAAAAGTTTCGTTGATCCAACGAAGATATCTTTTCCAACAAATATGGTCGGCGTTGTAGGTCCTAACGGTTGTGGAAAATCAAATGTAATTGATGCTGTTAGATGGGTGCTTGGTGAATTATCAGCAAAAAATCTTAGAGGTGAATCAATGGTGGACGTCATCTTCAACGGCTCAGAGAACAGAAAAGCTTCTGGGCAATGCAGTATCGAGCTTTTATTTGATAATTCGAGTGCCAAAATAGGAGGAGAGTACGCTTCATTTAATGAGGTATCAATTAAAAGAGTTATGACAAGAGACGCTCAGTCTGATTATTTTATAAATAATACAAAATGTAGAAGGAAAGATGTACAAGATATATTCCTTGGAACTGGCCTTGGACCAAGCTCTTATGCAATTATTGAACAAGGGATGGTCAGTAAGCTTGTTAGTGCTAAACCGGATGAGCTAAGAACGCATATTGAAGAGGCTGCAGGAGTTTCAAAGTATAGAGAAAGAAGAAGAGAAACAGAATCTAGAATTAAAAGAACTAGAGAGAATTTATCTCGAGTAAAAGATATTAGAGATGAAATTGGAAGATTAATAAAAAGACTTGAGAATCAGGCAAAAGCTGCTGAAAAATATAATGTACTTAAAAAAGATAAAGCAAAACTTGAACTGGATAAGGCCATTCTGTTTTCTATTGAAGCCAAAAGTAGCAGAGATGATCTTCAAAAAAAATTAGATTCATTAAACAGAGACTTACAGATAAAAAATGCTGAATCTGAAACTATACAATCTCAAATAGATCAATTTAGAACCGAAAATGAATCAGTTCTTAGCGAATATGAAGACGCTCAAAAGAATTTTTATGCTGTTGGTGCAGAAATAGCTAAAAGGGAAGCAAACCTTCAAAACATCAATAAAAATGAACAAGAAACAAAGTCTAATTTAGAAAAAGTAAAACAAAACTACGAAAAAGCCAAGGAGACTGAAAAGAATTTTGAAGAGTTAAGTCCTAGTGAAAAGGCAATGCATATCCTTGATAGCATGATAAATACAATCGAGAAATATGGAATAAATAATGAAAATATCAGAGAAAAAGCTATTGAATTAAAAAGCTTGCTTACAGATATACTTAATATAGCAACTGCCCAATCCAAGACATTAACTGAGGAGTATTTATCAAGACAAAATGATTTAGAAGACCAAATTGTAAATGCTGAAAAACTGAAAAAGTCTATCGAAGATGAAATGAAAGACTTTGTAGATAAAAGTTCTAGTGCTGAATCAGTTTTGATTTCCCTAAGGCAAAAACAATCTAAATTTAATGAAGAGTTGAGAGAGTTTGAAAATAAAAAATCTATTACAGATTTAGATGCTAGAACAATTTCTGAAAAGATCACAAATATAAGAATTGAGCAAAAAACATATGAAATTAATTTAGATAATTCAAACAAAAAAATTAAAGAAGCTGGAATAGACATAGATAAAATAGATTTTTCTGAATATGAAGATATGACTACGGATGAGCTTGAAGATAAGCTGGTCAATATTGAGACAAAAATAATAAAATTAGGAGCCATTAATTTAGCTGCGCCAGAGGAAATAGAAGAGGAATCAAAAAGAAAAGAAGAGCTAGATGAACAATATAATGACTTAACAGAAGCTTTAGAAAAACTTACTGGAGCAATAAAAAAGATAGATCAAGAAACCAAAACAATTTTTAAGGAAAGCTTTGATTCTGTTAATTCAAAACTAAATGAGATGTTTCCAAAACTCTTTGGTGGTGGGGTAGCTGAATTAACCTTGACTGAGGAGGATGCCTTAAATGCTGGTGTGATTTTAATGGCAAGACCTCCTGGAAAGAAAAATTCATCAATATCTCAATTATCAGGTGGTGAAAAAGCCTTGACTGCATTGGCCTTAGTTTTTGCAATTTTTGACTTAAATCCAGCACCTTTTTGTTTGCTAGATGAAGTAGATGCTCCTCTAGATGACTTGAATACATTAAGATTCATAAATATGGTCGAGGAGATGTCAAAAACTGTTCAGTTTATATTTATAACTCATAATAAAGTTTCAATGGAAAGAAGTGACTACCTTATGGGTGTAACAATGCAAGAGGCTGGAGTTTCGAGAATGGTATCGGTGGATGTTAATCAAGCTCTCGAATTGGCTGAATCCTAAATGAGTGTAAATTCTGAGATATATCTAATAGGACTCGCTATTTTGATATTTCTTATAATTACTTTTTTATTCATAAGAAAAGTCTCAAATAACGGTAAGTTAAAAGTTAAAATTGAGAAAGTTCAAGATTCATCAGATTTAAATATTTCAGATGAGCCACATAAAAATCAACAATCTTTTGATTTTGATATAAATCAGTCAAAAGAGCAGGAATTAGTAATACTAAATCTAATTTCTATGGATAGATCTATGTTTGATATGGATCAATTATTTGGTTTTTTATCAAATTATGGAGCAAAAACTTTGAATAATTATTTTGCTTTTTATCAAGATAATAAAACAGAAAAATTTCGGGTTATAAACGCTTTAAAACCAGGAACTTTTGAAGATGAAACTAAATCATTTGCTATCGCAGTCGTATCTGATTTAAATGTTGTAGATGACCCTTTAAATACAGTGAAACAAATGATCGAATTTTCAATTAATTTTGCAGAAAAATTTTATGCAACACTTTGTGATCAAGACAGAACTCCAATGACAAAACAAATGATTTCACATATTGAGTCTAGAGCTCAAGATATAGCAAGATTAAAACAATTAAATATTTCTGATACGGAAAAATAAATAAATGATAGAACCTTGGAAGATTATTGAAGAACTTGAAAGTGATAACAGTCGATTATTTAAAGAAGGAGTAATAGAAAAGCATCTTAACGATAAAACTTTCCAAGAGGGACTTGTTATGTGTTTAGATCCTTTGACTACATTTGGAGTAAAACAAGTACCTGAATGTATTGAAGATGGGGCCGGTCTTGATTGGAGTGATTTTAAAAAAGCTGCAAACCAATTAATAGATAGAGAAAAAACTGGCCATGCTGCAAGAGATTTGATTATTGAATTAATTGAATCATCAAAGACAGATCAGTGGAATGATTGGTATAGAAGAATCCTTATAAAGGACCTCAGGTGTGGAGTAAGTGAAAAGACGGTAAACAATGTTGCAAAAAAAATGGATTTAGAATTTAGAGTTCCTATTTTTTCTTGTATGTTAGCTCATGATGGCGCTAAACATCCAAAAAAAATTAAGGGTGATTGTTTAGTAGAGTATAAATATGATGGTGTAAGAGTTGTTGCCATTGTTAAAAATGGAAGAGCAACTTTATACAGCCGAAATGGAAAAATATTTAATAATTTTCCCCACATAGAAAGTGCTCTTAGTAAAAAAGAATTTAATAATCTTGTTTTTGATGGAGAAGTGATGAGCGATGATTTTCAGGCTTTAATGAAACAAGTTTATAGAAAATCAGGAGCAAAAACTGACGATGCTTATCTCGCTTTGTTTGACATTCTTCCTCTAAAAGAATTTAACAATGGAAAAAGTAGACTAAATTCAATTAATAGAAAAGAACAACTTAATAAATTGGCTCAATCTTTTGATGATTCAATTAAGCTAGTAGATTATGAAATTATCAACTTTGATAATGATGATGGGCAAGCTAAATTTTCTAACATGAATAAAGAAGCACTTGAAAAAGGTTTTGAGGGTTTAATGATTAAACCTTGCAACAATTTTTATGAATGTAAAAGAAGTCATGCTTGGTTGAAAATAAAACCATTTATTGAAGTTACTTTGAAGGTAATCAAAATTCAAGAAGGAACTGGAAAGCATGAGGGCAAGTTAGGTGCTTTTCATGTTGAAGGTAATGATGATGGGAAGTTTTTTTCATTAAGTGTTGGAAGTGGGCTTACTGATGATGATAGAGAAAAATTTTGGGCTGCAAAAGATAAGCTTATTGGTAGAATGATCGAAATACGAGCAGATGCTATAACTCAAAGTATTGAGGGCGAGCACTATAGCTTAAGATTTCCAAGATTTAAAAACTTTAGAGGATTTAAAGAGGATGAAAAGATTTAAATATAGCTATTTATTATTATTAATATTAATCATTCAATCTTGTGCAACTAGGCCTCCAGAAAATCCAGATAACATATGCTTAATTTTCAAAGAAAAAAAAAGTTGGTATAAAGCGGTAATTAGAAGTGAAAAAAGATGGAAAATACCACCTTACGTATTAATGTCATTTGTTTATCAAGAATCAAGTTTTCAGGCAGATGCCAGACCTGAAAGAGAAAAATTATTAGGTTTTATTCCATGGTTTAGACCATCTTCAGCTGTAGGATATTCACAGGCTTTAACAAAAACTTGGGAAGATTATAAAGATGAAACTGGCAATACAAGAGCAAGTAGAAAAGATTTTGGAGACTCAGCTGATTTTATTGGCTGGTATGCTAGTAAGGGATACTATCAAGGTTTTGAAAAAACTGACGCACGTTCTTTATATTTAGCATATCACGAAGGTTATGGAGGATTTGAAAAAAAGACATATAGGAAAAAGCAGTGGTTAATAAAAGTTGCTGACAGAGTTCAGGATAGATCTGCAAAATATCAAAAACAGTATTGGGGTTGTGCGAAAGAGTTGAAAAGGAAGAAATTTATATTTTTTTAACTAGATGTTTTTAATTTCAAAATTCATTTTTTTCATTTCATCAATATAATTTTTTCCAGCTATTACAGATTTTTTAGATTCATTGAATAAATATTTTTGTGAAACATTAATTAAATCATTTAATGTTAAGTTCTTAACTAATGATCTCATCTCTAGTCTTTTTTCTAAATCTTTTTTATCAAGGTTCATTGAAAAATCACTCATTGCTTCACCAAAAGGTGATAACGGTTTATCTATACTTGAAACTATTCCCAAGATTCCTTCGTCAAGTTGATCTTGCGTAATGTTTTTAAGTGACCATTCTCTAGATTTTTTAAATTCTTGAAATGTTTGAGAACATTTAGGATCACGATATGAGAAGAATTTAAAAATCTTGTTATTAGAGTCCTGCATCGCACCAGAACCATAGGCACCACCTTTTTCTCTTATAGCTGAATGTAAATATCCATTTCTAAGAACAGCACCAAGAACACTTAGTGCAGGAGCGTCTTTATGAAAAAAATCAACGGTTGGAAAAGCCTCAGCACAATAGGTTACTTGAGCACCTGTAATCCAACCAACAGATTCTTCTTGAATATCGAAATAATTTTGAATACTCAAAGAATTTTCGTTGTCATTAAATGCAAAGTTAATTTTAGACTTGTTCATATCTAAAGAAGATGCAGTAAATGTGTATAAAGGTTCTGAACTTATTTTATTTTTAATACTACTTAATAATTCAATATATTTATTTAGATTGGCACTGCTATCAATATTTTTTGATAATTTATTTGTATTGACAATATAATTTAAACCAGAAACAAAATCGTTGGTAGCAGAGATATTATTTATCTGAGCTGCAGCATTACTCATTGAGAGAAGATGTCCATTTTGGATCAAAGATTTTTCATTATCAGAAGATATAAAGTTAAGCATATCTTTAATTCTTTTTTTATCTGAAAAGTTTGAACTTATTGCAGTATCAATCATGAGATCCTGCATCTTTTTCTCATTCTCCTCTAATGATTTTGATGTTATTTTTAATCCAAGATTATGAGCAGATTGATTTTCATTTGGGATAAGAGTGAAGTTAGCAGAAATCCCGCCTGTATAGGCAGATTGAATTTTTTGTATATCCTCATAGCTCTTATCTCCAAGCCCAACATCAGTTAGGGTATTTGTAAATAATGAAGCTACCTTAAATTCATCATTAGTTAATGGACTACAGGGAAGAATTATAGAATGGTATGTAATGCCATTAGTTCCAACTCTATAAAAGAAATTTTTATTATCATTTTTATAGGATTCTGACTCTGCATAACATCTCACTTTTGGAATATCTTCTTTTGTTACTTTTGGCAAAATTTCAGGATTATCTGATTGCTCTTGTCTTAATTTTAAATTTTTAGTTAATTCAATAATTCTTTTTTTGTCTTCATCTGTTAATTTTTTTGATTTTTCTTCTATTTTTTTTTGTATTTTCTTTTCATTTTTTAAATTAAATTCAACATCCGGAGCAAGACAATAATTTACCCTATGTTGATTATTAATAATTTTTTCTTTTATAAGTTTTTCAATATAGTTTTTGGTTTTAATATTTTTTTTAATCACATCAAAAGACGAATCTAAATCAAGAACTTTAAGAGGATCGTCATTATGGAGACAGGCTGGCAAACAACTCAGCATTATTTGAAGACCATATGGCATTCCAGAACCCGTTATTTCTCTTTGTTTTATTTCAAGCTGATGTAAAGAAGATTTAACAAGCTCATCAGAGACACCGTTTGAGACAATATCCTCCAAACAATCTAATATTAGTTTTTCAACTTCAATTTGCTTGTTTGAATCGACACCTTCAAGACCTGCTGCAAAAACAAGTTCCTTATGATCTGCTTCAAGACCAGTTAATGGAGATAATGATTTACCGAGGTCGGTATTTTCTAGTGCTTTTCTAAGAGGCGATGCTGAATTATCCAATAATATATTTGATACAAGATATGATTCTAATAATTCAACTGGATTGTGGCTTTCGCCTAAGAGCCAACTTAAAACAATGTGATGATTATTTTCATCTTCAGGCATTGGATTGTAGTACTCAGTAATCCTTTTTGGTTCAGAAATTCTATCTTCATTTTTTACATTAATAGTTTCACTTGAGGGTTCAAAGTTTTTTAAAACATTTTTATTTATGTAATTTTGAATCTCAATTGGATTTACATTACCAAATGTAAAGAAAGTTGCATTTGAGGGGTGATAGTGTTTTCTATGAAAATTTACAAGATACTCGTGAGTAAGATCAATTATATTTTCTGGATTTCCACCACTATTATGTTTGTATGTAGAAGAACTATATAAGTGCTTGGAAAGCCCATGCCATAATTGACTGGATATAGAACTCATAGCACCTTTCATTTCATTATATACCACTCCTTTAATCTCTAAATCATTGTTAATATTATTGTCAGAATATTCAAGCCTATGACCTTCTTGAAGAAAATCTAACTCATCTAAATTTGGAAAAAATGAAGAATCAAGATAAACACTTAGTAAGTTGTGAAAGTCTTTTTCATTTTGTGTTGCAAAGGGATAAGCGGTCCAGTCACTAGATGTAAAAGCATTCATAAAAGTATTTAATGACCTTCTTATCATCATAAAAAAAGGATCTCTTACTGGATATTTTCTTGAACCACAAAGGGCAGTGTGTTCGAGAATGTGAGCGACTCCCGTTGAGTCTTCTGGAATAGTCCTGAATGCAACCATAAACACCTTTTCGTCACTTTTAGAATCAAGGTGAATATGCTTGCAATTGAATTCAGATTCAGTATATATTTGTGCATTAAGGTCTAATAATTTTATATATTTTTGATCTTCTAAATTAAACATATTTTACAAAAAAAATTTATGAAAAAAATTACATCACTTTTAAGTTTGGTAATATTAATTGGGTGCTCAACAACTCAATCTAATATCAAAACGGATTCAGTTGAGACTTTCAATCTAGCTAATTATAACGAATTTAACATAAAGTTAAATAATTCTGCACTCTCAGCTGAGATTAATCCAATTGTATTAGAACGTTTTAAAGATAATCTTAAAAATGCTATAGAAATGAGAGGCCTTGAATTCAACAAGAACTCCAATATTGTATTTGATATTAATTTCACCACAAAAGAAACAGTAGAGTCTGATCGAATGAATTATTACTATTCAAGATATTATTGGGACTATTATATGCTAAGAGACGACGTTTATAATGTTACTCAAAACATCTTAAGGGTAAATTTACGAGATATTGAAAAGGATAAGACGCTCTGGACTGTTGTTACAGTTTGGAGAGATGGCTCCAATAGATCCATTTCATATGATGATGCTTCAAATATGCTTGTTGATGAAATAATGATTAGCTTTTTATAGCATTTCATTTTGTTAAAAAAATTTTTTTTATTTTCTATTTTATTGGCTCTGATTGGCTGCTCTCAATCAGAAGATATACAAATCAATATTCCTATCACATCTGAAGTTGAAAACTTAATATCACATTCTGAGGAATTTAAACAACAAGTTTTATCTTATGAAACTCCGGGTGGAAGAATACATTTTGCGATTGGATTTGGTATTGCAAACTCAATAATGGTAGAGGGTGAAGATGGAAATATAATTATTGATGCTGCTGATAGTATTTATGAAGCTGAAAAAATATATCAACTCTTTAGTCAAAAAAATTCAAATCCAATTAAAGCAATTATTTACACTCATAATCATGGTGACCATACTTTTGGTGCACAGTATTATTTAAATATACAGGAAGAAAAACCAAAAATTATTTCTCATGAAGATACTGACTTTTATGTTCAAAGGATTCTTGGGATTCTTAATCCAATAATAACTGTTAGAAGCTCGAGAATGTTTGGAACACTTCTGCCAGAGGAGGACTTAATCAATGTTGGAATAGGTCCAAATCTTAGCGTTTCTAAATCGCCTACAGGATATGTTAAGCCTGATATGACATTTAAAGACGAATTAAAGCTTAATATTTCTGGTATTGAGATTGAACTATATCATGCGCCAGGAGAAACAAATGACCAAATCTTTGTATGGTTACCAAATCATAAATCTTTAATGCCAGGAGACAATATATATAAAACATTTCCAAATTTATATACGATTAGGGGTACCTCTCATCGCGATGTTACTGGTTGGATTGAGAGTATAGACCGGATGAAAAAATATAACTCTGAATTTCTATTTCCTAGCCACACTCTACCAATAATTGGTAAAAATAATATTAAAGATGCATTAAATATTTATAGAGATGCAATTCAGTATATTCATGATCAAACAATAAGATTAATGAATCAAGGTTTATACCCTGATGAAATTGCAGATCAAATTCAACTACCAAAAAATATCTCTGATTCTCCTTATTTATATGAATTTTACGGAACTGTAAGATGGTCTGTGAAAAGTATTTTCAATGGATATTTAGGATGGTTCAGTGGAAATCCATCTGAATTGGATCCTCTTTCAAGAGAAGAGAAAGCAAAAAGAATATCAAATCTTGCAGGAGGAAATGAAGCATTATTTGAAGAGTTACGCCATTCTGTTAAAAATAAAGACATGCAATGGGCACTTGAACTAAGTGATTATTTTATTTCCTTAGATCAATTTACTAATGAGGTCAAACAATTAAGAATTCAAGCATTAACTTATGAAGCTGCAAGATCTTCTAATCCAAATAAAAGAAATTATTTTTTATCATCTGCATATGAATTAGCTGATAATTTAGAAGAAATATCATTACTTGATAGAACTTCAGAAGAATTACTAAAACATATCTCAATAAATACTTTGTTTGATGTTTTATCAACAAGATATAATCCTGAAAATAATTTTGATGAAAATTATATTGCTTGTTTTAATTTTCATTCAGGATCTTCTAAAAAAATCATCCTCAGAAATAAAGTTGCAGTCATTAGTAATGAGATTGAAAAGATTTGCGATTTATCTATTAGAATGAGCCAGTTAGAATTTAAAAAGATCCTTACTGGTCTGTCAAATCCAATAACATCTATTGGTAATGGTGATATTGAGATTAATGGAGACTCTGTAACATTCTTACAGTTTCTGAGTGTTTTTAGATAGATTTAAGAATTACCAGATGGTATGTCCTTAAATGCAACACCTTTATCTGCTCTTGGATCTTGGGGCAAACCTAGGACTCTTTCAGCAATAATATTCCTTAAGATTTCATCAGTTCCACCGGCAATTCTTAATCCTGGTGCTCCCAACCATGCATTTTGAAAGCCTCTGATATCATCATTTTCAGTCTTGAGCATTCCAGCCATATCTAATGAGTCAATTCCAAAGTTTCCTATATCTTGAAGTTTTCCTGCACTTACAATTTTTGTTATTGATGCCTCAGGCCCAGGTGTTTCACCCCTTGATAAAGCTGACATAGTTCTTAATTTTGTATTTTTTAAACCACTTTTTTCACAATACCAATCAGCAATAGATTCTCTTGCAGCACTATTATTGAGTAATGGTTCTCCAAGATTGTCTTGATTTTTTGCCCATCTAAAAGCATCTTCAACATCTGCTCCGCCAGCATCGCCGACAGCAAGTCTCTCATTCATCAAAGTTGTAATTGCTACTTTCCAACCATCTCCAATTTCTCCAAGTCTTTGAGAATCAGGAATTTCAACATCTGTAAAGTAAACTTCATTGAAACTTGAACCCCCAGTAATTTGTTTGATTGGCTTTACCTCAATACCTGGAGATTTCATATCAACAAAGAAAAATGTCATTCCTTTGTGTTTTTCAATATTTGGATCGTGTCTTACAACAAGAATTCCAAAGTCAGAAAAGTGAGCTCCAGATGTCCATACTTTTTGTCCATTAATAATCCATTTATCACCATCTTTTACTGCTTTACTTCTTAGCCCTGCAACATCAGATCCCGCTGAAGGTTCTGAAAATAGTTGGCACCATATTTCTTTGCCCTCAGCCATTGGAGGCAGATATCTTTCTTTTTGCTCTTCAGTAGCATATTCCATCATCACAGGACCACACATACCTAACCCAATTTCAAATATACCTTTGGGCACGTCAAATTTTGACTCTTCATTAGCCCATATAATCCTTTCCATAGAAGATGCACCAATACCTCCATATTCCTTGGGCCAATGAAGCATTGCCCAGCCTGCGTCATACTTCTTTTTTTGCCATTCTTTGGCTGCTTTCATCTTATCTTTATTGGCAAAATCATCATTCTGAGGAGTGGAGTCATCTTTTGGAGATGCATTCTTTTCAAGCCAGTCTCTGCATTTTTTTCTAAATTTTGCTTCTTCTTGTGTATCTTTAAAATCCATATTTAATTCCTAGTTAATATTTGATTGCTCTAGACTTGTTACTAATTTTTCTCTCCAGTTACTGAGAGACCCTAAATTTAATGATAAAAGTTTTGATCGTCTGTAAAACATATGACAATCATATTCCCATGTAAATCCATTACCTCCATGAGTTTGAATATTTTCTTTTGAGCATAATTGGAAAGCTTTTGTTGAGCTTACTCTTGCTGTCGCAGATGCTGATGCGAGATCTGATGAATTTGTTGATAATGCCCATGCAGCATAATAACAATTTGACTTTGCCAAAGTTAAGGCAATATACATGTCAGCTAATTTATGTTTTATTGCTTGATATGATCCAATAGGGCGACCAAAAGCATACCTTTCTTTTGCGTAATTAACTGCCATATCAAGAGCAGCTTGAGATCCACCAATTTGCTCGTAGCTAAATAATACTGCAGCTTGATTAATTAATGTTTCATATAAATCCCAACCCGATACAGCATCACCAAGTAGTTGAGAATCCACATTGTCAAATGTAATTGAAAAATGACCTCTGCTTTCATCGATATTTTCTTGATGTTCTACTGAAACCCCCTCAGAAGTTAAATCAACTATATTGAGACTGACACCCTTATTAGATTTTGCAACGACAATTACATGAGTTGCAATTCCGGCATCTGGAACTGCAATTTTTTTTCCATTTATCTTCCCATTATTACAAGTAACATTAATATTTTCAGCAATAGGTGCAAAAAATTCTTCTGTTACTGCAATAGTTCCGATTGCATCTCCACTTATTAATTGTGGAAGAAGCTCTTTTTTTATTTCATCACTTCCATAAATGATTAAAGCCTCTGTAAATAAATAAACTGAAGAGGAGAAAGGAACTGGTGCTAAGAATCTTCCAAGTTCTTCAGCAATAACGCATAGTTCAAGATGCCCAAGACCTAAACCTCCATATTCTTCAGGGATTCTTATGCCTGTCCAGCCTAAAGCAACAATTTTTTTCCATAATTCTTCATCAATATGTGACTCATTTTCAAGGACATTTCTATTTCTTGCTAAAGCGTTCTCTTTTTCAAGAAACTTTCTTGCTTCTTCTTTGAGAAATTTTTGGTCATCTGAAAAGTCTAAATTCATATATAAGTTTAAGTTAAGGTAAAATAAACAATTATTATATGCTAATTATTGTTGAATTTTAATTATCTATGGCCAGCAAGCTTAAAATAAAAAAAAGATTACCATCTTATCTAAAAAGATCTTCAAATGGAGGACTTTTAGTTGGGTTTATTTATGTAATAAGTTTTATGAGCATATTATTTTTGGCTTTATGGCAAACTTTTGAATCTGAAAAAAATGAATCTTCTTTAAATTCAATTGAAGGAAGGATCACTTTAATTGAGGAGCAAATAAATATTGTCGATGAGATTAATAATGATTCTATGACTGATATAACGACTTCAATTCAATTTTTAGATAAAGAAATAAGAAAATTATGGGACTTAAGTAACAAACGAAACAAAGTTGATATTCAAAAATTAAATGAGCAAACTATAGAAATTGAAAATCTTTTATCAGATATAAAAAATGATATTGAAGAAAATCAAAATAATCTTTCTTTAATGCAACAAGATATTACAAAAAACATTGTTAAAATAGATGAATTAGAAATATCTTCACAGGATTTAATATCACTTCAGTTGAATCTTTCAAATATTGATACTCAATTAATTTTATTAGAAGATTCAGTCCAAGCATTAAACAATTATAGAAATCAACTTAATCAGGTAATTTTAGAGATTCAAACTAATATTTCGAATGTTGAGAAATCTATTGCAAATGAAAAACTTGTTGAAAATTAATATTTTTTTTAATATGCATCAATGAATAAATTTGTTTTACAAGTTTTTTTATTTTTAGCATTTGTACCTCTGGCAGTATTAATTGGCTATGGAATTCTTGTAATCGCACCAATCTTTTGCTGTTTTCTTGCTATAAATTCGTACAAGTTGAATAATTTTAAAGAAATGTATGTATGGATGGCATTCGGTGGTCTATCATTTATTTTAGCTTTATATATGTTGGGTATTTTATGACAGCTTTGATAACGAGAGGATATTTAATTTTAGTTGCTTTATTTTCTCTAGTTCTTGGATTTTACATGATGTTTGCTCCTGACGTTAACAGCATTCTGTTAACATTTTATGTAGAAGAGGACCAAAAAAACTTAACAACCTTTATTAGAACAATTTCGGGTTTGTTTGCTGCAGGAGGATATATTTTATTAAGATTTGTTTTTTCCTCCTCTAGAGTTCAACTTGGCACAGTTCTTATTTATTTAGTTGGTTTTATGTTGGTAGGTAAATTTTCTGGATTTTTGTATGAGGGAATTTCTCCTAGATCTTTAATAATTTTTTTCATTGGCTTAATAACTTTTTTTATTTTGTTAATAGAAAGGCGGAAAAGAAGAAATCAAATTTCATACGATCTATAAAAGGAATTTATAACAAATATATATTTAAATCTATATAATCTCAATTTCTGGGGATGTGGTGGAACTGGTAGACACGCTTGGCTTAGAACCAAGTGCCGCAAGGCGTGGGGGTTCGACTCCCTCCATCCCTACCACTTAGGTATAGAAAATATATACTTTTTAAAAAAAAGAGCTAGATATAAGCATTGAAGTATATATACTAGAAGCAATGTATATTAAAAACTCACATAGAGTTCGGGAGCTGTTATACTAGCTGGGCTTTATGTGTAATTAACCCGGCATATGCTGGGTTTTTTTTTGAGAGGATATTATGACTAAAAATATAAACTTATTAGCTTTAACTTTTTTGTTAACACCACTGATTTTAACTTCTCAGGAGGTTGAAGAGGTAATTGTTACTGCAAATAAAAAAGCAGAAACATTGCAGGAAATACCAATGAACATTTCTGTTATTTCAGAGGCAGCTATAGAGGAAAGAGGCATAACAAATCCTGAAGATTATTTGCGCTCAATTGCTGGAGTTTCAACGCCAGGAGGATCAAATTACTATACGTTTAGAGGATTAAACACATCTACTTCACAACGTTCCTCAGGAACATCTTCGACGTATATTGATGAGGTAAGTGGATCTTTAATGGGTTTGTTTGACGTTGAACGTATTGAGGTTCTTAGAGGACCCCAGGGAACACTTTATGGTTCTAATGCAATTGGAGGAACAATTAGATATATAACCAATAAACCAGACTCTTCTTCTTCATATGGAAAAATAAGAATTGGACGAGGCGATAAGGTTAAAGCAAAACATCAGGAAAAAAGTATTGAAATGATGTATAACCTTGCAATATCTGACAGTATCGCACTTCGAACAGTGTATTCGCAATTAGTATCTCCAGGTATATACAAAAATATTCAAACGGGAAATACAGTGGGTGAAGAAGATGATTCACAGCTTATGATTACTCTAGGTTTTAATAGTGGAGGTAATCTTACTGGTAGTCTTCGATATGTAAATTTCAACAATAAAGCTTTTGGAATTTTAGAGCCTGGTCAGAGTAAACCAGGAAGCGCTGATGTTTATGTTGAAGGTTGTCCTCAAGCATCAAGTTGGTGGTATAACTTTGATGGTGATCCAACATGCTCACGTTTGAGTGCAATTTCAGGATTTGCAGCATTAGAATCAGACTATCCGAACGGAAGCTCAGTTCTAACAAATTATGATCCTAGATTTGCTCATGCACTGGCTGCAGACGAGTCAGAAGATGTTACAAGAGAAACCTACATTGCAAATATAAAATATGATTTTGGAATATTTGATGCAAATTTAATAATTTCTGATAAAAGAACAGTAGAGGACGCAGTTACAGATTGGGCAAGAATCGATATGGATGATTATGTTCCGGCTCCTTTAATTGTAGTTGGTGATGCAAGCTATGAGGAGACCATGGAACTCCGATTGATATCAAAACCTGGTAAATTTGAATGGACAGTAGGGTACTATAACTACAAATTCAATGAAGAACCTAATTCTATATCACAAACTCAATATGCAGTTGATCAGTATTGGCTTGATTACGTTACAGAAATTGCTGCTGGTGTTGATCCTGCTGTTTATGACGCAAATGCTTATTGTCCTCCATTTTGTGGACCAGGTGAAAGTAAAACATGGGGCACATATCTAGGCTACCCTTATTTATATTATGCTTCATATACTGCCTATAATGAGCAAGAGGAAACTTCACTTTATGGTCAGTTCGACTTTAATGTTAATGATCAATTAACTTTGACGTTTGGCATTAGAGATTATGAAATAGAAGATAGGTCTAAAACATTTCAGTATGGCATTTTCTTTATGGATAGTACTGGTTGTTTGGGTAATGATCCTGCTGGAACAGATTGCGCTGTATTAGCTGGCTCAGAATCTGATACTAGGATGAAATATGCTGCAAGCTATAAATTTAATGAAGATTTAACTTTATATGCAACTAGAGCTGCTGGTTATAGACCAGGAGGGAACCAAGCACCACTTCCACCATTTTGTAGCAGTGATGAAGCTGCTCAAGAAACTTTCTCAAGAAGGTTTAATTCTGATGAAGCAGAAACCACAGAATTTGGTATTAAATCAAGGGGGGAAAATTACTCAGCAAATGTCACTTATTTTGAAGTTGATTGGGATGGAATCATTATTCAAGTAACTCCTGGTTGTGGATGGAGATACAATTTTAATGGTGGTAAGGCTGAGACATCTGGGGTAGAAGTAGATTTTACCTATGCAATTAATGATTCTTTTTCATTAGACTTTGCAGGAAGCTCTATGACTGCAGAGACATCAATAGATATTGCTTCGCTTGGTGCATCAGCTGGGGACAGACTTCCAAATACTGTGGAAACTCAGTGGAATATGGGATTAGTCTATGACACAACGATTTTGTCCTACCCATCTTACGCAAGACTTGACGTAAATTATTATGGAGATAGTTTTAATACTTTTGCTGAGAATCCAAATTCAAGCTCTCCAGATTATACAAAGTTAAACTTTAACCTTGGACTTGATCTTAGTGAAAATTCTAAGCTTCAACTATCTATTGATAATTTGACTGATGAAAGGACTGAAGCATATATTTATGCTGTCGATGATACATCATGGAGACCAAGAAATTGGATGCAATGGATTCCTCCTAGAACAATAAGCATTAGATATTCTTTTAGTTTCTAGACTTAATTTGTGAATGAAGGGAATTTTTCCCTTCATTCCTTCACAGAAAAGAAATAGATAAACAAATAATAGTTTTCTTTTATTAGCACCTTTATTTATCTGTTGTGAAAAATTGCTTAGACAAGCATAGATTCATTATTGATTGGATAGAGCATGAGAAACTATAATTAAGATATGCCACAAAGATTTGTTTTATCTGATGAGATTATTAATCATAGTATTAATAATCCCGCATATAAAGAGAACTACAAATATAACGCGCCTGAAAAACTTAATAATTTAGATTTATTTACAAAAGGGCAGCCATTTGAGTTATACAAAGATCTTAGAGAAAATGCTCCTGTTTATTTTCATGAACCCATGCCGATGGATCCTGAGCCTGGATATTGGGTTTTAACAAAATATGAGGATATTAAATATGTCTCAATGAATCCTGATATATTTTCGTCACAATACGCCTCTGGAAATATGCTTACTCTTGGCTCTGAAGAAAATAGGCATCCTAAATTATTTAAATCAACTATAGACCATATGTTAAATCTGGATGGAGAAATGCATCTTAATCTCAGAAAAGAACACATGCCATTTTTTAAACCTGGGTACGTAGATGAATTAAAACAAAAAGTTTCTTTGAAAGTTACTGGGTTGCTGGATCAAATTGCTCCTATGGGCGAGTGCAATCTTGTTAAAGAAGTTTCTCAACAATTACCTATATACACTCTCTCAGAAATACTTGGAATTCCAGATGAAGACAGACAAAAATTAGTCTCATGGATGGAATTTCTTGAATTAGCGCAGTACTTCACTTATGAAATGATAAAAGAACAAAATGAGGGCAAAACAGATTCTACCCCCGATCCAGCGATGATAGATATGTTTAATGTCATGATAGATGAAATGTTTGATTACGGAAGATTTATTCTTAAAAACAAAAGAAAACATCCCTCAAATGATCTTTTGAGTGCTATTGCTAACGCAAAAATAAAAGGCCAAGAACTTTCTGATGAGTTTCTAGATGGATCGTGGTTGTTAATAATTTTTGCAGGCAACGACACTACAAGAAATACTATGAGCGGTGGCATTAAACTCCTTCATGATAATCAACATCAAAAAGAACTATTAATTAATAATCATGACTTACTTCCAGGTTTTATAAATGAAACTGTAAGATGTGTTTCACCAGTAATTCATATGAGAAGAACATCTCTCATTGAAACAGAAATAGGTGGTCAAAAGATTGGTCCTCACGAAAAGATAGCATTGTGGTATGGCGCTGCAAATAGAGATCCAGAAATTTTTGATAAACCAGATGAATTTAACATTCAAAGAGAGAATGCAGAAAAACATCTTGCTTTTGGCATAGGCAGGCATACGTGTCTTGGAAAACCAATTGCTTTGATGCAATTAAATGAATTTTATTCACAATTCCTTCAAAGATTCCCAGATTTTGAAATGAACGGTGAATGGAAGGTAGCTCCAAATAATTTTGTTCACGCTATCCAAGAAATGCCAATTAAATTCTCCAAAGAATGATAATACCTTATCGGTTTAAAGTAGTTTTTTTATCATTCTTAGCTGTTTTTATTTGTTATATAGATAGAGTTAATATTTCTGTTGCAATCATTCCTATGCAAGAGCAGTTTGGATGGTCTGAATCACAGGTTGGTATTATTTTGGGGTCATTTTATTTTGGATACATGATCACAATGATTCTAGGCGGATATCTAGCAGATAAACATGGTGGTAAAAAGGTTCTTGGATATGCTCTACTAATTTGGTCATTATTTACAATCATCACACCTTTTTTTGCATATCAGGGATTATGGTGGTTAATATTAATTAGAATTTTAATGGGGCTTGGAGAAGGTGTTACTTTTCCTTCTTGGCATGCAATATATGCTAGATGGATTCCATTTCAGGAAAGAACAAGAGCTGTAGGTTTTACCAATAGTGGTATAGCTGCCGGGACACTATTTGGATTTGCTGTAGCAGCATTGATAATTGCAAATTACTCATGGGAGTGGGTATTCTATTTATTTGGATTACTTGGATTTTTTTGGTATTTCTTCTGGAATAGAATAGTTACATCTTTTCCTGAGGATAATAAGCTTCTTTCAGATGAGGAATTACATTACATAAAGACTGAAGCACCATCAAAAGAAACTGCTCCAACAATCCCATTTTTAAAACTTATAAGAAATGCTCCTTTTATGGCAATAGCTGTTGCAACATTTTGTAATAATTGGTCCTTATATACATTTCTTTCTTACTTACCAAAATATGTAAATGCTCCTGTTGCTCAAGGTGGAATGGGTATAGACTTAGGATCAAACGTATTTATTTATTCAGTACTTACTCCAAGTCTTGTTGCAATTTTTTCTTTAATATTAGGAGGCTTTTTAGCTGATGGCCTTATTAAGAGGGGATACGGCTTACTAAATATAAGAAGAAGTGTAAATTCAATAGGTTTTTTTGGTTCGGCGTTATTTTTATACCTAATATCATTGGAGGATTCTCTTATAAATGTTGTCATATTATTGAGCTTAATTAATATATGTTCTGGAATATGTGCAGGTGGTTTTGGAGTTAATCACGCTGATCTAGGTCCAAAATATACTGGTTCATTAGTGGGAATCGCAGGAAGTATTGGAATGGTTGCAGCAATTATAAGCCCTATAGCTGCAGGATTTATTCTTGAAATAACTAACTCTTGGAGTTCTATATTTTATCTTTGCACATTTGTACTTTTATTCGGAGGGATCTTTTATTTGCTTTTTGCAAGTGTTGAAAAACAATTCGATTAATTAGTAACCATATTTTGGAAAAAATCAAATATTTCCTGGCTTGATCTATCTCGAGCAGTTCTCCATTCAGCAGTATTTGAATTGTTTATTACATTTTTGTTTTTATCAAAGACTAAAACTCTAGGAATCCCCTCAGCAGAAGCAATTCCGAATTCCTCCATTAAATCCATATTTATTTCATATCTAAGAACATCTATATAAAGAACATTAAATTTTTCATTTATATGTTTTTCAATTTTTGGAATATCCATTGTTCCAGAGAATATTCTGCAGTCTGGACACCAATTTGCTCCAAAAATAAGTATTGGTTGTTTATCATCTTTAATTGATTTATCAATAAAGTTATCCAGAAATTCAACACTATAAATTTTTCCATTGTAGGGCATGGGAAGTGGCATAGTTAATTTGTCATTTTCATCAAGCATCATATTTCCATTGATATTAATACAAATTAAAAAAAAGTATGAAATATTTATATATTTGATTACACTCTTTAACATAGCAATAATTTTATTTTAAAAAGACGGAGAAAAAAAGTTGATCTGGATCATTAGATTCTACTTATTATTTATGGCGTTTATATATGCCCTGATTGGAGTTTGGGCAATATTAGATCCTTTGCTTGGAGCTCTTGAGCTCGGCTATCCAAGTTTTTTAAATGCTGTAGGTCTCTCAATAACATCTCCATTAGGATATTCTGAGATAGCTGGACTATATGGTGGATTAAATTTATGCTTAGGAATTATGTGCCTAGTGGGCATTTTTAAAAGAAATATAGGCATTTTTTCAATTAAATTTATAACATTTCTAGTTGGCTCTATTGCATTTGGTAGAGTAATTTTCTCTATGCTTCCAACAACTCCCGGCTTCTATAATCCTTACTTTGTTTTTGAAGTCATAGCTTTTTTTGTTGGAATAACCCTAATATATCTTCAAAAGAAATTAAATTAAATTACTCAAACTCAATAAATATAAAATATAACAACTAACAAATAATATACCAATAAAACGAATCGATTTTATTGAAAATACTTTGTTTGAATAGAATAGCACTACTAACATAAAGATAATTGTTGCTGAGATCATTAATGTATAGTCCCTACTTAGTAGAACTTGATCTAGCTTTACGTTTGAAAAAAAACCAATAATTGGAACAACCAATGTGATGTTTAAGACATTTGATCCGATAACATTTCCAACTACCAAATCAGTTTTCTTTTTTAAAACAGCGCTTATTGTAGCTGCTAACTCTGGGAGGCTTGTTCCAATAGCAATAATAGTTAATCCAATAATCAATTCTGAAATATTTAGTAAAATAGCAATTTTTTCTGCATAAATGACTGCATATCTTGAGCCAAAGATTAATGAAATTAATCCTATGATCAAAAAAATAAAAGTAATTAAATTATTTTTATCTTGTTGCTCATCAATTAATGTTTGCGAATTTTTATTTGCATTTATTACATACAAAAAATAAAAAAAGCTTAATAAAAGAAGGATTCCATCAAACTTTGAGACGTTTAAATCAATTAATACATATCCGAGAATTAATGCTGAAACTAAAAAAGGCATTAGCTGAATCATTGGTGTTTTTTTTGGTAAAAAAGAAATACCTATACATGAAACTCCAAATATTAAGGCAATGTTAGATATGTTTGATCCAACAACTGCACCCATTGCAATGCTTTCACTATTATTTAAGACAGAAGAAATTCCTACGAAGATTTCAGGAGCGGAAGTACCCAATGCAACTATGGTTAATCCTATTGTTAATTCGCTTACTCCAATCTTCTTTGCAATTAAAGATGAGTTATCTACAAATTTGTCTGCACCCCAAATTAATATGGCTAAAGAAGCAACTAAGCCAAGGAAGTTGATTAAGAAATCCATAATTTATTTTACCTTAGTTATTAATAGAGATTATGTTTCGTTTTCAAAAATACAATATAATTTGGTTTCAAATTTAAGGTGATACAAATGGAAATAAAAAGTTTATTTAACATATCTGGAAAAGTTGCTGTTGTAACAGGCGGTTCAAGAGGAATTGGAGAAATGATAACTGCAGGCTTTTTGGCAAATGGAGTAAAAGTTTATATTTCAGCAAGAAAAGCTCCAGCCTTGGCTGAAAAGGCTAAAGAATTATCTGAAAAATATGACCAAGAATGCATCCCAGTACCATGTGACTTAAGTTCAATGGATGGAATCAATGAGTTTGTTAATCAGATGACCGAAAAGGAAGACGCTATTGATTTTTTAATTAATAATGCAGGAGCAGCATGGGGCGAGCCTTTAGAAAATTTCTCTGAAAAAGGTTGGGATAAGGTAATGGATTTAAATGTGAAGTCTATTTTTTTCTTAACACAGAAATTTAAGAATTTATTATCTAAAAATGCTAATGATGATGATCCATCTAGAGTAATCAATATAGGCTCTATCGATGGATTAAATGTTCCATCAATGGAAACATATCCTTATGGAGCATCAAAGGCTGCTGTTCACCATTTGACAAGAGTTTTGGCTGCAAAATTAGTTCGTGAAAATATTTTGGTTAACGCTATTGCTCCTGGACCTTATCCAAGTGATATGCTTGGTCCTGCTGTAGGCTATGATTATTCTGAAATAGCAAAAAGAAATCCAAGAAAAAGAGTTGGAACTCCTGAAGACATGGCAGGATTGGCAATTTTCTTATGTTCTCGAGCTGGAGCTTATACTGTTGGTGAGACCATAACATCTGATGGCGGAATAGTTAAAACTGCTAGTCATGATTTAGGCTAGATTTCTTAATTTATCTTTGTGCGTCTTTAAAAGCTCTGATTATTAGATCTTTCATCCAGTTATGACCACCGTCACCTTCGTCACTTTTATGCCAAATTAAGAAATACTCCATTGATGGTATTTCAATCGGAATCTCAAAGAATGGGAGATTATTTCTTTTTGCAAAACTACGTGTTCCCATCAAGACTAAATCTGTTGATTGAATAATAGTTGGAGCAATTAAAAAATGCTGACATCTTAAAGCCACCTTTCTTCTATAACCAATCTTATCAAGTTCAACATCGATTAAATGCAAGCCTCTTTTTCTTCCAGAAACATGCAAGTGCTTTTGATCAAGAATGTCGTCAACAGAGGGACTTTTAATTTTAGATAAATCATGACCTTCTCTGTGCATAACAACAAAATCATCCTCAAAAACTTTTTCAGAATTAATTTCATCAGATCGTGGGATAATTGGGTCAACTACAAAATCTAGGTTATTAGTCGATAGAGCATGAACTTGATCACTTCTTGGGTATGCATAACTTCCAACAGAAATATTTGGAGCTTCTTGGTAGATTTCCCGCATAATAAATGGGAGAACTCTTCCTTCAGAAACGTCTCCAAGCGATAATTTAAAATTTCTTTTAGTTGAATTTGCATCAAAAGTATCAGGTTCATTAACACTTTGTTGAATCAAAGTCAGTGCACTTTGTACATCCTGAATCATGTTTTCAGTTTTTTGAGTAGGCACCATACCAGAACCAGTTCTTACAAACAGATCATCATTAAACTTTTCTCTCAATCTTGAGAGAGCATTACTAACAGCAGGTTGTGTAATACCAACAACTTCAGCAGCTTTCGTAAGACTGCCTTCAGTATAAATAGCATTTAGAATTACAAAAAGATTTAAATCAAAAGAACTTATTTTCATTTTATTGCCTTAAATAAATATTTAGTTCATATAGATTTGTAAGTAACATAAAGCTATTATAAGTATGAATTACTTTAGTACTATTCATAGTATTTATAATAGTAACAAAATTTTTGATATAAAGGGAGATTTAACCTCATGATGCCTGAATTGAGACCTGAAGCTGTTGAATTGGTTGAAAAAGTAAAAGATTTTATTGACTCTGAAGTTAGACCAAAAGAACACATATTTCATGAGCAAATTAATGTTGGTAAAAATAGATGGAGCAGCTATCCATCAGTCATAGATGAATTAAAGGAAAAAGCAAGATCAAAAGGTCTTTGGAATCTTTTTTTGCCAGAAAGTGAATTTGGAGCAGGCCTATCAAATTATGAATATGCTCATCTTGCGGAGGAAATGGGAAAATCCCACATTGCATCTGAAGCAATGAATTGTAGTGCACCAGATACAGGAAACATGGAAGTTATTGCAAGATATGGAAACGAGCAACATCAAGAAGAGTGGCTTAAACCATTACTTGATGGTGAAATTAGATCTGCCTTTAGCATGACAGAACCTGGAACTGCATCATCTGATGCTACAAATATGCAAGCAACGGCAGTTTTGGACGGAGATGAATATGTAATAAATGGTGAAAAATGGTGGACATCAGGAGCTGGTGATCCAAGATGTAAAATTCTCATATTTATGTGTGTAACTAATCCTGATAATCCAAAACATCAAAGACATTCAATGATACTTGTACCAATAGAAACTGAGGGTGTAGAGATTATTAACATGATGCATGTATTTGGATATGATGATGCGCCTCATGGGCATGCACATATGAAATTTACCAATGTGAGAGTGCCAAAGGAAAATCTTTTACTTGGTGAAGGAAGAGGATTTGAGATAGCACAAGGACGTCTAGGACCAGGACGTATTCACCATTGTATGAGAGCTATTGGTGCTGGAGAGGTTGCTTTAGAGTTAATGTGTAAAAGAGGTATGGATCCAAACAAAGTAGCATTTGGTAAAAACTTAGCACAACTCGGGGCAAATTTTGATTATATAGCTGAGTCAAGAATTGAACTTAATGCTGCAAGATTCTTAACATTGGATGCCGCAGTTAAAATGGATACAGTTGGAAATAAAATTGCAGCAAGTGAAATTGCACAAATCAAAGTTTATGCTCCCAATGTAGCGCTTAAAATTATTGATAGAGCGATTCAAATTCATGGAGGAGAGGGCGTATCTCAGTTAACTCCACTTGCATCAATGTATGCACATATGAGAACACTTAGACTAGCTGACGGTCCCGATGAAGTTCATAGAAGAGCTGTTGCAAGATATGAGCTTGGTAAATATATGAGTTAAAGAATTGTCCTACAATTTAATATTTTACGATACTGAAACAACTGGAATTCATAAAGATTTTAGTCAGATAATCCAATGTGGTTCGATTTTTACAGATAATACACTTAAAGTTATAGACGATCAGAATATTGGCAGCAAACCATTACCGTGGATTATCCCTCAACCAAAAGCAATGCTTACTAACAAGAAGATTAATTCCTTTTCATCTAATATCTCACATTATCAAATGATGAAAGACATTCAACATCAATGGAAAGAATGGTGTCTAGATTTGCCATCAATATTTGTTACATACAACGGACATGCTTTCGATGAAGAACTCATCAGAAGACAGTTTTGGTGCAATCTTTTAGAGCCATATATTACAAACACAAATCAAAATGGAAGATTAGATTTAATGTTAATGATTCATAATATAGCCTCATTTTTTTCAGATGAAATATCAATTCCTTTATTTGAAGAAGGGCCTGCTTTTAGTATTAAGTTAGAGCATTTAGCAAATGAACATGGTATTGATGTCAGTGATGCTCATGATGCAATTTCAGACTGCAAATTTATGATCGGGTTATGCAATGTTATTAAAGATAAAATACCTGAAGTTTTTGATTCATTTATGGATATATCAACAAAGGAGGGTATTAAAAACCTTTTATACTCTGATGAATTTCTTGCTCTTGGAGAAATCTACAGGCGTCACCCGTTTAAGTATCCTGTTGTAATCTGTGGTGCAGATAATTCCAGACCTAATGATATATGTTTCTTCGATTTGAGTTTTGATCCTGAAGAAATAATTGATTTAGATTTCGCTGAAATTAATAAAATGATTCAATCTGGGGGAAGAGACTTACCATTGAAAAAATACAAAATAAATAAAACAATACCAATATGTCCAAGCAAATATCTGACAAAAAATAATCACTTCGATATTAGCCATGATGAGCTTCAAAGAAGGGCTGATGTAGTAAAGTCCAACAAAGATTTTTTTACGAAAGTATCACAAGCCATGGAAGACAGAATTATGAATTTCCCTGAACCAAATTATGTTGAAGGAACCATATATTCTGGTGGTTTTCCTTCCTATAGAGATCAAGATCTTATGAAGGAATTTCACCTTACTGATAATCTTGAGCAGCTTATTAAAATTTCAAGAAATTTTGAAGATGAAAGATTTCGTCTATTGGCTGAGAGAATTATATGCAATAAGTATCACACAGATATTCCTGATGATATCAAAACAAGATTTGATGATTTAATTTATGAAAGAATTTATACAGATGGAAAATGGGGATCTATTGACAAAGCACTAAATGAAATTGATAAGCTTCTTGACGAAAAAGAATCTGAAGAAGATCAAAAAATTCTTATAGCGACAAAAGCTCATATCCAAACTTTAAAAAATTAATTTTGATGGTGGGCGAGGAGAGATTCGAACTCCCGACTTCCTGCGTGTCGAGCAGACACTCTAACCAACTGAGTTACTCGCCCATAAAGAGGAGTAATTTTACACAAAAAATTTATTAAATAATATTAATAAATTTTAGAAAGATATTCATCAAGTCTTGTTTGATTCATCACAAATGAAGACTTAAATTGTAATGCAACACTTTTAGCAGTTTCAATGTTTGAATTGTCATCACCTACTTGTATCACACCAACCATAGCCATCATTGCATGAGGAGTACATTGATATCCATAAACACCAGGAACTTCAAAAGTTACTGAAATATCTCGGCTTAATTGACCATTCCAAGGTGTTGCACCTGATGGAATCATGCCAGGTATAGATGCAGAATTATGAGCAGCATCAGTGGACTCAAATGTGACAGTATCACCAATATTTACTTTTAAAAATGCAGGCTCAAAAACCATAATACCCGTAGCGCCTTGATTTAGCATCTTAATAGTATGGAATTCAGAATATAGATCAAAACATGCAAAAGAAATTAAAAAGGAAAAGATTAATTTTTTTGTAATAATGTTCATTGCATTATTATAATTATTTATAATTAAATATCAATATAATTTATATTTATAATTATTTGCTTTAGACTTAAAAATGATTATATTAGTCAGATATTTTTAAAATTTTTATGGATTTAGTTATGTATATTAGAGCTTTTTTACTATTGATATTTTTATTTCCTTTTGCATCAAATTTAGTAGCGGGCTATTTTCCAAATAAAGAAAATTGGATTATTTCAACACCTGACGCAGAGGGCATAAATCCTAATAAAATTGATAAATTAATGGATTTATCATTTTCAGATGACGCAACTCAAGCTGTCGTTGTTATTAAAAATGGCAAAATAATTTCAGAAAAATATGCTAATGGATATGATCAAGATTCTCATGGCACATCTTGGTCAATGGCTAAGAGCTATTATGCTGCATTAATTGGAATTTCGCTTGATCGTGGTGAGATTAACAGTCTTGATGACAAAGTTTCAGAATATCTCGAATATTTTGATGACGAGAGATCGGATATCACTATAAGAGATCTTCTAGATATGTCTAGTGGTCTTGATTTTCCAACTCATGAGCATGAAAAAATGTTTTTTCAAGTGGATCATCTTCAATATGCAAAAAAAGTTGGTGTTGAAAAAAATGCTGGTGAAAAATTTGAATATAACAATGTTAATTCGATGCTTTTAGGTGATATTTTGTTTCAAGCAACTGGCAAAAAAGCTGATTTGCTCTTTGAAGAGAGAATCTTAAAACCTCTAGATATTGATAGCTATAAGTTATGGAAAGATGAAAAGGGAAATGTCATGACATATTGTTGTGTAGATATGTCAGCAAGAGATTACTCGAAGTTAGGCTTATTATTTGCTCGAGATGGCAAATGGAATGATGAACAAATCATATCTAAGGAATTTGTAGACGAATCTTTTCAGGTGGTATGGGAAACACCAAGTAGATTTACAGATTATAAAAGGTATTATTCTTTGCACTGGTGGGTATCAAAGTATGATGAAGAATCAAAAATATTTAATACCAGTGGAAAGTTCGGACAGTATACTTTTGTAGACAGAGAAAATGATGTTGTTGTAACAAGAATTTCTAAATATTCTGAACAGGAAAATGGTTCCACTCAAAAGTGGGGCATAATGAAATATCTTAGATGGGCAGGCATAGATAATGCTATAGCTATTGGCAGGATGTTGATAGCCTCAGGAACTGTAGAGTCTGGATCAGATGTTATTACTCCTTTTACAGATGAGGAGGGAGAATCTTACGAATTTTACGTGAAATATCCTGAAATTATTGATTCAATCGCTGATTTAAGTCGTAATTAATATTTAATTCTTCAGCTTTTTCTATAAAGCTTTTAATGTCTTTTTTCCATTCTTCAAGATAATATCCATCATTACCTTGTTTGCTTAGATATCTTAGAAATATTCTACCATCCTCATCTTGATAGCCTGCACAGAACGGCTCTCCGGTTATTCTATTTAATCTTTTGTATCTGTCATCCATTTGTTATGTCCATACAAACAATATCATTGGTACAGAGGCCAATATTATTAAAATATCCATTGGTAAGCCCATTCGCCAATAATCAGTAAATTTATAGTTACCTGGACCCATCACAACAGTATTACATTGATGTCCTATAGGAGTTAAAAATGCACAACTTGCTCCAACTGCAACAACCATTAAAAATGGCTCAATGGCAAATCCCAACTCTAGAGCTATTCCAGTTGATATTGGAGCCATAATTACAGCTGTTGCCGCATTATTAATAATATCTGTTGTTATCATGGTAACAATTAAGATAATTAGGAGTATCCAAAATAAACTTAGGTTTGATGCGTATGTTGATATTGAAGTTGCAATTAAACTACTTACACCTGTTGTCTGAAGAGCAGTTCCTATTGGTATCATTGCCGCTAACATTACTATTATCGGCCAATCAATTTTTCTGTAAAAATCACTATCAATAATTCTAATTCTTGCAAAAGCTAAAACACATAATAAAAATGCTGTTGCTGCACTTAAATAATTAAATGAAACTAGAAAAATTGATAATAAAAAGAATAATAATCCTTTAATTAGCCTACTTCTGCTTGGTATTGTTTGAAGTTCTCTTTGTCTTAAAGGCATTAGACCTAAATGTTTAATTTTGTTAGAAACATCTTCTTCAGCAAGGTCTCTAACACCTAATAGTAATACATCACCAGCCCTAAATTGTTCCCTTGTAAGTCTGGTTCTGTATTTTGAACCTTTTCTCCATAGTCCAAGAAGATTTAATTCTTCAAAAGCAAGCTTTTGAAAAAAATCATACTTTCTTCCAATTAGTCTAGAACCAGGAGCGATCATGACTTCAATTTCTTCAAGATCGTCTTCGTCAAATGAATGAAGTTCTTTTGGAATGGAAAAATCAAAAATATCTAAAATATTTGCAAGATCATCGGGAGGCGTCTTGATGACTAATATTTGTCCTTCCTTAATTCTCATATTATTTTGAACTTTCTTGATTGAACCATTTTCAGACACTATTCCAAGGATCTCTGTATCCTCCCCAGCTTGTGTTTTAAATGCATATAAAGTCATGCCAATTGAAGAGCTTTTTTCATTCACTAGTACTTCAAATAAATAACCCTTAAGATCAATTAAATGCGCAGTTGAAGGCATCTCTTTTCTTAAAAAAATTAACTTATTTCCAATAAAAGCAATGAAAAAAATGCTAATTATTGTTACTACTAGACCAACGTATGAAAAATCAAAGAAATTAAATCCAGAGTTTGTTATAGATGCCTTGTATTCAGATATTATTATATTTGGCGGAGTTCCTATAGCAGTATTCATGCCCCCTAAAATACAAGCAAAAGCTAAGGGCATAAGATATTTTGATGGGTGCCACTCCATCTTTTGACAAATATTAAGTGTTATAGGTAAGAGAATTGCTAAAGCACCTATATTATTTATAAATGATGACAAAACAGCTGCAATTAAAAGGAGAGAAATCATAAATTGGATCTCAGTAAATTCTCTACCTCCTATAAGCTTACCTACAAGACCTGCTATACCTGAATTGCTTAAACCTTGACTAATTATAAGAACAAGTGCGACGGTAATAACAGCAGGATGAGCAAATCCAGCAAAAGCCTCATTAGCAGGTATTATTTCAAGGACTACTAAAACAAATAATGCGCCAACAGCCAGCGCATCATATCTAATTTTTCCCCAAATAAATAAACAGAGAAGAGCAATCAAAGTTGAGGATAATATGATTTGATCGTTCATAATTCATCAATTTTATTTTGGCATAGATTCAACATATAGAGAAGTTGAAGGGTAAGCAAATTCAGATTTGTTGCTCTTTACAATTTTCATTATATTGAAGATCAGGTTTTCTTTAACTTCGTTAAACGCAGCAAATCCCATTGGATCAGCGTAAGCAACAATCATTAAATCAATAGAACTGCCACCCAATTCAATAGTTCTTACAACAGGATCTAAATCACCCTCTGTAGTAAAGTCATTGCTTTTAATGATGTAATCTTTTATTTCATTTCTTATCGACTCAAGTTGTTCAACACTTGTTGAGTAAATAAGATTAATTTTCCAATTTATTCTTCTATTAATCATTTCACCATGATTAATTACTTTAACGTCAGATAAATCTTTATTAGGTATAATCATTGGCGCAGTATCAAAAGTTCTAATTACAGTTGATCTAAAACCAATGCTTTCTACAATTCCATGGAGCTGCCCACTTACCTCGATTCTGTCACCTGGCTGAAATCTGTGCTCACCAATTATTAATATTCCTGAGATTAGATTTTTAAAGAAATCTTGTGCGCCTAATGCAACTGCCACAGAAAATAAACCCAAACCGGCAACGAGCGGACCAATTTGAATACCAAATATGTCTAATATTATTGCTGCTCCAATTACCCAGACAATAAATTTTGAAGCTCTTTCAAGCCACATTTGCATTGATGCTGTAAGCCATGAACTTGTAGAGAGGGCAGCGAAAATTGGTTTTACACTATTTGCTAGGGCACTGAAAATAGTAAAAATAACAAAGGCTTTTACTACATTTGTTGCTATGTCACCAATTAAACCTGATAGTGGTAATATTAAAGTGCAAATATACAAAGCAATTGTGACAGGCACTAATCCAATTGGCCTTCTTAAGGCATTAAGAATTTCGTCGTCTATCTTTGATTTTGTTTTACTGGCTAGACCTTCAAGAGAATTAAGAATTATTGAAATAATAAAACCTCTAAAAAGAAATGCTGTTAAGATAACCAATAAAGAAGAAATTATTGAGCCCAGATCAATACCTAAGAATCCTGTATTCCAGACTTCAGAGATAAGGTTTATAAAATTTTCCATAATCATGTTGTTATTTTATGTTTATTTTATAAATTTAAGCAAAATTATGAGTTATCTTGCAGCTTTATCTTTTATAAAATAAGGTAAATATATTAGGTAAAAAACCGCAATTGCAAGTGGCGTTGTAACTAACAAATGCAACGGCGGTTCTGGAAATACATCCATTAGAGAAGCACCATCTGGTTTAGCCATCAAATACCAAAAATTTGCAGGATCACCTAAGATCAAATTAATAACATAGACGATTGGCAATAATATAAAAGCAGTAATTGCTGACACTTTTAATATATCTTTTGCATAAGGCCTATTACCAAGAGCAACAGTTGCATACATTATTCCAACAATTATCATTCCATGACCAATCATAAAAAATATGTAATCTAAATCATGATGACTTATATCTGGTGTAAGAATTGCCATAGATGCTCCACCTAAACCCCAGAAAAATGCACAAAGATATAGAATTCTTGGCCCACCCAATAAAAACCAAATTAGAAATATTTCAGAAAGATCACACATATGTAGCGGAATTGTTTCTCTCCAATCATATGGATTAGCTAACAGATAAAGATCCTTATATGGTGAAATAATGACATGTGCAGCAATTATTCCTGCGATTACTTTGCTCATAAGTGATTTATCACTCTCAGATTTATTTTTATAAAACTTTGGTAAAAATACTGAAACTATAATCACTGAAAATATTGTTATAAGGTGAACTGTGCCAAATATTTGAAAAGGTGTACCAAACATATTATTGCCTATTAAATTTGTAAGTTTGAATTATATTATTATTTAAGAGTTGTTGAAACTTTCTAGTAAAATCTGTTCTGTTAAGATTGCAGGTAAAATTTTAGACTCGCTCATTCCAGGCTTCCAAAAAATATACAATGGAACTCCATTTCTATTATATGATTCAAGAGTTTTTAGAATTTCGTCATTTTTGTTAGTCCAATCGGCAACAATGTATTGAATGTTATTTTTATGAATGTATTCTTTAACACTTGCTCTTGATAAGGCAATTTTGTCATTTGTTTGGCATGTTATGCACCATGCAGCAGTAAAATTAATTAAATAAGCTTGATTTTTGTTTTTATATTCATTTTCTATATTTTTATTCCATTGAACATAGTCATAACTTTCAAGTTTTACGGCATTTGTAGATTGTATTTCGTTTGAAGGAATATCCCTGAATTGAAAGAAAATTACAAAAGCTGCAATAACAAAAATAGCAAATCTATAGCTTGATTTACTTAGTTTTGTAGCAATCCATATTAACAACGAGATCATTAAAATCGTCATTAGTAGAAATATCACCTCGTTGGAAGATGTTTGAATGCTAAACACCCATATTAACCATATTGATGTTGCAAACATAGGAAACGCAAAAAATTCTTTCAAAGCAACCATCCAATTACCAGGTTTAGGCAGGTAGTTTATTAAACTTGGTGAGGCGGATAATACAAAATAAGGAAATGCAAAACCAAGACCTAGTGCAGAAAAGACTGGTAATGTCATAACAGAGGGTTGAATTAATGCATAACCAAGTGCTGCCCCCATAAATGGTGCTGTGCATGGTGAGGCAACAATTACAGCTAAAATACCTGTAGAAAAGGAACCAAGCAAACTACCGCTGTTTCCTTTACTACCAAGTCTAGTTAATGATGAGCCTATATTTATATCGCTTAGCAGTACTAAACCAATTACAAACATTAATAAACTGAGTAATCCAACAAGAGGTGGCGACTGTAATTGAAAGCCCCAGCCCAGATATAGGCCAGTTTGTTTTAGCAAAATCATGGCAAATCCAATAAGCAAAAATGAAATCATTACTCCAGCGCAAAACAATAAAGCATGAGCTCTAATTTTTGATGAAGATTGATTACTCATTGAGACAAAACTCAGAACTTTTAATGAGATTATTGGAAAAACGCATGGCATTAAATTTAGAATTAAGCCTCCTACAAAGGCAAAAATTAAAGCTTGTAAAAAAGAAATATTAAGTGAGTTTTTTGTAGCATTTTCAATTTCAGCGTCAATTATAAAACTTTCACTGTCGTTAATATTTAATACTCCAGATAAATATTCAAAAGATTTAACATCATCTAATTTTTTAACCTTAACAAGATAATTATTTTCTTCTTTGATCAGATTTTGATCTGAAGCATGTTCAACAATATCTTGATTATCTATAAAAAATATTGCAGAACTAACATCAAAAGGCCAAGAAAACCTTATATTTATGAACTCGCTATCAATTGATGCCTTCACAGGAAGTGTCTGAGAAGGAGCTTTTAAAAACCAATCATACAGTGCAACATCATTTTTAATTTCATTAAGATTTGTTTTGATTAATGCCTTTTCTGGAACGCAAATATCATCACATATTAAAAAATCAATATTTGCTTCTATATATGAATCCTTATCGTTGGAATTATTTATCTCAAAGGGGAAAATTACAAAATTCTTATATCCATATGTCATTAGTGGTTCATATGGGATTAAAGTTGGAGTTGGCCAAAATAACTCGCTTATTGAAATATTATCATCATAAGACCATTTAACTTTTATCGGGCCTCCTGAATCGCCAGGATTTTTCCAGTAGGTATGCCAATTCTCTTGCATGTCCATTCGAATGCCAATAAGAGTTTGGCTTTGTCCCTCTTGTAAATTCTCAAACTTTACCAAGGAGACATTTGCATGACCGGTATTAACAGTCACTGCATTAATCGAAAAGCAAAAAAATAATAGAAAGGATATTTTAAGAAATTTCATTAAATGTAATTTTATCCTATTTAACATTTGGGGTGCATTATGCACCCCATTTCACATTATATAAGTTATTTACCTGAGATTTTTTTTGGTGATTTGATCTCAATCATCCTGGGTTTCTTCTCATCAGGAATAATTTTCTCAAGACTGATGGTTAATAAACCATTAATCAATTCAGCACCTTGAACAACAACATCCTCAGAAAGGGTAAATTGCTGTTTAAATGCTCTTTGAGCAATTCCTTGATATACAACCTTATTTTCACCATTAACAACTTCAGTAGTTGGCCCGTCGTAGCTTACAGAAAGAATTCCTTCTGCAAGCTCTATTTGGATATCATCTTTCGACAATCCAGCTACAGCAATCTCAATGGCAAAATAATTACCGTCTTTGCTAATGTTGTATGGTGGATAGCTTGACGATCTATCATTGGACTCAGAGAGTCTTTGCAATCTATCAAACAAAGGTTCGAACCCTAGTACACGTGTTGTGAAAAATGGGTCTGTAAAGTTAAGTATCATAATAGTCCTCCTTTAAAGCAACTATATAAATGTGCATCTAAAATAAGCATACACTTGTTAAAGCGAAGATCCGTTATGGCATCTTCATCAATGAATACTTATGGCCATTATTAACTTTTTCAAGCTTTCTTTTTTTGTAATTTTAAAATATCCTTATATAAGAACTTTTTTAAAACTCAATTGTCAAAATTATTATGAAAACCAAATTTATTTTGCTTACATTTATATTTTCTTTTGCTTCTATTTTTGATGCTAAAGATGCACAACCCTTAATCGAAGAGGGTCAAACGTGGTATCTTGAATCAAGAAGCAATAAACTGACTCCTTCAAATAGCAAGGTTTTATATTTTTTTTCTAATGATGCTTATAACATCCATCAGGCAAGATTATTTTCAGATTGGGATAGGTTTTCAATTATAGATTCAAAAAACTTAGTCAGACTAAACACTGGTGATAGGGTAGAAATTTTAAAATCTAAACACTTTGAAAAAATTTATGAAGTTAAGCTTTTAGACGGCTTTGAAAAAAACAGAAAATACTACGTTATTAAAGATGACCTTCTAAAACACTATAAATTATCTAAAGCTGAAGAATCATGAAAAACTTGTTATTAATTGCGATTATTTTCATTACATCTTCATGTGTAAATAATTCATTACAACCTGATGTTGTTTCTAGATCGGACGCTCAGAAACAACAATATGTGATTTTTGGAACAATTATGGATGTTTCAATTGTAACAATTGAAGGTGATAGAGAAGTTGGTGCTGCAGCTGGAGCAGCTATTGGGGCAGCTGTTGGCAAAAATACAACAGATTCAGAACCAGAATCTGATATTGCTACAGTTTTAGGAGGTTTGGTAGGTTCAGCTATTGGATCTGAGATTGGTTCAGCAGTTACAAAGAAAGATGGGGTTGAATTATTAATAGAGACCGAGTCTGGTAGCTTTATTTCTATTATCCAAGAGGTTGGTAATTTTTCATATAATACTGGTCAAAAGGTAAGAATCATAAAAAGAAATGGAAAATCAAGAGTTATTCCTTTTGAATAATGTCAGATGATCTATTCAATATAATATATAACAAATCTCTAGATTTATTATCGAGAAGAGAACACTCAATTAAAGAAATTAAAGAAAAGCTATCTGCACGTTTTGAACAAAAAGAAATAATAGAATCTGTTATTGAAAAACTTAGTGATAATAACTTAGTAAATAATACAAGATTTGCTGAAGCTTATGTATCTGCTAGAAAAAGAAAAGGATTCGGGCCTAAAAAGATTGCTTTTGAATTGACATCAAAAGGTATTGATGAATCAGTATCACGTAATGTAATTATTGAAGAGGGTGATTGGGAATCGGCTGCTAAATTAGCTTTTTCAAAAAAATTCAAAGATGGGCCTAGTCTTGATACCAATGAAAAATTAAAACAAAAAAGTTTTCTACAAAATAGAGGTTTTAGATTTAAAGAAATCGAATCAGTTTTTACTAATGACATGTTATGATTCAATGCTATGTCTTATGAGGTTTTAGCTAGAAAATATAGACCATCTTGCTTTGAAGAAGTTATCGGCCAAGAGCATGTTGTTAAGGCTTTAGTAAATAGCATTGAGTCGGAAAAAATTCATCAAGCATTTATATTTTCAGGAACAAGGGGAGTTGGTAAGACTACTATTGCAAGAATTTTAGCAAAATGTTTAAACTGCGAGAGTAACTCCAAGCCAACATCAGTACCATGCAATAAATGTTCTAATACTATTGAAATTACTGCTGGAAGAAGTGTTGACTTTTTAGAAATTGATGCTGCATCTAATACTCAAGTTGAAAAAATAAGGGACTTAATAGAAACAGTTGAATACAAACCTGCTAAAGGAAGATATAAGATTTTTCTCATTGACGAAGTTCACATGCTTTCTACCGCAAGTTTCAATGCTCTTCTGAAGACCTTAGAAGAACCACCGTCCCATATTGTATTTATTTTTGCAACTACCAACCCAGAAAAAATCCCAAAGACAGTTCAATCAAGGTGTTTGCAGCTAAATCTTAAAACAGTCAATGAAGAAATGTTAAACAACCACCTAAATCAGATATTAAAGAAAGAAAAAATCAAACATGATGACGAAAGTACTCAACTAATATCAAAATCTGCAAACGGATCCGTTAGAGATGCTTTGACGATTCTGGATCAAGCTATAGCTCATGGTAATGGCGAGCTTAATAGTAATGAAGTAAAGAAATTATTGGGTACAATCGATGATTCACTTTTATTTGAGCTTTTAGAGGGCATAGTCGATGGAGATGGTAAGAAAGTTTTTGATAAGCTTGCTGAAATTGAACAGTTGTTACCAGAATATGATGTTATTCTTCGAGATTTGATAAGTATTCTTCATCAAGTTTCACTTGAACAGGTTCTTAATAATTCAGAAAGTGAAAATATAAAAAAAGTATCCAATAAAATTGATAAAGAGTTTTGTCAACTTTTATACGAAATCGGTATGAATTCTTTTACTAGATTTTCTGTACATCCAAGCCCAAAAGAATGTCTTGAAATTTGTTTATTAAGAATGCTTACTTTTAATCCCCTTCAGAAACTTTCAGAAAATAACCAAGACTCAACTCCAAGTAATTCAGAAAAAAAAAATCTCAAAAAAGTTGATGAAAAAATAAAAAAAGTTAACAGCCCTTCGTCTGAAGAATCAAGCAAAAAAAAGTTCCTTAACAATAACGAAGACTGGGTGAAATTATTTAATTCTTTAAAATTAAGTCCTTTTGCAAGAAATTATTTTGGAAATATGTCGTTATTTTCACACAATAATGAAGGTATGATTTTAAAAGCAGATTTAAATTCAGGAAAAGTGCCCGAGAATATTATGTCGGAATTTAAAACTGCCGTTGAGAGTATATTTTCAAACAAAATTAATATTAAAATTGAAAAAGGGGATGTAATTAATTCTCCAATCCAATTAAATGAAAGTAAAATAGAAAAAGAAGAAAACTTGGCAAAAGATCAAATAAGTAATGATAAAGAAATACAAGATTTTGTTAAAAAATTTAATGGAAAGATAAAGCCAGAAACCATTAAACCCTCAAAGTAAACAATGAACCAAGATCTATTAAATGAACTTATAAATGCATTAACTATCCTACCTGGTGTTGGGAAAAAATCTGCTCAAAGAATGGCATTGTATTTACTTGATAGGAATAAAGATGGTGCTAGCATATTAGCAAACACTCTATCTAATGCCATCGAAAGTATTCAAAGATGCTCAAATTGCAGAATGCTTACATCAAATAATTTATGTGGAGTTTGCTCTGATTCAACAAGAGATACAAACAGTATTTGTGTTGTTGAGAGTCCATCTGATGTATTAGCCATTGAGTCAACTGGTGGCTATAGAGGCAGATATTTTGTTTTATTAGGAAGGCTGTCGCCAATTGATGGAATTGGACCAGAAGATTTGGGTATTGATGACCTATTAAACATTACTAATAATGATGAAGTAAAAGAAGTAATCCTTGCAACTAGTAGCACCGTAGAAGGTGATGCAACAGCAATATTTATAAAAGATCATATAAAAAGTGCAAAGGTTTCAAGAATTTCTTATGGTATTCCAATTGGAGGAGAATTAGAGTATGTTGATGGAACTACAATTGCTAGGGCAATAGAAGGAAGGATAGAAATAGATGTCGATTAAATCAGATAAATGGATTCAAAAAATGTCACAGGAGCATAATATGATTGATCCATTTTCGAAAAATCAAGTAAGGCTTGATGATAATGGTAATAAACTAATTTCTTATGGAGTTTCTAGTTATGGATATGACGTCAGATGCTCCAATGAATTTAAAGTTTTTACAAATATTCATTCTGCGATAGTCGATCCCAAGTCATTTGATGAAAAAAGTTTTGTGGATATTAATTCAGATGTTTGTATTATTCCTCCAAATTCTTTTGCATTGGCTAGAACCGTTGAGTATTTTAAAATTCCCAGGAATATTCTTACTGTATGTTTAGGAAAATCAACATATGCAAGATGCGGAATTATTGTAAACGTAACTCCGCTTGAACCTGAATGGGAGGGTCATGTTACTCTTGAGTTCTCAAATACAACGAATCTCCCTGCAAAAATTTATGCCGGAGAGGGAGTTGCTCAAATGCTGTTTTTTGAATCAGATGAAGAGTGTGAGATAAGTTATAAAGATCGTGATGGAAAATATCAAGGACAAACTGGCGTTACTTTACCCAAGACTTAAAACCTCTAAAAGCGTTAACGTATTCGTTGTTTCAGGACTCGCATCAATTATTTTAATGAACATGTGTTCGAGCTCTTCAGCAAGATAATAGGTTACTTTTCTATCACTATTTGATCTTGTTCTTTCAAGTATTACGCATTGTAATGTTTGTCCATTAAACATACATTCTTCAAGTCCAACAACATTAAATTCGTAAGATTTCGATCCTCCTTCTTCCATATCTACAATATTAATTTTGAAACTTTTTAGACCCTGTTTTACCTTTGTTCTTATCATGATTTGAACATTTAAAGGATCATATACTAATTTATCCTTCAAAGATGCAACCCACTTGTTAATACCTTCAGAGCGAACCTCCATAGTCTCGTAATCAAAATTTAAGTATTGATCTCTATCAAGAAATTTTGGTCTGATTTTTATTTCGTATGAATCTGAAATAACTTCGTTATTTTTAATGCCAAATTTTGATAAAAAAAATAAATTTGCAAATAGATTTGACGCCTTAAATTTCATCTCATGACCATTTTCAGTTTTATAAAATTCTCTTACTCCAGAAATTGATATTTCTTCTGATTTAAAGCTATATTTTGCCGAATAAGCAGGTATTTCAGACGAAATGGCATACGTTGATATAAAAATCGCCAAAAGAAAATGCATTAGATTAGATTTCATAACTTTTTTTAATTAGCTTGTGATTGTGTAAATTAATATTTCGATATTTGACCTCGTTATTATCTAGATAAATATTTTCATTGCAAATCTCATTTATAATTTCTGGTAGTAACAAGTGTTCTATTTTATGAATACGTTTAATCATATTCTCCAAAGTTTCATTTTTATTTATATCAATTAATCCCTGAGCAATTAATGGACCAGCATCTAATTCAGCTGAAACATAATGTATCGAAATGCCATGACGAGGATCTTTATTTTCAAGAACTTTTTCATGAGTATTTAATCCTGGATATTTGGGAAGAAGAGAAGGGTGAAGATTAATCATTTTATTGGAAAATTTAGTTGTAATTTTAGGACCAAGTACTCTCATGAAGCCTGCCAAAACAATTAAATCTGGATTGAGCATATCTAAAAAATCTTCTAACGAATTTTCAAAATCAATTCTAGATGAAAACTTTTTATGATTAATAATTTTTGATGCAATATTGTAATTTGATGCCCTAGTAAGCCCGTAAGCATCAGGATTGTTAGATATTACATGAATAATTTTTCCATTAATCTTTTTCGCATCGCATGATTCTATAATTGCTTCTAAATTAGAGCCACTACCTGATATCAAGACTACAATTTTTTTCATTTTTATTATTTAGACAAATATTACAGAAGATTTTTCCTTTTTATTTTTGACTGTTCCAATGACAAAACTATTCATTTCTAATTCTTTTATTCTTTTAGAGATATCTAATACATCATCTTTATCAACAAAAAGCACCATGCCTATTCCACAATTAAATATTCTATACATATCACTATCAGATATGTTTCCATTTTCTTTTAACCATTTAAAAATATCTGGCATTTCCCATGAACTGGTATCAATTTCTAAGCAAAGGTCATTTGTTATTGATCTTGGTAGATTTTCTGTAAGACCACCTCCAGTTATATGCGATAGTGCATTTATCTTACAATTTGAAATTAATTCCATAATTAACTTGGGATAAAGTAAAGTTGGCTGAAGACATTTTTTAGCTATTTTATTTTTTTCATCTTCAGTTAACTTGGATTCTTTAATGATCTTTCTTATTAGAGAGAATCCATTTGAATGTGGACCGCTTGACTCAATGCCTATCAATACATTATCACACATGACATTATCATTTTTAATTATCTTATCCTTGCTGACACATCCAACCGAAAATCCTGCAAGATCAAAATTATTATCAATATAATGACCAGGCATCTCAGCAGTTTCACCGCCTAAAAGAGCACAATCAGATTTTATGCATGCATCTGCAATACTTTTTACAACAGTAGTTGCCTCATTAACATTGAGCTTAGATGAAGCATAATAATCTAGAAAAAAAAGGGGCTTTGCTCCACATACAATTAAATCATTTACACACATTGCCACAAGATCTTGACCAATGCCAGAAAGGTCATTGAACTCTTGAGCAAGCGAAACTTTGGTTCCAACTCCATCTGTACATGCAACTAAAACTGGATTATCAATTTCTTTATCAAGCTCATACATACCTGCAAAGCCTCCGATATTATTTAAAACATTTTGATTATGAGATGCGGCGACACTTTTTTTAATTTTATCAATAAGATTGTTACCAGCATCGATATCAACACCAGCTAATTTGTATGGATCATTTTCTATAATTTCTTTTGTCATTTAGAATACCTTCATACAATAAAAAATATGAAATTTGTAAAATATACTTCAGTATGCCTTATTATCTTTTCTAATATATGCTTTGGAAAGGAGTTTGATAAACTTTTTACAGTTTTCGAGCCAATTAATAGTTCATCACAAATTGAGAAATCAATAAATAATTCATTCAATACTATGATTTACAGATTAAGTGGTAGTGAGTCACCTTCAAATATATGGAGAATCATAAATGCTGGTAATGCGCGTAAAAATTTTATTAAAAGCTACTCTGTTAAAAATATTAATAACGAAAGTTATTTAGAAGTAATTTTTAACAAAGATTTACTGATTGAAGTTTTTAACGAGCTTTCTATTCCAGTAATTAGCAATTCAAGGCCTGTTATGCTGTTTTTAATTGAAATTGATTCAGGTACTGGCGAACCATATTATTTAACAAATTCACAAAATAATTCTGAACTAGATGATTTATTAAAAAACTATTTGAAAAAAGAGTCCTCTTCAAGAGGAATTTTTCTTGAACTCCCTGAGCTCGATTTAGTTGAAGTTAATCAGTTACTGAACTATAAGAGGCTTATTGATCTTGAAGATATTATTTACGAAAAATATATTTTTGATGAATTAATAAAAATCAAAATATCAAAAATAGGTATTGATCAATGGTCAATCGATGGCGACATTAATATAAATATAGATGACAAAGATTTTGTAAAAAATTTTATTGATAAGTTTAAAAAGCATACTAATTTCAGAATAAACAAAATTCTTGAAAAAAACCAAATCTTTACATCAAAAAAAGAAATAATTAATATTTCTGTATCCAATATTAAATCTTTTCAAGATTATAAAAACTCACGAAAGCTCATTGAGAATCTCGTTGGATTAAGGAACATAGATATAAACAGATTTGAAATAGATACTGTTTTTTACAAACTAGGCATCTATGGTGACTTTGATTCAATTGTAAAAGAAATTTCTGAAAGTAATTTTCTTGAGATTAATAGTCAATACAAAGATAGCTCTGAGATAAATATTAGTTTTGTTAGATGAAAAAGTTTTTTATATTTATTCCTAACTTACTAACTATAGTTAGAATAGCTTTGGTTTATCCAATCTTAAATAATATTTATTTAGGAAATTTTGAAATTAGTATTATTTATTTTGTTGTCGCCTCAGTTACTGATGGTTTGGACGGATTTATTGCTAGAAAAATGAATTGGCAAACTGAGCTTGGAACTCTTTTAGATCCAGTTGCAGACAAAATTCTTCTATCTGGATCTATCTTTATTTTATGGCTTAATCAATATATTCCATTTTATATCTTTGTTATTTTTTTTAGCAGAGATGTTGCCATTCTTTTAGGAGCTGCCATAAGAATGACAGTTATTGAATCTGATACACCAACACCAAATTTTCTCGGGAAGTTAACTACCACTTTGCAAATAATCTATATTGCTATTATTTTCCTTAAAGAAATTATTGAGTTAAATCTTGGATTGTTTCCTCTTGATATATTAATAATTCTTGTAACTATATTGAGTTTAGCTGTATACGCATATAATTGGGTTCGAGATCTTAGGACTTATCATAATGAATAAGCCGCAACAATTAACATTTCCATGGAGTAAACAAAATAAATTCACATTTGATGATTTTTTCTTTGATTCACCTAATGAAGAAGTTAAATTAGCTTTGAAAAATAATGAGGATGTTTTTTTGTATGGAGCTGAAGGCTCTGGAAAGTCATTCTTACTTCAATCTACATGTAATTATTATGCATCTGATAATAAATCTTCGGTTTATATACCAATTTCTGAAGCAATGAAGCATGGAACTGATTTTATAGATTCATTGGAGGGACTGGATCTTATATGTCTTGATAATATCGATTTAATTGCATCAAATAAAGATTGGGAAGTTGGAATTTTTAATCTAATAAATGACTGTTTTTCATCAAATTGTCGACTAATTTTTTCTTCATGCAAAAATCCATCATCAATTAATTTTGATTTAGACGACTTAAGATCACGAATAAAAAAAATTGACCATATTGAACTTTATCCAATTAGTGATGCAAACTTGCCAGAAGCAATAAAATTTATTTCTCAAATCAGATCAATTAATTTGGGAGATAAAGAAATTAATTATCTTGTTACATATTCAAAAAGAAATATGTCAGATCTCATTGAAGCTATTAGTAAACTAGATCAGCTTTCGATGGAGTTAAAAAGAAAAATAACAGTACCGTTAATAAAAGAAATTATTTAGTATTAAAATATTCACACTCAAAACAATATATTGCAGTATTAATTTTCTTATCAGGATTTATAAATTTGTATTGAGAATTAACAATTCTAGAAAAAACTCTTGCCTCATTGCTTAGTTTTAATTTCCCACCAAAATTATCAATTAGTTCACTTAAAAATATCTCAAAGGGATCCATTTCTTTTGAGTATGTGACAATTTTATAATCATCAAGATCTGCAAAAGAAGCCGCTGATTTTATAGCGTCATCAAGATCACCAATTTTATCTACTAATCCTAATTTTAATGCTTTTTCACCAGACCAAATTCTTCCCCCAGCTATTGATAGTACTTCTCTATATGACATACCTCTATTATCAGAAACCTTTGAAACAAATTTATCATATGTATTATCAACACTAGCTTGGATGCTTTGAGTAACATATTCTGGCATTGGCAATCTTTCATCCCATTCTCCTGCCTTTGTTGATGAAACTCCATCAACTTGAATGCCTGCCCACTCATAAATACCGTCTAGAGTAGGAATTATTCCATAAACACCAATTGATCCAGTTATTGTTTCTTCTTTTGCCAATATTTCATCAGATACGGTTGTTACCCATACTCCACCAGAAGCTGCAATATCTCCCATTGAAGTAACTATTGGTCTGCCAGATGATTTAAATTCACTTAAGGCATTCGTTATTAATTCACTAGCCCAAACATCACCACCTGGACTATTTACTCTTAACACCAAAGCTTTAACAGAGTCATCTTTTATGGCATTTCTAATATTTTTTACAATCGTGTCAGAACCAGCAACATTATATGCTGCTTCTCCAGTAACAATAGTGCCTTCAACATTAACAATTGCGATTTTATTTTGTGAATCCGATTCAACATCTTCTATAGTTGATAAATATTTGTATATTGAGATTGAATCAGGAAATTTATTTTTATCATTTTCTTCGTTAGGAAATTTCTCGAACATCCATTGTCTAAGTTCTTCTCTAGTAACAACCATATCTACTAAATCAAGTTCAAGAGCAATTTCAGCAGTTTCAGGATTTTCTATAGTCATCTCCCAAAGTGTGTCACCATATTTTTGCATAGTGCCTATTGGCAAGTCTCTACCAGATTCCATCATACTAGTCATTTTTAACCACAAAGGATTAGCAAAATCATTCCATGCTAACTTATCTTCATCTGACATAGAATTTCTTGTAAAGGGTTCTGGGCCGCTTTTAAAGTCGCCTGCAACAAAAATATTGAAGTTAAGATTTATATTTTCATAGAGATCTTTGTAAAATTCTCTTTTCCTAGAGAAACCTACAGCGTTAACCATGCCATACTCATTAATCATAACTTTACTAGCCTGAGAACTTATTAAATATGAAGTATTTCCATAAGTTTCTGCATAAGCTATTACTTCTTTTCCACTATCTCTAATATTTTTAACAGCATTAGCAATTTCGAATGCAGATGAATAGTACATACCTAATTCTGATACATTTAGATATACAGCTGAAAGATTTTCATCTTTAGCAGCTGAATTTAAAACTTTTATGAGATCGCCTAGTTCATGCTGTTTGACAGTTGTACCACCTATAACCAGAGCATCAAATGATGGAGTTGAGTCGATAGATGAATCAACGACAACGCCAATTGGTTTAAACCATAAAATTTTTCCATCAGTCTCAATTTTTTCTTCGCTAGTAAAAAATGAACTAATACCACCAATTATTGTAAAAGTTATAACTATAAGAACAATTACAGTAAATGTATTGACAATTAGTTTTCTTGATAAAGATAAAAATTTATCCGCTTTTGACCATACCGATTGAACTTTGCTCATTTATTACTCCAAAAAAAGATTATGATGATATGACATATATAGGACTAAGTAAACGCATTTTAGTTCATATTATTTATAATTCTTGGTCCATACATGGTGCTAATAAATAATGAGCATATAAGAAATAATTCAAAAATATCTAACCAGTATGCGGCTGTTCCAAAAACTCTCAATGAGCACGATAGAAAGTATATGATCAACAAAAAACAAAACCATTGATAGGCTTTAATTATTAATTTATTTATAAAGATGTAAAAAATTAATATAGGTAGTGCCCAAAAGATGTACATAAATATATCAATTCTTTGTTGAATAACATTGAAAAATTTTGAAATAAACAAACATATAAAGATTAAATTTAACAGGAGTTTGTAATTAGAAATACTAATCATTAATTTTCATTACTAATTTGCCAAGCCTTGATCCGGTTTTTTTTGCAATTTCATATTCATCTTTTGTTAAATCACTTGAGGAATTAAAATTTTCAACATGAGAGGGGCCGTATGGTGTTCCGCCTGACTTTGTTTTATTTAGTTCATCAATAGAATAGGGCGTTCCAGCTACAACCATTCCATGATGTAACATGAAAGTTATCAAACTAAAAAGAGTTGTTTCTTGACCACCGTGCATAGAGCTTGTAGATGTAAATGCTATGCCTGGTTTATTTTCTAATGCATTTGTAGCCCACAAATCACCTGTTGAGTCCAAAAAATACTTTAAAGGAGATGAAATTGAACCAAACCTTGTTGGAGAACCCAAAGCAAGACCGCTACAATTAATTAAGTCATCCTTAGTACAGTAGATTTCACCAGATTCTGGAATAACGTCTTCAATTTGTTCAACGTTTGATGATATTTTTGGAACTGTTCTCAGGCGAACATCTAAACCAACATCCTCAATACCATCCGCAATAGCATGTGCTAAATTTTTAACTGATCCAGATGCAGAATAAAATAATACTAATAAAAAATTATTTTCCATGTTTACATTTAAAGTTTTAATTATATTATGTACGCGATGAAGTCTAAAATTATACAACTTTTCTGTTTGTTGCTTCTCTTTGCATGTCAAAAAAATGATATTGAAGTATTTAATGGATCAAATACTAATCTTACCAAGCTTGAAGGTAGCTGGGTTGTTATTAATTATTGGGCTGACTGGTGTGCGCCTTGCATAAAAGAAATTCCAGAACTTAATGAGTTTGCGCATGAAAATAAAGATATATTTGTATTCACCTTTAACTTTGATCATCTCGATCAAGAAGATTTAGCACCAATTGCAAAAAAATTTAATATAGAAGTTCCCTCTTTGGTGACTCACCCTAGAGATATTTGGGGTATTCAAACACCTCCAGCAGTTCCAGCTACTTTTTTCATAAATCCTAATGGCGAATTATCGCTTTCATTATTTAGACCACAAACAAAAGATGCGCTTAATGACGTCTTATTAGATCTAAAGCAGGCTTTCTAAAAAGTTATCCTGAATAATTGACTCTGGATTGATTCTCACCTTATTCAAATACACTGTCCAATGTAAATGAGGTCCTGTAACTCTTCCAGTTGATCCAACTTCACCAATTTTTTGACCTTTTTCAACTAATTCATTTTCATCAACAAGGACTGACGATAAATGACTGTATGAACTTATTAGACCAAATCCATGGTCTATTATTATGTAATTTCCTGCATAGAAGAAATCACCAACTAAAATTACTTTACCTTTTGAAGGAGATACTATTTTTGTTCCCTCAGCTGCAGCAATATCCAAAGACAGGTGAGGGGATCTAGGTTGATCATTGATGTATCTCTTTTTACCATATCTGCTTGAGATAATACCCTCAACAGGATTTATAAAATTTAAATCAGGAACTAAAAATTTTGAATAGTTATTGAGTGCTTTCTGTATAATTTTATATTCTTTAAAAGCCCTATCAGAATCTTTTTTACTTAGATTGACCATAGAATTGTTTTCAATAGTAATTCTAGATTCACCAAAATCTTTTTGATTAATATTTATTTTTTCACCATCTACATATATTGAGTCATTTTGTTTTTCAAATGGAAGTGGTATCAATTTATAAAGAGATTTATTAATTTCGACTGTTAAATATTTATCAAGATCATTACCTGAAGCTTTTATAGCAATTATTTCGCCAGGATCACCAAATTTGTCCGCATTAATAAAAAAAGAAATAAAACATACATAACAAAGAGAAAAATTTTTGAACTTATTTCTCATTTTTTATTACTTCAACATCAATTGAGCCTTTATTTAATCTAGTTTTTAAAATCTCTCCTTTGCTGACATCTGAAAAAGACTTTATTGCTTCTCCTTTCTTATTAGTAACGATCGCATATCCTCTATCTAATATTGATAGTGGGCTAAGTATTTCTATATTTTTTAGCAATTTATCAACTACATTTTTATTTAGCGTTATCTTTTCATTGATATTTCTATGAAGTATTTCGTTAACTTGTATTAATTTATTTTTAATAAGATCTAATTTTCTGATTGGATTGTTAAAACTAATCTGAGAATCAATTTTTTCAATTTGATTCTTTTTATCATTAATGATTAATTTTTGTTGTTTTTGTATTCTTAGATCTAGATTATCTAAATATTGATTTTTCTCTCTTAACAGCGACAAAGGATCTTTTAACCTTGATCGATTAAAATCTAGATTTCGTTTTAAGTCTTCAATAAAAGTTCTTATATTTTTGTTTATTTTTGATTTAAATTCGTCTAACTTCTCTAAAAGTTTAAAATTAAATTCAGTTACAAGCTCTGCTGATGCTGTGGGAGTAGGAACTCGTATATCGCAAACAAAGTCACAAATAGTAAAATCAATTTCATGGCCAACTCCAGATATGGTTGGAATTGGATATGAAAAAATTTCTCTTGCTAAATCTTCATTATTGAAGCACCAAAGATCTTCTATTGAACCTCCTCCTCTAGCAAGAATGACTACATCAATTTTATTATTAGGATTTTTCTCGTTGTGCAAAACTATTCTATTAAGTGCATTGATGATACTGACGTGGGCATTGTCGCCTTGAACTAAAGCATTACTTAATGAAATTTTAGAGTTTGGTGCTCTTCTTTTAACAGTTGAAATAATATCTTGAAATGCAGCAGTCGATGATGAGGTTACAATCCCAATATGCTTAGGAGATTGAGGTATATCTTCTTTATTTTCTAAACTAAATAATCCCTCGTTTTCTAATTTATTCTTTAGTTTTTCAAATTGTTGCATTAGATTTCCTGCACCTGCAGGCTCAATAGTTTTTACTATTAACTGATAGTCACCTCGCGGAGCATAAATACTTACTTGACCCTTGAGCACACACTGATCTCCATTTTCAGGTGAAAAATTTAATTTCATGTTTTGATTTTTGAACATTGCACATCTTATTGCTCCTTCCTCATCTTTTAATGTGAAGTAGATATGCCCTGAACTAGGTCTTGAAAGGTTTGATATTTCCCCAACAACAGATACATTGTTGAAGTTATTTTCTAATAAATATTTTGCAGACTTATTTAATTCGCCTACTGAGATAATTTCATCATTCTGCACTACAATGTTACTAGTCATATTGAAAGTATAACTTTATGAAAATTAATTTTCAGCGAACAAATCACTTTCTTATCCTCACACTTGGAGCTGTACTAATTGGCTTTGCACCAATTTTTGTTAAGTGGAGCATGTTGTCTTCATCAGCAATTAGCTTTTATAGGATGTTGCTAGCTATACCTTTTTTATTCTTATTAAACTTAAGATTAAATAAAAAATTTAAGTTCACTGTAAATGATAGTAAAACAATTTTTTTTGCTGCATTAGCATCTTTAGCGTTTACAACTGATTTAACTCTTTGGCATTACAGCATGAATATAACATCTGTATCCAATGCAACAATAATAGTTAATTCTTCTCCTGTCTTTGTAGCCATACTTGGCTACATATTTTTTAGGGAAAAACTATCAAGGAGTTTTGTTGTATCTTTTATGATTACTTATATTGGAATACTGGGGTTAATTTATTTCTCAAATAATTATGCTACTGGGAGAGTTGTTGGTGACATACTCTGTTTAATTGCGGCTTTTTTTTATGGAGTGTATTTATTAATAATTGCAAAATTAGGTAAAGAAAATTCCCTAAATATAATTTTTTACACAACATTATTTTGTTGTTTATTTTCAATAATCCCAATGCTAATTCAAGGTGGAAATATGATTCCGTCCACTTCATTTGAATGGATAAACTTATTATTACTTGCAGTTTTATGTCAATTTGGAGGTCAATATTTAATTACTCATGGAATTGGAAAAATTTCTGCCTCAGAAGGATCTGTAGGACTTTTAATGCAACCCATTACAGCAACTATTTTAGCTGCATTTATATTTGGAGAAATTTTAAATATTACACAAATAATATTTGTATTTGTTGCACTTTTTGGTATCTATTTAGCAAGAATCAATCTAACCGGAAATCAACAAAAACAAACCTAACAAATAATGTTATTTTTTTCTAATAATAGTATTATTAGCACCCTTAATTGTTAATTAAGAAGGTTAGGGTGATTAGCTCAGTTTGGTAGAGCATCTCGTTTACACCGAGAGGGTCGGCAGTTCGAACCTGTCATCACCCACCATTAAGGTTGAACTTTTATTAATAACATATAAGATTCAACCTTTATGTGGTCCGGTAGTTAAACGGTTATAATTCCGCCCTGTCACGGCGGCGTTCGGGGTTCGATTCCCCGTCGGACCGCCACTGAATTTAATATGGATACTTTAATCATAAGCCTTTTAATACTTTGCTACTCCCTAGTACTTGGAATCATTTTTGCACAAGTACTGCTTACAGCTCCCGTGGTATTTAAGGTACTGGATGATCAAAATGCATCTAAATTCTTGAGAAAAATTTTTCCACGCTACTATTTGTTACTTTTATTAATAACCTTACTTGCCTTATTAATATCCTATTTATTTTTTGAAATATTCGATGTTTATATAGCAATTGTGGCTGTATTTTTCTCTTTTTTTGGATACATAATTATTCCACTTACAAATAGTGCTAGAGATAGAGGCTGGGATAACCTTTTTAAATGGTTACATAACCTTAGTGTATTTAATACATTGGTAATAATGGCTATAGCCATAGTGCAAATATTTAGAGCAACAACTTTATAAGTCATGGAAAATTCCAAAAGTGTTGCAGTTCTCGGAGGAGGAAGTTTTGGTACGGTTCTAGCAAATTTAGCAGCATCAAATGGATACAATGTTTCATTATGGGTAAGGGACTCTGAACAAGCTTTAAGAATAAATTCGGAGGGTGCTAACACCACATATCATCCTGAATTGAAATTATCTAAAAATATAATCGCATCTGATAACTTAAAAGACGTTTTAAATAATAAATCTATAATTTTTATTGCGACACCAAGTATTGTGTTCGAGCAAATTGTAATTAGAGTATCTGATTATATAGATGAAAAACCATATTTAGTTTCATGTACAAAAGGCATTCTTGATGATCCATTTAGACCGTTATCAGAAATTATTTCATCAAAACTCAAAAATACTATTGGTGTTTTGAGTGGCCCAAACCTTGCAAAAGAAATAGCGGATGAAAAGATAGCAGGTACAGTCATTGCAAGCCCAGATGAAAGTTTAATAAATATAGTTAAATCAGTTTTGTCCTCTGAAACTTTTAAAATATATTCAAGTAACGATATGCAAGGAGTTGAAATGGCTGGCGCATTAAAAAACATTTATGCAGTAATATGCGGAATGGCTGAATCACTTAAAGTTGGTGAAAATGCTATTGGACTAATACTAACACGAAGCATGGCTGAGATGAGTCGGTTTGCTGTTGCAAAAGGTGCAAATCCGATAACATTTTTAGGATTATCGGGAATGGGTGATTTAGTTGCAACATGCATGTCAACTTTATCAAGAAATTATCAACTTGGTTTTAATATTGGATCTGGAATGTCTTTATCAATGGCAAAGGAAAGCGTTGGTCAAGTTGCTGAGGGATTAAGGACTCTTGAGGTTGTTTTAAAAGAATCATCAAAATTGAATATTAAAATGCCATTAGTCGAATCTATGTATAATATAATTTACAATAATGCTTCACCAAACACACTTATTGATGATTTAATTAATAATCCGAATGAGGTTGATGTAGAATTTAATTATTGAGTATGGAAACTATTAACAAAGACGAAATTTTAAAATCAAGTAAGTGGATTAGATTCATTTTTATGGTTCTATATGCATTTGCATTAAATTTTGTTTTGCCAATATGTATTGGGCTTGCAGTTGTCCAGTTTTTATTTGTTCTTTTTACATCAAAAGTAAATCCATCAATAGCTAATGTAAATTCTTATGTTATTGAGTTTTTTGAAGATTCTTTATCATTCTTATTATTTCAAACTGAAGAGAAACCTTTTCCATTTAAAAACAACTCAGAAGGAGAGGTTGTAATTGAAGCGGAAGAAATAGAGGACCCATCCTCAAAACAAGAAACAGATTAATTAGATGCTGCTCTCTCAGCTGATTGAAGTGTTTGAAGAATCAACGTATTAATTGTCATTGGTCCTACTCCTCCAGGCACTGGAGTATATGCGCTTGCAATTTTTTCAATATTATCAAGATCAATATCTCCACATTTTTCTGGATGGTAACCAGCATCGATAACGACCGCACCTTTTTAATCCAATCAGATTTTATAAATTTAGGTATTCCAACGGCCCCAACAATTATATCTGCATTTTTAATTATTAAATCTAGATTCGTAGTTCTTGAATGACATATTGTCACTGTAGCATTCATATTTAAGAGCATCATTGCCATTGGCTTGCCTAAAATTGGACTCCTGCCTACAACGACAGCATTTAAGCCTTCTAACTGAATATTATGATGGTTAATTAATCTCATAATACCAGCAGGTGTACATGAGCCATAAGCATCAAGTCCCATTGACATGTTTCCAAAACCCAGGCAGGTTACTCCATCCACATCTTTATTAATATCTATTTCATCAAAACACAATCTTTCATCAATTTGAGATGGAACTGGATGTTGAAGCAAAATGCCATGAACATTCACATCATTATTTAAACTTCTAATTTTTTCTAAAAGCTCTTCTGTGGTTGTATCTTTAGATAATTCAACAGCTATAGATTCCATACCAACTCTCGCACAGGTATTTCTTTTCATTTTCACATAGGTTTCAGAAGCCGGATCATTACCCACAAGAATAGTTGCTAAAGTTGGCTTAATATTTTTTGATAATAATTCCTGAACCTTTTTCTTTATAGATTCTTCAGAAATTCTTGAGAGCTCTTTACCATCTAATAATATTGCAGACATGATATTATTATCTCATTAATTGATATTTATGCCCATGAAGATTGCTTATTTATTATATTAACCTTAATATTTGCATCCTCGGGGTATAGCGCAGTCTGGTAGCGCACTCGCTTTGGGAGCGAGTGGTCGTAAGTTCGAATCTTACTACCCCGACCAAGCGCCTGTAGCTCAGCTGGATAGAGCAACTGCCTTCTAAGCAGTGGGTCAGGAGTTCGAATCTCTTCAGGCGCGCCATTTTTTTTGATATGCATAGAATTGCTACTTTATATAAATTTTCAAGGATTCAAAATCCATTAAAAACTCATAAAGATATTCGTTCAAATTTAAAAGAACTTAATATTAAAGGAACAATTCTTGTTGGCAAGGAGGGTCTCAATGGAACGATTTCTGCGAGTAGTGAAAAAAAATTAAGTAAAGCAATTAAGTATTTACGAAGTATAGATGGCTTTGATGCTTTAGATGTAAAGTTTTCTTCATCAGAAAAAAATCCATTCGTAAGAATGAAGGTTAAATTAAAAAAAGAAATCGTAACAATTGGAGATAATTCAATAGATCCAACAGAAGAGGTTGGTGAATATGTTGACCCAAATAATTGGAACAAATTAATTGAAGATAAAAACACAATTTTAATTGATGTAAGAAATAACTATGAATATTCAATAGGGACTTTTAAAGACTCTATAAATCCTAATACAAATAAATTTAGAGAATTTCCAAACTGGATAAAAAAACAAAAGTTTTCCAATAAGGACAAAGAAACAAAAAATATAGCTATGTTTTGCACTGGTGGAATTAGATGTGAAAAAGCTTCTTCGTTGATGAAAAATCAGGGCTTTAAGAGTGTTTATCATCTTAAAGGGGGAATATTGAAATATTTTGAATTAATCTCTGAAGAACAAAGCAAATGGGAAGGAGAATGTTTTGTATTTGATGATAGGGTTTCTGTAAAACAGGACTTATCTGAGGGAACATATGATATGTGTCATGGATGCAGAATGCCGATCACTGAAAAAGATAAGACTTCTAAAAAATATATCAAAGGTGTATCTTGTTCGAAGTGTTTTGATAAAAAAACTGAAGAACAAAAATCGAGATACATGAGCAGACAAAAACAAGTAGACTTGGCAAAAAGAAGAAATCAGCGACATATTGGACCTAAAGAGGAAGTATTTAATTAATAACTATGGAATATCCAATTTTATATTCATTTATTAGATGTCCATATGCAATGAGAGCAAGAATGGCACTTAAACTTACTAATATAAGGTGTGAAATAAGAGAAGTAAGGTTAAACAATAAACCCAAACAAATGATAAATAAATCTCCAAAAGGAACTGTTCCAGTATTAGTTCTTGAGAATGAAGTAATTGATGAAAGCAATGACATAATTAAATGGGCTCTACGCTCTAACAATGTATTTGACGGAAATATAGATCATAATCAAATAGATTTGACTAATCGTTTGATTGAGCTCTTTGACTCTAAGTTTAAATATAATCTTGATAGATATAAATATTCGACCAGATATGAAAACATTGATCCAGAAATACATAAGAGGAAATGTTTAGATATTTTAATCTATTTAGAATCGTTAATTTCAAAAGAGGGATGGATTCTTGGTCGTAAAATAAACAAACTAGATATATCAATCCTGCCCTTTATACGTCAGTATAGAATTGCTGATATCGAATGGTTTGATAAGCAAGATAAAATAAAAGAAATCCAGAAAATTTTATCTAATTTTCTTAATTCAGACTTATTTAAAGATGTTATGTACAAATATGATGTTTGGAATGAGAATGCCGAACCTCAGTTTTTTCCCCAAAAGAAATTAAAAAATAGATAATAATTTTATTTAAACTATAATACCGAATCTTGTGGCGGGCGTAGCTCAGTTGGTTAGAGCGCTGGATTGTGGCTCCGGAGGCCGTGGGTTCGAACCCCATCGCTCGCCCCAGTTATGAGAGAAGAATAATGAGAGTAAGTATCAAAAAATTAAAAGATCTTGAAAGAAAGATTACAGTAACAGTCCCGGTTAAGGAATATGAGACAAAATTTACTGCAAAATTAAAAAACATTCAAACTAAAGCTAAAGTTGATGGATTTAGGAAGGGTAATGTGCCAAATGACGTTCTTGAACAAAGGTATGGCGCGTCGATACACAATGAAGTAATTAATGAAATAATTCAAGAATCTTATCCTAAAGCCATTGCTGAGTATAAAATTAGAACTGCATCATCACCACAGGTTTCAATTGAATCTGAAGATCCAAAAAAACCTCTTGTATACTCAGCAATGACTGAGGTTTTTCCAGAAATAAAACCTAAATTTTCTAGATGGTCAAGTTATGAAAAATTTGAGATTGTTATTGAAGAGGGCGATATAGATTTGGCTATTAAGGACATCAAGAAAAGATATGGTGAATGGAATGATGTTGAAAGAGCGGCAAAGAAAGATGATCAAGTTATTATTGATTTTATAGGAAAAATTAATGGCGAAGAGTTTGAAGGAAATTCTGCAAAAGACTTTAAATTAGTTTTAGGAAGTAATTCAATGATACCAGGATTTGAGGATAGTATAATAGGTAAAAAATCATCCAAATTCACAATTCAATGTAAATTCCCAGACGATTATTTTAAAAAAGATCTTGCAGGTGTTGAGGCCAATTTTGATATTGATTTGAAACAAATTCAAGAAATTAAAGAAGCTAATATAAATAAAGAATTATTCACTAAACTTCAAATGGATATAAAAGAATCATCAGAATTTAGAGATGAAATTACACAAAGAATGAAAAATGAGGTGTCCGCTCAAGAAAAAGAACTCACGAAAGAGTCAATGTATGAGACCTTGTTGAAAATCAATAATTTTAAAATTCCAAAAGTTACACTTAATGAGCAAGCTAATTTAATGAGAAAGGACGCACTTATGAGAATTGGCCACTCTGAAGATAATGCTGGAGACGATCTATTTCCAATTGATACTTTTCTAGAAAAAGCAGAAAAAAGAGTAAAACTAGATTTGCTATTCTCTGAACTTATTGGTTATTTCGAAATTAAATTAGAAAAACAAAAAATTGATGAATTTATTGATGAAGAATCTAAAAGATATAAAGATCCTGAACAATATAAACAATGGATTATTGGGCAGCCAAATCAGATGGAACAATTTAGGATGGTTGTTTTAGAAAAACAATTAGTTGAAAAATTAGAAAATGTTCTTAAATCTAAGAAGAAAGTGATAAAATTTTCAGAACTAGCTAACAGATAGGTTTTTAATATGTCAGAATTTCAATCAGCATTAATACCAATGGTTGTTGAACAAACTCCAAGGGGTGAAAGGTCATTTGATATATACTCTAGATTATTAAAAGAAAGAGTGATTTTTCTATCTGGTGCAATTGACGATTACATTTCTAATCTTGTTGTTGCACAATTACTTTTCTTAGAATCTGAGAATCCTGAAAAAGATATTTCCATATATATTAACTCTCCTGGCGGAAGTATTTCTGCGGGTCTTGCTATTTACGATACTATGCAATTTGTTAAGCCTTCAATCTCAACAATGTGCATTGGTCAGGCCGCAAGTATGGGAGCTCTTCTGCTTGCTGGTGGTAATAAAAAGAAAAGATTTGCCTTACCTAATTCCAGAATAATGATTCATCAACCATTAGGTGGTTTTCAGGGACAGGCTTCTGATTTTGAAATTCATGCTAAAGAAATACTACACATGAAAAAAATTGTTAATGAAATTCTTGCAAAACATACTGGTCAAACAATTAAAAAAATTGAAAAAGATACTGACAGAGATAATTTTCTTGATGCTGAAACAGCAAAATCATATGGAATTGTAGATAGTATTCTTGAGGAAAGAAACTAGTATGAAAGTAGAATCTCAATCAGAAAAATTACATTGTTCATTTTGTGGTAAATCTCAAGATGAGGTTAACAAACTAATTGCTGGTCCAAGCGTTTATATTTGTAATGAATGTGTGGATTTATGTAACGATATTATAGAAGAAGAAAGTAAAGTTGGTGAGGAGTCTTCTCATGACAAAACATTGTCTCCAGCTGAAATTTTCAGTCAGCTTGATGAGTATGTAATTGGTCAACAAAAAGCAAAAAAAGTTTTATCTGTAGCTGTGTATAACCATTATAAAAGACTAAAGAAAGCTCAGAATAAAAACGACAATGTAGAACTACAAAAAAGTAACGTTTTACTTCTAGGCCCAACTGGCAGTGGTAAAACACTTCTTGCTCAAACGCTGGCTAAAATTTTGAATGTACCATTTACTATTGCAGATGCAACAACATTAACTGAAGCTGGATATGTAGGTGAAGATGTAGAAAATATAATTCAGAAATTGCTCCAAAAAGCTGATTATGATCCTGAAAAAGCTGAGCTTGGTATTGTTTATATCGATGAAATAGACAAGATTGCAAGAAAGTCTGACAATCCATCAATCACTAGAGATGTTTCTGGCGAAGGTGTTCAACAGGCTTTATTAAAGTTAATTGAAGGAACTGTAGCTTCGATTCCACCTCAAGGTGGCAGAAAGCATCCACAACAAGAATTTATTCAAATCGACACTTCAAACATATTATTTATATGTGGTGGAGCATTTTCAGGACTTGATAAGGTAATTGAACAAAGAATAAATAAAACAGGAATTGGTTTTAGTGCGGAAGTTGATGCAAAATCAAATGTAAGCATTATCAGCAAAAATATTGATAATCTCGAACCTGAAGATTTAGTACGTTATGGTCTTATACCCGAGTTTGTTGGAAGGTTACCCGTCATATCTAACCTTCATGAGCTTGATGAAAATGCTCTTGTAAGAATTTTAAAAGAACCTAAAAATGCTCTTGTTAATCAATACAGACATTTATTTGAAATTGACGATGTTGAATTATCCTTTCGAGATGAGGCCCTAAAAGAGATTGCTAAAAAAGCTATTGACAGAAAAACTGGTGCCAGGGGGCTTAGGTCAATTATGGAAGAAATTTTAATGGATACAATGTTCGATCTTCCAAATGATGATCTTGATAAGGTTATTGTTGATGAAAAAACTGTAGTTAATCAAACAGAACCAATTAAATTATTAAAAACCAAATCTAAAAAAACTTCTTCAGGTAATTGATATTTAATTTAGAGTCCTTATATTTATCTTATGAACAAGATAAAATCTGATTTGCCTTTAATACCTCTCAGAGATGTAGTTGTATTTCCAGGAATAGTTACAACATTGTTTGTTGGAAGAAAAAAATCAGTTGAAGCACTAAATGTTGCTATGAATTCCAACAAAAAGCTTGTACTAGTTAGTCAAAAAGACGCAAGTAAAGAAAATCCAAATGTAGATGATCTTTTCAGCTTTGCATCAATAAGTAACTTACTTCAGTTAATAAAACTTCCTGATGGGACAATGAAGGTATTAGTCGAAGGTCATAAAAGATGTTCAATAGATAAAGTAATAGAAAAAGATAATTACACAATTGCAAGAGTGTCTGAAGAAGAAGATTCAGCAATAAAAGATAGTGAATCAAATAATCTCGTAAGACTCATAAAGGCTAAATTTGAGGATTACATTAGTGTTACAAAAAGAATTCCACCTGAAATAGTCTCTACAGTTGATTCGCTTGATGAATTATCTAGACTCATGGACACAATTACAGGTCACCTTCCAATAGAAACTTCAAAAAAACAAGAAATTCTAGAAATGATTGACTTAAAGTCTAGAGCTGAAAAAGTACTAACCTTCATTGAGTCACAGCTTGATGTGGTAGATGTTGAAAAGAAAGTAAGAGATAGAGTAAAAAAACAGATGGAAAAATCGCAAAGAGAATATTATCTTAATGAACAAATTAAAGCTGCACAAAAAGAACTTGGTGAGATTGGCGAAGAAGGAGACGAACTTGAAAATCTTGAAAAGAAAATTCTCGAAGTTGGTATGACCAAAGAAGCACTTAAAAAAGCAAAAAGTGAGCTGGCCAAGTTTAAGCATATGGCGCCTTCATCTGCTGAGGCATCTGTGGTAAGAACATATCTTGATTGTTTGGTTGACGTGCCATGGAAAAAGAAATCAAAGGTTAAATCAGATATTAAAGCTTCAATGGAAATTCTTGAACAAGATCACTATGGACTTGATGAGGTAAAAGAAAGGATTGTCGAATATCTTGCTGTTCAAAAAAGAGTGAAATCCATGAAAGCACCTGTGTTATGTTTAGTTGGTCCTCCAGGAGTTGGTAAGACTTCGCTTGGAGAATCAATTGCAAGGGCTACAAATAGAAAGTTTGTAAGAATGTCACTTGGTGGCGTCAGAGATGAATCAGAAATTAGAGGTCATAGAAGAACTTACATTGGCTCAATGCCAGGAAAAATTATTCAAAAGTTATCAAAAGTTGGTGTAAAAAATCCTTTATTTTTACTTGATGAGATAGACAAAATTGGTATGGATCATAGGGGTGATCCAGCATCAGCTTTATTAGAAGTTTTGGATCCAGAGCAAAATAACACTTTTAGCGATCATTACCTTGAGGTGGATTATGACTTATCTGAAGTAATGTTTGTTTGCACAGCTAATAGTTTAAATATACCTACACCATTGTTAGACAGAATGGAGATTATTAGAATTCCTGGTTACATTGAAGATGAAAAAGTAAATATTGCTGAAAAATATTTGCTTCCCAAGCAAATGAAAAGGAATGGACTAAAAGATGATGAGATAAATGTTAATAAAAATGTAATTTTATCCTTAATTAGATATTACACACGTGAAGCCGGTGTCAGAGGGCTTGAAAGACAAATCGCAAAAATTTTGAGAAAAATTGTTAAAGAGAGGCTTGTCAGCAAGATTAAAAACAAAAAAGCATCATCAATAACAACAAGGAACCTTGAAAAATATTCTGGTGTTAAAAAATTTAAGTATGGGGTTGCTGAAAAAGATAATGCAATCGGTCAAGTCACTGGACTAGCATGGACCGAAGTTGGTGGAGAATTACTAACCATTGAAGCATCTAATATAGATGGTAAAGGCAGAGTAATAAAAACAGGCTCTCTGGGTGATGTAATGCAAGAGTCGATTCAAGCAGCTCTTACAGTTGTAAGATCCAGAGCAGAATCACTTGGAATCAAGCCAAACTTTTATGAAAAATATGATATCCATATCCATGTACCTGAAGGAGCAACTCCAAAAGATGGCCCAAGTGCTGGAGGCGCAATGGCAATTTCATTAATTTCTATCTTCACAGGAATTCCTGTAAGAGCAGATACAGCTATGACAGGAGAAATAACTTTGAGGGGACAAATTTTAAAAATTGGCGGACTAAAAGAAAAGCTTCTTGCTGCAAAACGAGGTGGAATTAAAAATGTTATTATTCCAAAAGATAATGAGCCTGATCTGCAAGAAATTCCTAAGCAAATTACAAAATCATTAAATATTATTCCAGTTGAGTGGATTGATGAAGTTATCTCATCTGCTCTTGTTGACGAACCAACACCAATATCAAAGAAAATTAGGCAACAAAAAAACAAAACTCCAAGAAAAGCTATTAATGAGCCTGCGCACTAAAACCCTTTAATTGCTTGACTTTTAGCCTTAAAAAGCTTTTCATAGAGGTGTATTTAATAAATAAATTCACAGAGGAGTATTTAAATATGAATAAATCAGATTTAGTTGATGCAGTTGCAAGTAGCGCTGATATGTCTAAAGCTCAAGCTTCTAATGCAGTTGATGCTGTATTAGATGGTATTTCAGGAGCTTTAAGTAATGGGGATTCAGTAGCTTTAGTTGGATTTGGAACATTTTCAGTTCGTCATAGAGCTGCTAGAGAGGGTAGAAATCCTCAAACAGGAGCTTCAATGCATATTTCAGCTTCAAATGTACCAGGCTTTAAGGCTGGTAAAGCACTTAAGGATGCGGTAAAAGCCGGTAATCCTGCTTAATAGTTTTTCTTTTAAAAAGGGTGCTTATGCACCCTTTTTTTATTCTATAATATCGCCATAATGATGGAATCTCTTAGAAATTTTTTGACAGGCCCGCGGCTTTTAATAGTTGTTCTTGTGTGTGCACTACCATTTGTTTTTTTAGGAACGTCTTCCCTAGGAACCACTTTTAATTCATCATTTGGAAATATAAATGGTGAAGATGTTAAAGAGATTGATCTACAAATAGCCTCAAATAGTACCGTTCAAAAATTTAAAAGCGTTTATGGAGAGGAATTTGATTTTGATATGCTTGATGAAGAATTTAAAGCTGATGCAATTAAACAAGAATTAATAATTCAAAAAGTTTTATATTCTGGAGCCAAATCAATGGGGTTGATAAATCAATCAACTGAATTAAAAATAAAAAAAGAAATTATCAAAAGTCCTAGGTTCCAAGTGGATGGGGAATTTAATGAGAATGTATATGAGGCACAAGTTAATTCAAGTGGTTTTACCAAGGAGAGTTATATAGAAATAATGACTGGTTTATCCGCTTCAGAGCTTTATAGGTCGTCGTTGAATGCTGTAAATTTTGTAACTGATCAAGAGCTCTATCAGCTAGCAAGTTTGCTAGAAAAATCTACCAATATTGATTTCATAAAAATTAATTTTGACAATCTAAAGTCTGAAATAGTAAATACAGAGGATGAAATCAAAAGTTTTTATGAAGCTAATGAAATATTATTTTTTTCTGACGAACAAAAAAGTTTTAAATATCTTGTATTAGATCAGTCTAATTATTCTGAACTCATAGAGGTGCCTGACTCATATCTTGAAGACGGGTATCAGAATTACTTAAATGAATTTGTAAATGCTGCGCAAACTAGAATTTCTCATATTATGATTGATAAAAATAATTATGAGACACGCGAAGACGCGTTTGACTCCATAAATAAAATTGAAGAACTTATAAAAAATGGCGAAAATTTTTCCGAATTAGCTAGCGTTTACAGCGAGGACATTGTGACTAGTGATATTGGTGGCGATTTAGAATATTTTGATAAAGATATTTTTCCAATTGAATTTGATGAGGCAATCAAAGATCTTGAACTCAATGAAGTAAGTAAGATTGTTGAACTCGAAGACACTTTTCACATACTAAAAATTACAGAAAAGAATCTTTCTAAACCATTATCAGCTGATGAAGTTAAAGATAACCTTTTAGCAGAATTAATTGAAACAGAATCGTATGCATTAATGCTTGATGAATTTACTAACCTTGAGGATATGATTTTTAATAATGACTCATTTGATCAGATTTCAATAGCTTCATCAAAAACTGTTTATACATCAGATCTTTATACAAAAAATAATTTTGATTTTGAATCGAATAACCAAGCAATTAAAGATTACTTATTTTCGCCTAATACAATCATTGGCGAACCATTTAGCGTTGATTTAGGAGACAGAATTATTATTATGGCTCTCGATAAATTAATCGAACCTCAATTACAAAGCCTTGAAAGCATAAAAGACTCTGTAATTAATATGATCACAAATTCAAAGGCTAAAGAAAAAATGAATCTATTAGCAACTGAAATTCAATCATTTTCAAATGATGATGAAAAAAATAAATTTATAGATGCTTATAAATATGTTGAAAGCGATTCTTTTGTTGATGTAAAAAGATACTCATCTCTGTTACCCAGAGAAGTTTTAAATAAGGTATTTATTAATCAAGCTGATACTATTATTAGTGAAGATGCTTCAAATGGAGATAAATACATTGTTACTATAAAAAAATTTAATCAGCCATTAGAGACAGATATTCAAAACATTATTGAAGAGTACAATACATTTAGCGAAGAAATCTTTGTTACGAGAATGAATCAAATTGTAAATAATGATATTTTTGAGAGTGCTAGAGTTAATTTAAATAATTTAATATTTTAAGGACTTTGCTTATGATTTTAAGAACACTATCTTTTTTGATAATTTTTGCATTCGTTTATGGATGTTCAGAGAACATTACACCCGTTGACTCGGGACTTGAAAAACAAATATACCATCACGGAAATGGTTCAGAACCTCAAGGAATCGATCCACATATTGTTACTGGTGTTCCAGAACATCATATTTTAATAAGTCTATGTGAAGGATTAACAATACCCAATCCAAACCCAGATGACATGAATGGATATATGGCAGGAACTGCGGAGTCTTGGTCTGTTAGCGAAGATGGCAAAGAGTACATATTTAATATAAATGAAAATGCCAGATGGTCTAATGGTGATCCAGTCACTGCAAATGATTTTGTGTGGTCATGGAAAAGAATTCTTACAGCAAGCTTAGGTTCACAATATCCCGATATGCTTTATTATTTAGTCGGTGCATATGAATATCATAATGGATTAACTAATGATTTTAGTGAGGTTGGTGTGAAAGCCATTGATCAAAAGACTTTAAAAGTTAGTCTTAAAAACCCGACTCCATTTTTCCTTGGATTGCTAAGTCATTACAGCACATGGCCGGTTCATAAAGAAACTGTTCTAAAATATGGAGATATTGATGATAGAAATGGAGAGTGGACAAGGCCAGGAAATTTTGTTTGCAATGGACCATTCCAACTCAAGTCTTGGGAGCTAAATAATAAAATTGTTGTTGAAAAAAATCCTTATTATTATGATGCTTCAATAGTTAAACTAAATGAAATTCATTATTATCCTGTATCAAATGTAATGACTGAAGATAGAATGTTTAGGGCAGGTCAACTTCATTTAACTAGTACGTTACCATCACAAAAATGTCCAATATATATTGAGGAGAATCCAAATCTAAGAATAGATCCTTATATGGGAACTTACTTTTATAGAATAAATACAAATCATGAGGCACTAAAAGATGTAAGAGTAAGAAAAGCTTTGGCATATTCTATAGACAGAGAATTACTGGTCGATAAAGTAACTAAATGTGGTCAAATACCAGCTTATTCTTTTACTCCACCAGGATCGAATGGGTATGAACCAAAAACTCAAATACCTTTTGATCCTGAGCTTGCTAAATCATTGCTTGAAGATGCAGGATACTCTGATGAAAATCCCTTTCCAAAGTTAGAAATATTATTTAATACCAATGAGGATCATAGAAAGATTGCCTTAGCAATCCAACAAATGTGGCAAGTAAACCTTGGTATTGAAATAGAATTAGTTAATCAAGACTGGAAAGTATATTTGAATAGAGAGATGATTGGAGACTTTCAAATATCAAGAGCTGGATGGATTGGCGACTATGAGGATCCAAATACATTTTTAGATTTGATGAGGCCAAACAGAGGAAATAATAAAACAGGCTGGGAAAATAAAGAGTACGATGAGCTGGTCGAAAAGGCTAACACAATAAACAATCAATCTGAAAGATATGAAATGCTCTATAAAGCTGAAGAAATTTTAATTGATAATATGCCAATAATTCCTTTATATACCTACGTAAGATCGTATCAACTTTCACCTGATGTTAAAGGCTTTAATCCTCATATTTTAGACCATCACCACCCAAAATTTATTTATCTTGAAAGAGATTGATTTCGCATGCTAGCGATTTTTATTAAAAGAATTTTAATTGCAATACCTGTTTTATTTGCTGTAGCTAGCATTACATTTTTTCTGATTAAAATTGCACCTGGAGGTCCTTTTGATGCCGATAGGGCAGTCTCTCCTCAAGTTCTTAAAAACTTAAATGAAGCATATAATTTAGATGCTTCCAATTGGGAGCAATATCTTGACTATATGGGTGGTCTGTTACAAGGAGATCTGGGCCCATCATTTAGATTTCCTGGAAGATCTGTAACTGAAATGATTGCGACTGGGTTGCCTGTAACTTTTGAGTTAGCATTTTATGCTATTTTGATAGCTCTTTTAATGGGTATATTTTCTGGTGTTCTGGCTGCTTTAAAGAGAAACACCTTTCTTGATTTTATTCCAATGGCGATAGCAATGATAGGAATTTGCGTACCAACTTTTTTAATGGGACCGCTTTTAGTTTTGATTTTTGGTATTAATCTTGAAGTCTTACCTGTATCAGGTTGGGATCAATTACCAGGGGATAAAATTTTGCCATCCTTAACTTTGGGGTTTGCTTATGCAGCGTATATAGCAAGATTAAGTAGAGGAGGAATGCTAGAAATTTTAAATCAAGATTTTATTAGAACAGCAAGAGCAAAAGGATTAACAGAAAGGATGGTTGTCATTAAGCACGCAATGCAGGGAGGGTTAATACCAGTTATTTCATTTTTAGGTCCTGCAATAGCAGGACTTCTTGCAGGATCATTTGTTGTAGAAACAATATTTCAAATACCTGGCCTCGGAAGGTTTTATGTTGAAGCTGCTTTTAATAGAGACTATACAATGATTCTAGGAACAACGATCTTTTTTTCTGCGATGATTATATTTTTTAATTTAATGTCGGATCTGGCAGCATTATGGTTAAATCCTAGATCAAGAGATGCATCATGAATAACAATTCTTTATGGTCAGATGCTTTATATAGATTGTCAAAAAATAAGGCTGCCATGTTTGGCGGTTTTATTCTAATACTGTTGATTTTTTCAGCTGCTTTAGCTCCTATTATTGCTCCATATTCATATTCTTACCAAGATCTAAATTTAGGGGCTAGTCCTCCATCTTCTGAACATCTTCTAGGCACAGATATTCTTGGTAGAGATCTTTTAAGTAGAATACTTTATGGTGCTCGAATCTCGCTTTTAGTTGGATTCGTAGCGACAGGAGTAGCCCTTGTTATAGGTGTTTCATGGGGAATAGTAGCTGGATATATTGGTGGAAGGGTTGATTCAATAATGATGAGAATTGTTGATATTCTTTATGGGCTCCCATTCATAATTTTCATAATTTTATTAATGGTTATTTTTGGACGAAATTTATGGTTATTATTTGGAGCTATTGGAGCAGTCGAATGGTTAACAATGGCAAGAATAGTTAGAGGTCAAGTTATTGGTCTTAAAAATCAAGAATTTGTTATGGCTGCTCAAGCTATGGGAGTCTCTAATTTACAAATGTTCAGAAGGCATTTACTTCCAAACATATTAGGACCCATAGCAGTATATGCAACATTAACAATTCCTCAAGTTATGTTATTGGAGGGTTTTTTGAGCTTTTTAGGTTTAGGCATTCAGCCACCTATGAGTAGTTGGGGTACCTTAATTAAGGACGGTGTTGAATCTATGGAGGAATATAGTTGGCTTCTAATATATCCTGGGATTACTTTTACTATTACTCTATTTGCACTTAATTTTTTTGGTGATGGTCTTAGAGACGCATTAGATCCAAAAACATCTGAAAATTAAAATGCTCGTATGGCAATCTTAATAATTTGGCCTGGCATCAGGGTGGGATTACTAAATTTATTTATTTCTTCAATACTACTAATTGTTACATCAAATAGTTCTGATATTTTAAAAAGGTTGTCTCCCTGTTTTACTGAATAGAGAATAGTTCTTTTTTTTGATTCCATATTTCTATATATATTTTTGTTTCCAATTGATAGTTGTTGACCAAGTTGAAGATAGTCATTTTTATTGAGTGAATTCATTCTAGCTAAATTATTAACATTTAAATTATATTTTTTAGCAATACTCCATAAGGTATCTCCCTCAGAAACAATATACATCTCATAGGGAATAAAGTTATTTGACTTAGTTTTACCAAGAGGTATAAGTAAATTATCATTTATTGATAATAGATCATTATTGAGATAATTGACCTCTTTTATAACATCAACTTCAGTATCGTATTTTATCGCTAGATCCCAAAGATTATCACCTTTGTTGACTGTATGTGATATCCAATTGATGTCATTAGTTTTGTTAAAAGGATTTTTTTCACTTAAAAATAAAAAATATTTTTCTTTAGGAATAAAAAAAATACTCTCATCTTTTGGTGCAGAAGCCCATTTTGTATAACCTGCATTTAATTTGTATAAGAGTTCTGGTTTAATTTCTAAATATTCACTCAAAGCTAAAATTTCAACCTGACCAGGTATAGTTATTTTTTGAACAACACTATCGTAGGGTATATTTGGCAATGTTATTCCATATTTTTTAGGATTCAAAATTAACTCTCTTAAAGCTATATATTTTGGTACATAATTTTTTGTTTGAGTCGGAAGATTTAGTGACCAAAAATCAATATCTTCTCCTTTTCTTTTATTTTGGTTAATCCTTTTGTCAACAAGAGATGGTCCTGCATTATATGCTGCAATGGAGAGATAGATATCTCCATCAAATCTTTGGTATAAATATTTTAAATATCCAATAGCTGCCTCTGTAGATTTAAAAGGATCATGCCTATCTTCACTCCACCATGATTTATTTAATTCATATAGCCGGCCTGTTCTTGGCATAAACTGCCACATGCCAACTGCTCCAGATGGAGAAATAGAAAATGGATCATAATTACTTTCAATGTATGGAAGAATTGATAATTCAATTGGTAGGTTATTTTTCTCTAACTCTTTAATTACAAAATATAGAAAATAATATGAATCATTAAGGTATTCTTCAAATTTGTCTAGATCTCTAAGATGATTATTCATATAAGACAAAATTTGTTCGTCGAGATAATTATTCTGTTTAATTTTGTTATTTACTTGAAGATATTCCCAAATATTTTCGTAAGAATCTTTCTTTTCAACTAATTCATATGAAGTATTTTTAGATATTTCATTTGGAATATCTTTGATAGTAGTTGGAGTTTGTTGACACCCAAATACTGAAATAACTATAAAAAAAATTGTTAAAAGTTGTCTTTCCATTGTCTTAAAGCACAAAAAACCTCTAATTCATCATCAGAGGTATTAAATTTAGAAACAATTTTATTTTTAATGTGATGATTATCACATCTCAAAAAGGGATTTATCCTAAGTTCTTTTTCTAGAATTGTTGGAAGAGATGGATTGCCTGAATCAACTATATTTTTTATATTGTCATATTCTTTTATCAGGTCTTCATTATTTTCATCAACGGCTAGGGCAAATTTTAAATTTGACAAAGTATACTCATGTCCACAAAAGATTTTTGTTTCTTTGGGATATTTAGATATTTTTTTTAGTGCAATAAACATCTGATCAAAAGTTCCTTCAAACACTCTGCCACAACCACCTGAAAATAAAGTATCACCACAAAAAAGAATTGGTTCTCCACTATTAAATGAATAAAAAGCTATATGATCTAATGTATGACCTGGAATCTCTATGACCTCAAAATCAATACCAATAACTGTAAACTTATCATTATTTTTGACTATGTTATTAATACCATTCACATTATTTTTAGGACCATATACTTCCAAACCTCTTTTATCTAATAAATCAGAAAGTCCGTTTGTATGATCAAAATGATGATGAGTAATTAAAACGCCTTTCAAATCTATCTCATTGTTATCAATTAAATTCAATATTTTTTTAGATTCACCAGGATCGACAACTATTGACCCTTCATTAGTTGATACTAACCAAATATAATTATCTTGATAGGCTTTTATAGGTTTGACAGATAACATATACGAATTCTAATTTAAATTTATGAAAACAGTAAATATTTATACAGATGGTGCATGTAGAGGCAATCCAGGAGATGGAGGCTGGGGCGCATTAATTGAATACGAAAATTTTTCAAAAGAAATTTTTGGTGGTATGAGGGATACGACCAACAATCAAATGGAACTTCAAGCAGCTATTGAAGGATTAAGCATGCTAAAGGAGCCTTGCGAGGTTTTTATAACTACCGACTCGAAATATGTTATGAATGGTATTACTTTATGGATAGAAAAATGGAAAAAAAATAACTGGAAAAGTGCATCTAAAAAAGATGTAAAAAATAAAGATCTCTGGATTAAGCTTGATCAATTAACAATAAAACATAATGTAAAATGGAATTGGGTCAAAGGGCATTCCGGTCACGAAAAAAATGAAACTGCAGATGCTCTTGCTAATAAAGGAATAGACAATCTATAAATTATGGCAAAAAGATATATTGTTTTAGACACAGAAACCACCGGTTTAGAGGTAAATCAGGGCCACAGAGTAATTGAACTGGGTGCCGTTCTGCTAAATGATCGAAAAAAAACTGAGGAACATTTCCATAGTTATTTAAATCCATCTAGATTGATAGATGAAGAAGCAACCAAAGTTCATGGAATCATAAACTCTGATCTAGAAGATAAACCTTTTTTTGATGAAATAGCAGAGGAGTTTATTAATTTTGTAGAGGGCTCAACTTTAGTAATTCACAATGCACCATTCGATTTGGGGTTTTTAAATAATGAATTAAAACTTGCCTCTGTAAGTTATCCAAAATTAGAAGATATTTGTGAAGTAGAAGATTCATTGTTAATAGCTAGAGATAAATTTCCAGGTCAAAGAAACTCTCTGGATGCTCTTGCTACACGTTTTAACATTTCTGGCTATGATAGAACTTTCCATGGTGCTCTATTAGATGCGAATATTTTGGCAGATGTATATATGCAGCTTACAGGTGGTCAAAGTAAATTTGAATTTGTATCAAATGGAGGTTCTTTATCAATGAATAATGAAAACTCCGACAAACAGGTAATTGAAAAAATTAATGATCTTCCTAGAATTAATGCGTCCAAAGCAGATTTAAAAAATCACAGTAAAAGAATTAATGAGATTGAAAAAAAATATTCTATTAAAACTTTATGGAGTAAATTTTAGTGAAACCTGTAATTACAAGATTTGCACCAAGCCCCACAGGGACACTCCATATTGGAGGCCTAAGAACAGCTTTATTTAACTATGTATACTCAAAACAAAATAATGGAAAATTTTTAATTAGAATTGAAGATACCGACAGAGAACGATCAACAAAAGAATTTGAAAAAAATATTTTGGATAATTTATCATCGATTGGACTTGCACCTGATGAAGATCCAATAAATCAATCTGAAAGGAATGAAATATATGTAAAGGCCGCTGAAAAGATTATTGAATCTGGTAAAGCATATTGGTGTGATTGTAGCCCTGAAGATCTTGAGCTGATGAGAAAAGAACAAACTGAGGCAGGTAAAAAACCTATGTATGATGGAAGAAGCAGAAATCTTGGACTACCTAAAACAGATAAAACAGTATTAAGATTGGCAACTCCCGAAAGTGGTGAGATAGTTGTAAAAGATCTTATAAGAGGTGAAATAAAATTTAACAATAATGAGTTAGATGATCTTATTTTATTGAGAAGTGATGGAACACCAACTTATCATTTATGTAATGTTGTTGATGATTTTGAGCAAAAAATTACTACTGTGATTCGGGGTGAGGATCACATCAGTAATACGCCCAGGCAAATTCATATTCAAAATGCTTTGGATTACCCCGAGTTAGAATATGCACACTTACCACTAGTATTAGGTACAGATAAAAAAAGATTATCAAAAAGGAATGCGGCAACTAGTCTTGAAGAATATCGTGAAAAAGGATATTTGGACTCTGCAATTATAAATGCCTTAGCAAGATTGGGCTGGTCCCAGGGTAATAATGAAGTTTTTTATCTTACAGATTTAATTAAAGAATTTAATATAAAAGATGTTCAAAAAGCTGGAGCAATTTTTGATATATCCAAGTTAGACTGGCTAAATTCGCAACACCTCGCAAATCTCACATTAAACCAGTTTAAGAAAAACTTAGAACCCTTTTTAAACAAAATAAACATTGATATGGAAAGTCACTCAAATGTTGACAGTCTAATTGAAGCAATGAGAACCTCCAGTGACACTTTATCAGGAATTGCTCAGTCTTTGATTCCATACTATCAAGACATTAATGAGTATGATGAAAAAGCTATTGATAAGTTTATTTCTGATAAAAATCTGTTAATGCAATTAAGAGACTTAATTGATGGCATAAACGATTGGAATTTAGATTCAATTGAAAGTTCGTTAACTAATTTTCAAGCAGAAAATAAACTATCAACGCCAGCAGTTAACCAGCCAATAAGAATTGCGTTAACTGGTTCAACAAAATCACCAGGTCTTGGACTTACGTTAACTTTTTTCTCAAAAAAAACTGTGTTAGAAAGGATGGATAAGCTTTTAGACAAAAAAAGCTAAAATTTAACATTTTTTGAAATTAAAAAATATTAACAAAAGTAGACAGATAAAGATCCAAATGCCTATAATAAGTCATTAAAACGCGTTTTTTAAAGGGGATACTATGAAAAACTTAAAATATTTATTTTCACTTGTTTTGTTGCTGCCTCTCGCTGTGGTAGCTCAAGAGAGCGATGATTCTGATTCTGAAGTTGAAGAAGTTGTTGTCGTTGGTTCACAAATTAAAGGAGCATCAATTACCGATGCACTACCAGTTACAGTTCTTTCAGCTGATGATATTGAAGCTCTTGGTGTTAGTGACGGTGATGAATTAATTGAAAATGTTGTTGAACAAGGTCTAAATTTCTTTAACGAGCAGGAGCAAGCTTCTGGTGGTGTCAATGCCGGTAGAGGTGATACAGGTGCATACAATTTAAGAAATATGGGTGTTGGTAATACTCTTACATTGTTAAATGGTAGAAGGATGGTTAACAATGCTGGATATCAAACTGAATTCATTGGTGGTGATTTTGTTCCAACCGTCACTGTTAATACGAATTTAATTCCAACAAATGGTTTGGATAGACTTGAAATTTTAAGGGATGGTGCCTCAGCTATATATGGTGCTGACGCTGTTGCTGGTGTTGTGAATAATGTTTTGGAAACTGATTATGAAGGGTCTAGCCTTTCAGTAAGAGTTACTGGTTATGAGCACTTTGATGCAACGAACACAGATTTAAGTTACAAGTTTGGTAAAGCTTTTAACGATGGAGCTACAAACATATCAGTATTTGCTAGATATAGAGACCGGGGTCGAATTAAAGCTAGTGAAGACGAACGTTGGTATAGCCAAGATTATAGGCGTTACCTTCCTGACGATTCCCCATTTAATGTATCCGCAATGCGTAACACTAGTACTTATGGTTGGTTCCAATTAGATTTAAATAGTAAATATAATGGTGATTTTCCATGGGTAGCAGTTAAAGATGGTGAGACTGAATTAGCTGATGCTTCAGACCCAAGGGGTGGTGCGGCTCTTTGTGCACTTCCGGGAGCAGTCAATACAGGCTTTGGTACATGTATGTTTAATACCGATTTAGGAGATAACAGATCTAATCAAAGAGGTATGGGTGATTATCGTGGTGAAATGCAACGTTCTCAAGTTTTTGTATTTACAAATCATGAATTTGATAATGGAGTTGAATTATTCAGTGAAATGGGATACTACCAATCTGATTCATTTAGATACATTTCTGCTGGTAGTTTTAAATCAGGTATGTTCTCAATTCCTGGAAACTATTACTGGTTCTCACAATTACCTGAAAGTATTGGATTTCCAACAGATAAATCTGTTGCAATCGATGGCTGGAGACCATTTAACTTAAACAGAGAAATAAGTGTTGATAAAAGTAGCACAAGATTTCTTATTGGCTTAAGAGGAACAACTAATAATGGTTGGGACTGGGAAACTGCAATAGTTAATGCAGATGCTAAAAGTGTAGATGCTGCCGGAAACAGAATTACATATGAAGCCTTGTACGAGCAGTTCTATGGCGCGGTAGCAACCACATCAGATGCTTTTAATATTTTTGATACTAATTGGGATACCAATAATGGTGATAATATTCTGACAACCATATACAGAAGAGATAAATCAACTCTTGACATGATTGACTTTAAGATTAGTAATGATGAAGTATTTAATTTACCTGCTGGCCCAGTTGGTATGTTAATAGGTTTTGAAAGAAGAAAAGAAACATATACCGATGACAGGGATCCATATTTAGATGGAACAGTACAAAATCAGGATTGTTGTGGTGTAACAAGCCCAACAAGATCACATCCATTTACATCTGGTGTGCTTGGTTCAAGTCCAACAGTTGATGTTTATGGAGTCAAAAGGGTCCAATCAGCCTTCATGGAGATGATTGTTCCAGTTACAGAAAAAATGGATGCACAAATTGCTGTTAGAAATGAAGACTTTTCTGACACTGAAGCTACTACTGTTGGAAGAATAGCTCTTGGATATGTTGTAAATGATTTGGTAAAGTTGAGAGCATCTTTCTCAACAGCATTTAGATCACCTAATATTCTTCAAATTAATCAGCCTTTTGTAACAAGAACTGGTACAAGAAATGATGCTGTTCAAGAATATAGAATTTATAAAAATAATAACGATGTGAGACCTCCATCAGGCAGTGGATTTGCAAATGATTACACTATTTCAAATACACTTCATTTTAGATTAGGTAATCCTGATCTATTACCTGAGGAGTCTGATAATGCTACATTTGGTGTTGTGATTACTCCAAATGATTCGCTAACAGTCACAGTTGATTCATGGAGTATTGAAAAAGACAACACCATTGGTCTTTTTGGAAGAAATAACTCAAGTGTTTATGATCTTCTTTTAAGAATACAACAAGGGATTGGTGGTGCAACAACTGTTGCTGAAATGCTTGCTTTTTGTGAAGGCAAAAACGTGCTTAATAATCAATTTGGTAAATATGCACTAGATGGTTCATATGTATTAAGAGATGCTGATCCTACTGCATCTTATGATGATGACTTCTTTAATGCTGGTATTTGTCCAGCTGGTCAGCAAGATACTATAACTGAGCCTTATCAGAACTTAGCTCTTAGAACTGTAGAGGGAACTGATATAGCAGTTTATTATGATTTTGAAACATCTATTGGTGATTTCAGTGTTACTTTACAAACTTCTATGACTGATAAGTTTGAACAAACACCAAGTGCAAAATATCAAGCTGTTGCAGCTGCAGTTGCAGATGGCACACTTCCTCCTTATACATCTATTGAGGGTTTTGGCGATTTAAGAAACAATGAAAATGTTGGAACAGATCGTAAAGATACTTTGAGAGTAAACTACAGAAATGGAGATTGGGGTGCATCACTTTCAGCTTTGAGAGTCGGAGAGCTGCTTGATAATGGTGTTAAAAGTGATGATGGTCAGGTATATGAAATTCCATCAATGACTACTGCCAATTTAAGTGTCTACAAGAAGTTCACACTTAATGGGAATGATGCAAGATTAAGATTAATGGTAAGAAATATTGCTGATGAGAGAGCTCCATTAGCAGATGGTTTCTTTGGTTTCTACTCTGATATACACAGAGATGAAGGCAGACATTACTATCTTGATCTTAGAATGGATTTCTAAAATCTTTAAATTAAAAAAGGGAGTTGTAAAACTCCCTTTTTTTTACTCTATAATAATTTAATGGCTGCATACAAAAAGAAGGGATTTTCCATAGGAATAATAATATTTCTTTTCATGCAGTTTTCTCCATCGCCAACTGGTCTGAGTGATATAGGATGGGATGTTGCTGCTGTTGCAGTCCTGATGGCTATTTGGTGGGCCACAGAAACAGTTCCAGTTGCAATAACAGCACTATTACCATTAGCACTTTTTCCACTTTTGGGAGTTACAACTTTTGATAATGCTGCCTTGCCTTACGCCAATAAAAATATATATCTCTTTTTAGGAGGTTTTATGCTTGCTCTTGGTATTGAGAGCTCTGGATTGCATAAGAGAATTGCTTTAAAAATGATAATTTCTGTTGGTTCAAGTGGAAGAAAGCTAGTTGGCGGGTTTATGCTTGTTGCAGCTCTAATAAGTATGTGGGTGATGAATACTTCAACAACTTTAATGTTACTTCCTATTGGATTAGCTGTTTGTGGAGTAATGTCTGAGACAATTCCAGGGTTATCTGAAAAAGATAAATCAAATTTTGATACTGCTTTGCTTCTTGGAATTGCATATGCAGCAACAATTGGTGGCATGTCAACGTTGATTGGTACTGCTCCAAATATTGTCTTTAGTGCTTTCATGCAAGATACCTATGGTGTTGAGATCTCAATGTTTGATTGGATGATGCTAGGAGTTCCATTAGCTTCAATTATGCTTTTTGGCGCGTGGACACTTCTAACAAAATATATATTTCCAATAAGCTTTAATGCTTCAACTGAAGCAAGAGAAGAGTTAAAAACAATGCTTTTAAATATGGGAGAATTTTCCAAGGATGAAAAGAGAATTTCTATAATTTTTGGCTTTGCAGTTTTTGCTTGGGTATTCAGAACATTGCTTAATAAGATTGATTTTTTATCCGGACTAACTGATGCTGGAATTGCAATTATTGCAGCTATTTTAATTTTTATGACACCATCTGCATCAAAAAAAGGTGATTTACTTCAATGGGAGCGATCTAAAGATCTGCCATGGGGACTTTTAATTTTATTTGGCGGTGGTTTATCACTTGCTGCTCAAATAAGCACAAGTGGTCTTGGAATTTGGATCGGAAATAGCCTGTTGGTTTTAAGTTCAGTTCCACCAGTATTACTAATCTTGGCAGTCGCAACCTTAATTATTTTCTTAACTGAAATTACAAGTAACGTGACTACTACAACAACTTTTTTACCTGTTTTTGGAGCTCTAGCAATTGCAATTGGTGTTTTGCCTGTTTCATTAACAGTCCCTGTTTGCCTTGCAGCAAGTTGTGCATTTATGCTTCCAGTTGCAACTCCACCAAATGCTATTGTTTATGGATCAAACAAGTTTACTATTGCAACAATGATGAGAGCTGGATTTGCGTTAAATATAATTGGCATACTAGTTGTGACAATATTTGCATATTATTTTGCCCCATTAATTTTTTAAGTTTTGAGAAAAATATTAATTACAGTTTTTTTTGTTTCTTACTTAAATAGTACAGACTATATTGATTATCCTCATCCATTTCACCCAACCAAAAGCTTGAACGGGATGGTTGTGAGTCAGAATGCTCTTTCATCAGATATTGGTATAAAAATTTTAGATATGGGAGGAAATGCTGTTGATGCAGCAGTCGCAGTTGGATTTTCTCTAGCAACCACTCTTCCAAGAGCTGGTAATCTTGGTGGCGGCGGTTTTATGTTAATTTATTTAAAAGAAAGGGATGAAATATTTTATATAGATTATAGAAGTAAATCTCCTCGGAATTCTTCAATTGAAAAATTACTTGGCACTAAACAAATTCCTGATCGAAATTCTAAATTATGGGAGAGAGTTGATTATTCATATTTAGCCTCAGCTGTACCTGGAACAGTATATGGTTTACTAGAAGCGCATAAAAATTTTGGTAGATTAGAACTTCAAGAAATACTGAAACCAGTTATCGAACAGGCAGAAAATGGAGTGACAGTTACAAGCGATTTGAATTATGTTATTGAGGTAACACCTCAGTTAAGAGCTGATAAAGAATCATATTCTATATTCTTTGATAATGACGAACCCTTAAAAGAATTCTCTGTTATAAAAAGACCTGATTTGGCAAATACATTTAAAGAAATTTCAAAAAATGGTGTAAAAGGATTTTACGAGGGAGTCATCGCAGACAAGATTGTAAGTGCAATGGAAAAAAATAATGGGTTAATTACTCATGAAGATTTAAAAAATTACAAATCTTTTTTTAGAATGCCGATTGCCATCAATTATAAAGGTCATAAAGTCTATACTGCTGCTCCTCCTTCAGGTGGTGGAATTACTTTACTAACAGCTTTAGGGATTCTTAATAATATTGATATTAAAAAATATAAAAATGACTCTACCAAAACATATCATTTTCTTGCAGAAGCGTTAAGAAGAGGGCACAACAACAGATCTCATTATGTTGGAGATCCAGAGTACTTTGACGTTCCAATAACTGAACTTCTTTCAATAGAAAGAATAAAAGAATTAATAAGCTCAATCGATTCTAATAAATCCAGCACAGTAGAAGATGTAATTGCATATAAACCAAGAAAAGAGAGCAAAGATACAACTCATTATTCAATTATTGATAAAGATGGAAACGCTGTTTCGAATACATATACTCTAGGCCTTTCTTTTGGTTCAGGAGTAACTATTCCAGATACAGGAATCTTAATGAATAGTCAGATGAATAATTTTGCATATAGATATGGCAATAAAGGCGATATTAGCAGAGGAGCAAGCCCTGGTAACAGGTTTGAACCAGGTAAAAAACCAATGAGTACGATGGCCCCAACAATAGTATTTGATAAAAACAATGACTTGTTTTTAATAACTGGTTCTCCTGGTGGATCTGATATTCCTGCTGCAATTTTAAGAGTTATTACAGGTGTCATTGATTTTGAATTAGATATAGGTGAAGCGACAATGCTTCCAAGAATTCATAAAGATTGGCCATACGAAGGACTTGAGCATGAGAGGGCAGTAAGTAGAGATATTGTAAGGCGTCTTAAGAGTATGGGGCATAAAACCGAATATGAAATGACCATTGGAAGCACACAAAGTATTCATGTAGTTGATGGAGTTAACTATGGGTTTGCAGATCTCAGAAGACCTAATGCTGGAGTTGCAGTTCAGACTAATTGATTTTTTTTGAACTTGATAATTTTTCCAACCCATTCCTCTCGCTTCATCGAATGAATTACATTTATATCATTTGATGTTATCAATTTTCTTTTTTTATCATTAGTATTCAAAAACATTATAGCTTTTGGTTTATTTTTGTTTTTTATAATTGTGTAACCAATGATCTTTCCTTCTCCGTGTTTAAGATCACTAATGTCAATTGGTTTATCATTTAATTGAGCTTCATCGGTAAAATCTTTATGAGTAAAATCAATGTATGAATTATTTGACCATAATGCATAGGACTGTTTTGTCATCATTCCAGAAACTCCAGTTACTATACCTGCAGACTCTTTCTTTTTTCTTATTTCAGAAATAATTTTAGCCGTTGAATGAAGAACAAAACTATTTAAAGGACCTCCACAAAAGGGCATACCGCCAGTTATTGAAACGTTGAATATGTTTTTGACATTTAGTGATTCCGCAAACATTTGAACGGCAACAGGAAAACAGCTATAAAAATCATAAAAATCAACATCGATATTATTTTTTTTACAGATATCTATAATAAAATTTGCAGCTTTTTCCATGCCTATATATCTTGTAAGGTTTTGTCTCTGAAGTGTAGGAATCATATGGTTATTTTCAGTCGAAGATAATGGATAGACTCTTTTATTTATTGGTATATTTAGCTTATCCGCTATAGATTCTGAACATATTATTAGTGCACATGATTGATTTACGTTCCAACTTGTACAATGATTTTTATAATATGGAAAGGCTTGAAGAACATTTTTATCGCTCTCTTTTTTAATCTCTTCCTTTTGTAATGGTTCATCAATCCAGCCGAATTCATTATTCGATGCAATTTTTGCAAAATGTGAGTAAAGGTTTGCTATGAATTCACTCTGTTCAGATAAAGTTTTTTTTGTTTTTGCTCTAAATGCACTTTCAAGTATCGCATAATATCCTACTGCCATTTCACCAAGTTCTTTTTTTTCTATATCAAGATTAAGATCATTCGGTGCCTTTATGTATCTATCTGGATTGATGGTTAATTCTGATTCTTCATATTTTTTGTTTTCTATTGAAGCTTTTAGCATCTTATATCTTGATTCTCCACCAAGAATTACTCCGGCACTAGTTTCTCCAGTGTTAATCTTGTTACAAACAGAATTAATAAGACTTTGTTGAAGTATTCCAATTTTTGTAACACTTGTCTCAATGGACTTGATTCCATTCTTATTTGCAATCCACCTTGCTGGATCTCTATATTTCCAAAAACCTTTTGGAATTTGAATCTCATCAATATAGTCAATAATTTTTTTGTTTGTTGTATCATCAACTGCCTTCTTAAAAGCTTTGTCCATAAGAATCAAAGCTTCATCAAGATCATCAAAATTGCCTTTTTGTTGAATGCAACCAATGCCAATGACAACGGGCCTATTTTTCATGAATTTATAAGGAGGCGTTACCCCAATAATTGTAACCAACAATTTTCGGAGTACTTGGAAGATACATTTGATCAAGCTTATTAATTTTTAAACCTGATTCTAAAATGAGATTAGGAATATCTCTATTTATATTACACCCACCAAAAAGTTTTCCCCAAAGAGGATTTATCCTGTTCTGCCATTTTTGAACATTTAAATCCGGTGCTGTCCCGTGTTCACAAAACAGAATATTTCCATCAGACTTCAAAACCCTCTTAATTTCATCCAAAGCATCTAGTGGTTCAGGGATTGTGCATAGTGTATAGGTGAGAAGGACTGTATCAATTGAATTTGAGGGTAGGTTAATTTCTTCTGCACTATTGATAAGAAAATTGACATCAATTTTATTTTTTTTTGCACATTTTTTTGCCATCTCACACAATTCTTCTGAGGGATCTAGTCCTATAATTTTCTGAATATTTGATTTTTGATAAAAAGGGATATTGAGTCCAGAACCAATTCCTATCTCAAGAATTGTTCCTCTTGCGTATGGCACAATTTTTTTTCTTTGATAGTTAACAGGTTTAGTGGAACAGCAAGTATCTAAAAGTTTTGGAAGTAAATATTTTTCATATGCTGCTTTAATCATCAAAAGTCTCTTTGAGTGGCATTGCAGAAATATTAAAACCTGCATCAACATATGTTATTTCACCTGTGATACCACTTGCATAATCAGAGCATAAAAATGCTGCTGTATTACCAACCTCCTCTGAAGTAACAGTTCTGCCCAATGGAGCTCTTTGAGAGTGTTGATTAAGCATTTTTCTGAAATTTTTAACTCCAGAGGCAGCAAGAGTTTTTATCGGACCAGCAGAGATTGCATTTACACGAATATTATTACTTCCTAAAGAGGCTGCAAGAAATCTAGTGTTTGCCTCTAAAGAAGCTTTTGCAAGACCCATTACATTGTAATTAGGCATAGTTTGAATTGATCCAAGGTAAGTAAGAGTCAGAAGGGCAGAATTATCATTAAGCATTGATTTAGCCTCTTTGGCCATCGCAGTAAAGCTATAAGAGCTAATATCATGAGCTATCTTAAAGCCTTCTCGAGTAGTAACATCAACAAAATTTCCCTCTAATTGGTCTGAGGGTGCATAACCAATCGAATGAACAAGACCGTCAAAGGTTTTCCACTTTTTTTTAAGCGACGAAAACGCATTTTTAATTGAATTATCATCGCTTACATCGCATTCAACTAATATATCAGAGCCACATGCTTCGGCAATTGGCTTAATATTCTTCAAAAGTCTCTCATTTTGGAAGGTAAAAGCAAGTTCCGCACCTTCTCTAAACATAGATTTAGCAATTCCTGCAGCAATTGAATATTTGTTAGCAACTCCAGTAATTAAGATTTTTTTGTTTTTAAGTAACATTTATAAAGATTATTTATATTAGATATAGGTATTGTATAAGATAAATTATATTTATATGTATTTTTGATCATATTTATATCAATTTTGACTATATCCACATTATATTAATTACTTATGTATAAATATAATTAATTACAAAAAACTGTAGCAATATTGTCAAAACAATGAAACAATAACCTCATAAACGTGTTTTAGCGTATTGCTATGCGCATAAATTTAAATAACTTACAGGGGAATTGTATGTTTAAAATAAAAAATTATTTATTTGCAGTTCTTGTGCTTTCATTTGGTGTTTTAAATATCAATGTTGCAGCTCAAGAAGCATCTGCAGATGAAAATGTAGAAGAAGTTGTAATAACTGGTTCTAGGATAAAAAGAGATTCTTTGAATAGTGCCGCACAAGTTACAGTTATCACAAGTGAGGATATTGACGCTTCATCTGGATTGATAGCTGCCGACGTTCTTAGACAATCCATATATAATTCTTTTGGATCCACTGCCCCAACAGCCGGTAGTAGCGCTATGAGTAACGCTACTATTAGTATGCGGGGACTGGGTTCTTCAAGAACTTTAATATTGATGGATGGTAGAAGAATGCCTGGTTCTCCACATCTTGGTGGATCTGGTGCAACTAACATCAACATGATACCTACTGTTGCAATTGACAGAATTGAAATATTGGCTGATGGAGCTTCATCAGTTTATGGATCTGATGCGATTGCTGGTGTTATCAATGTTATTACAAAAAAAGGTTTCGACGGAGCTGAATTCAATTTCAGACGTGGAGATAGAGATAGAGATGATGGTGAAGAAAACTCAGTTTCTTTCCTTTATGGCGCTACTAATGACAAAGGTTATGTAACAGTAATGGTAGAGCATGATGAAAGAGATGAAATATACCTAAAAGATAGATGGTATACACAAGCAAGAGCCAACGATACTGATGGTGATGGCGTTGTGAACATGTATCAAGAATCTTATGGTATCAGTTGGTATTCTCAAAACCTTGCAGATCCTGTAACAGGTGATCTTTTTGCAGCACCTACATGTCCGGGTTCTATGGACAATCCAGTAGATGGATGGTGGGGACCTAATTTTGGTGGTGCAGTATTTGGTCAAGGTGGTACTGTTACTCCAACATATCCTGGTGCACAGCCAACTGGAATGTGCGGATATGCTTGGGCTGACATTATGGTTGCTGATGCTGCAACATTTAGAGACAGCATAACAACTAACATTGAATACAATATCAATGATGATTTTTCATTATATTCAAGAGTTAATCTTCTAAGAAACGAGTCTACTGGTAGGTTTGCTCCTCCAGCAGCTGGATATCCTGGAATTTTAGCTACAGATCCTGCTAACCCTTACGATGAGCCAGTACAAGGCTATTGGAGATGGACAGGTATTGGTAACCGTGGCATGCACTTTGTTGATAACGGCATGGATGCAGTGTTCGAATTGACTTACAGAGTTAACGACAACATAGAGGTTGTTGCTGGTACCCAGTACAACAAATTTTATGGTACTGATATTGGTAGATATTACCTAGACTATGCTGGATTAGATTCTAATCTATATAACGATGAGCCATTTGGTTCAGAAGCTGGTTTAGCAGCTATGTCTGCAACTACTCTAGTTGAATACACAAATCACTACGAGAAACAAGATGTCGTTGTTCAGTTTGATAACGTTGCTGATTTACCAGGTGGATCAGTTCAAGCACTTGTTGGTGTTGAGCAAATTGAGAACAGATATTCAGCTGAATATGACAAGCATTCAGAAGGTGGACTTGTAGGTGGTTCTGCTGGTAATTCAGGTTTTGGAAACAGAACTATTGATTCAATATTTGGTGAAGTTTTACTCCCAGTAATGGATAATTTAGAAGTTACTGCGTCATTCAGAAGAGATGATTATTCTGATGTTGGTGAAGCTGATTCATTTAAGTTAGGTGCTTTATGGACTCCTGTAGAAGGTACTGTTGTTAAATTCAATACTGGTGAAGGATTCAGAGCTCCTACAATGGATGATTTATATGGAGCAACTACATTTAGTGCTAACACTGCAACTGACTATGTTGCTTGTGCTGCTGCTGGTGTTTCTGCTGCAGATTGTTCATCAAAACAAATATCAACATTAATAACTGCTAATCCTAACTTAGGTCCTGAGACTTCTGAAGGATTCACAATGAGCGTAGAGCAAGATATGGGAATGCTTGTTGATGCACTAGATGGATTAACAGTCAGATTTGATTATTATGAAATTACAGTTATGGATGCAATTTCATCAGTTAGTACTCAAGACGTAATGTGGAATGAGTATGTTGGTGGTTCAGCATTATCTAACACTGTTAATTTTTATGATTCAGATGGAGTTGGTTCAGATGGAAGTGCTGCTGGTAATCCAGTAGGTACTGGAACAGTTGGTGATGCATGTCCTGCTGGAGCAACATATTACAGTACTGTAGGTAATGATCCTGCAATTTATTCAACAAGATCTTGTGCTAACGGTCGTGTAGACTATGTTGGTGCAGGTTTCACAAACGTTGGTGAAATTGAAGTTATTGGTTATGACCTATTTGTAGGTTATATGAGAGATGTTGGTCCTGGTACCATGTCTGTTCAGGTAGATTACACTTCAATGGATGAATACAATACTGATTCATTTACAGGTAGTAACCAAACAACTAACAATGTTGGTTTCTCAGGTCAACCTGAAATGAGAAATAACATCACAGTTGGTTATGCTTGGGATGCATATAGCGTTGCATTAACTCAGAGAACTATCGGAGGAGATTACTATCTCTCATCTGATGCTGAAACAGATGCACAAGGTAACCCAACAGGCGGAATTGTAAAAGATGGTGACATACAAGATGATTACAGTGCTCTTGATCTTCAGATTAGAGCTGACCTAGGTAATTATGGTGTTGTTACATATGGAATGTTTAATGTTGAGGATAATGATCCTTTACCAGGACGTAATAATAATTATGAAACCTACTTAGACCTTTACGGTAATTCAGGTTTAATTACATACGTCAAATGGAACATTAAGTTCTAAAATATCTTTTTAAGATTAAAAGGCCGGATTATCCGGCCTTTTTTTTATTTATAGATTAAAATATTACAATTAAAACTATATGTAAAATTGAACATTAAAACCTTTAAAGTAAAATTTCTCAGAACTATATTCGCTTATTTTTCAAAATTCATAATTATTTTAATGAATATATATATAAAATTTAGAATCAAAAAATCTTAAGCTTTCAGAAAATGAATAAATACTTTCTATTAATTTTTTTAATATTTTCAGAAACTGTTTATGCAAAATATAAAAATACAGACGGAGAAGCTATAGATAAATCCATCAAGGATTTAATTAGATGGCAAAGAAATCAGTCAAAACCAATTTTAGCAAGCATTGATTTATCTGAAGAGTGGAAAAATATTGATCTTCATAATGATGATAATTATCTGATATGGATTGGGCACTCTACATTTTTAATTAAAAAAAATGGATTAACTACACTTACCGATCCAGTATTTTCTGAAAGAGCATCTCCATTCAAAAGACTTGGCCCTAAAAGATTAATTCCACCGAGTTTAATGATAAATGATCTTCCCACAATTGATGTGGTTACAATTAGTCATAATCATTATGATCACCTTGATATTAGATCTTTAAAAAAAATCTCTGAAAAGTTTCCTGAGGTTATATTTTTAATTCCAGAAGGGGACCTAGATATTTTTAAAAAAAGAAAAATTACTAATGTTAATGAATTTAATTGGTGGCAAGAAATATCTATAGAGGGTTTTATATTTACTTTTACACCAGTAAAGCATTGGTCAGCAAGAGGATTATTCGATAGAAATGAAAGCTTGTGGGGCGGCTGGCACATAATGACTAGTGATTATTCCTTATATCATGCTGGTGATACTGGATACTCACAAGATTTCATTCAAACTAAAAAAAAATTAGGGTCACCAAAATATGCTCTGCTGCCTATTGGTGCATATGATCCAGAATGGTTTATGTCAGAAAGTCATGTAAACCCAGAAGATGCAATTAAAATAATGCAAGATTTGGATGCTGAATATAGTTTTGGAATGCATTGGGGTACTTTTACTTTAACTGCTGAAGATACTCTTGAGCCTCGAGAAAGGCTAATTGATGCAGCAAAGATCAATGGAATTGATAATTTTAAAACTCTTATTCCAGGAGAGGTAATCTTTCTTAAATAATAATAAATTTACTTAAAAAGTATTATTTAAATGTAAATGAGTATTTTGAATAATTACTGGGTAAAAAAAATTCTGAGTTTTATTCAACTATAAATTTTATTTTCATACTTGTTTTTCTATGTTAGCTTAATAAGATATGACAAGATTTCTTTTATCATTAGCAGAATCAGGCTTTATTCCTGATGCCTTAATAAAAATAGCTGCAAGATTCATCTCTAATAGGCGCCTAAATGATCAGAGCGTTGCTGATAATAAAGACTTGATTATCACTGAACTTTCCAAAGGAGCTGTTGCTGAAAAAACTCATGATGCAAATGAGCAACATTATGAAGTTCCTCCTGAATTTTTTAATTATGTTTTAGGAAAAAATCATAAGTACTCTTGTGCACTATTTGATAATGCAGATTCTCTTGATGATGCAGAGGAGTCAATGCTTAAGCTTTATATAGATAGAGCCGATATTAAGAACGGTCATGAAGTTCTTGATCTAGGGTGTGGATGGGGTAGTTTTTCTTTATATGTTGCTGAAAGATTCCCAAACTTAAATATTACATCAGTTAGTAATTCCAATGATCAAATTACTTATATTCAAAGTGAAGCACATAAAAGAGGGCTATCAAATATCAATGCTCTTAAAATGGATGTAAATAACCTTCAATTAGATCAAAAATTTGATCGAATTGTTTCAATTGAAATGTTTGAACATCTCAGAAACTATAAGCTAATTTTTAATTCTATTTATCATTTACTTAAATCTGATGGAAGGTTATTCATTCATATCTTCTGTCATAAAAAACTAACATATCTATATGAAGTTAAAAATAATCTTGATTGGATGACAAAATATTTTTTTCAAGGTGGAATCATGCCTAGTAAAGATATTTTTGAGTATTTTGAGGGAGAATTAGAAATAATCAATCAATGGAATATTAATGGAAATCACTATTCAAAAACTTGTAGTGCTTGGCTAAACAATCATTATAAAAATAAGAAAAAAATCTTAGATATATTCAAGAAACATTATGATGAGCCAAAAATTTGGTTTAACAGGTGGAGAATCTTTTTCTTATCCTGTGAGGCTTTTTTTGCATTAAACAAAGGCAAAGAATACTTTGTTTCTCACTACCTATTTAAAAGACGTGATCGATAGTCAATGTCATATAAGCTGATTCTGACAAATTAAGTTCCTCTGCATCTTCTGAATTCATCATGTACAATATCGTGTCGATTGGGGCTATAGCTCAGCTGGGAGAGCGCTTGAATGGCATTCAAGAGGTCCGCGGTTCGATCCCGCGTAGCTCCACCATTTAATAATTAAAAACATTATATATTCGTGGTGACCATATGGTGACCAAAGTTATAATCTTTAGTCATAGTAAAAAACGCTTCCTACAATTTTTGATGGTTTTAACTTAAATCCAAGTTTTTCAATTCGCTTTATAATTTTCTTATCAAGCTTCCCATCTCTATATTTTTTTCTAAGTGATGTTAAAAACCTTCCTACCGTAAAACCTCTATGAGTTACATTTTGTTTAGGGTTAGACTCTTTTGTTTCTTTATAAAATAACTCGAGTCTTTGTAGATTATATTCAAGTCTCTCTTCATTAGGACTCCAACTCCAATACTTAATTTTTTCTAAAAGAATTATTCTATTTTTTTCTAGAGTTTTTTCTTTATATCTTCTTTTTTGAATTTGAACCCATCTAACTAATCTTTTATTTGAGTCAGGTGCTTTGCCTTTATTTTTTTCTATAATTGTTTTGAATTCTTTATAGTTTTGCATCCATCTATCTTCATTTGAATCCTCAAATGGAAAGTTTATTTTTTTTAGCTTTAGATGTTCTTCATCAGACATAGCTTTGACACCTCTTTTTGTAGCTAGACCCAACATAAGCTTGTATCTTAGTTTCTGATTTTGAACCCATGCATCTAGATTAGCTCTTCTATATACAGTTCCTTTTTTTGGAACCATAATTTTATGTATAGATATATATTTGCAGTATATTTCAAAATTTTTATTCCACATAAATGCATCTCTTCCTTTCCAATGCCATTTATTCATGCTGATAAGTTGCTGAATTGAGTCCTCTTTCCATTTTGGTAAAGTATTTCTTTTATATGACAATAATATGCTTCTGAGTTTCCCTCCTAATTTGTAACCATCATCTGTAATAAATTTATTTGGTGGAATAGGATCAAATTTACCTCTGGCATATTTTTTGTACTCTATGATGAATTTTCTTAGGTCCTCTTCTTCAGTTGGATTTCCAAGAAAGTCTGGCCAACTTGTCCATTCCTTCTTATAACCCCTGTAAGGGTCTGCAGGAATATCTATAGGTTTTTTTTCAGTCTTTGAAAATTCAACCCATTCTTTTTGACCTTGAAAATTTTGTCTTCTTGCCCATTCTCTTGCTTGCTCCCATGGCCTTCTCCCTAATTGAGCAACTCTATCCCATGCTTTGAAATGGACTGTTTTAATAAAGTGTTCTAAATCAAACTCCTCAGGAAGATATTCACTATTAATTTCAACAAAGTTCTTCGGTGGTTTTTTACCTTGCCTTACAAGTTTAAAGTACTCAACAATTCTTCCATCATGTTCAGACATTGCTCGAAGCACCATTAATATTTGTTGGTACGCTTCATTAATGTTTTCTGGCTTATCTTTGTCTACAACAACAGGAACTATGATGTAGCTTTTCCCTTTGTTCTTATCGCCTTTTCTTAATGCTCTTCCAATTGCCTGAGTAATATCGACTCTAGATTGCTTGGGATCGACAAACATAATGGCATCTATTGATGGAACATTGACGCCCTCAGACAAACATTGAGCATTAGTTACTAAGCTCGGAGTATTATTAGCAAATTCTTCTAAGATATTTTGTCTTTCAGTTCCTGATTGTTTTCCATCAACATAATATGTATTAAGCTCATTATCAAATTGCTTTGCACCTTTTCTAAAAGCATTAGCTCTATTTCTTCTGCCATGAAAAGAAACTATGTTTTTAATTTTATTTTCTTTTCTGATTTTTTTTAATGTTATGGCTGATGAAAGAAGTTTGAGCTCAACCTCCTCTGGTAATTTAACCCTGTCTACTACAAAAGGATTATCTTTCAGAAGTTTTATATATCTTTCACTATCAACAATTTGAGTAACTATTTGATAATCATTTAATAATTTCAATCCACCAATTCCTTCAATGGCATCCTTAACAGTTATTTCATCTATAAGTTTTCCATATATTTCCTCTTTATCCATTGATGCAATATCATCATTAGACCCAACAAACCTCTTAGGTGTAGCAGTCATAAATAACCTTTTTCTTACAGGAATATTTTTATCAAATAGTAAGTATGAAGAAAGCTTATTCTTTGAAGTTACAGTATTGTGAGCCTCATCGAAGAACGCAAAATCTATTTTTCTATTCAATGCTTTAATGTTTCTGGCTAATATCTTTCCAGATTGATAGGTAGAAAAAATAACTTTGTTCTTTCTTTTGGATTTTATAAATATATCTAAATCTTCTTTTTTATTCGATACCTTTATCCCAAGTTCTTGTAACCATAACTTAGGTTCACACTCCCCAATCTTTTCATTCGATTTATCTGAGCAAACAACAAAAGGGGAGATGGGTGAATCATCAGCAAGACTTTCTTTAGTCCACTCAAGCAATGTTTGATTTATAAGCTGTAAGCTTGGAACTGCAAATAAAGTTAGTCTTGGTTTAAGTTCTCTGTAAGTGAAGTAGGAGGTGAGAGTCTTGCCAGTGCCGCAAGCATGGACAATGTGACCTCTATTTTCTTTTTTGAAGTGTTCTAAAATATTACCTCTCGCTCTTTGTTGGTGCTTGAATGGGTTCTTAGATTTATATTCTGGAATAGACCCATCAATAACACTCCTTATATTATTAAAATCTTCTTTAGTAAGCTCTTGAAAGTCTCCACCTAAAACAGCCCTGAATTGAATATTAGGATGCCTTTTTCTTAGGTCTTCATTCTTAGTTAATCCTTTTGCATTTGAACACATTAAAATTGTATCCACGTATGGTTTTGCATTTCTTCCCTTAGCTACTTCTAAAGGGGAATTAATATGTTTTTTTGTTAAATTCTTATCTTTGTTATCAAGATATTTGCATTGAATAATATCTATCTTGCCATCGTATCTTTCGGCAATAGCATCGGCACCTTCCTCTTTATTCTGCGTAAATCCAAGGATTTTTTTAATTGAACTTTCTTTTAAAAACTCTGACGAATGTAAAACCCTTTTATAGGTAGTTCTATATATTGGCTCAACTTGCAAATAGAAAACACAAAACCATTCAAATGCTGTTCCTCTATCATTGGGTTTAAGCTTAGATAATTTATTTTCTAAATCTCTCCAAGATTTAGATTTATAAATTAGTTGTTGAGGTGTCATCTATATATTCTATGCTTAATATTATAAGAAATCAGTTACTTACCTCCATGAACTTGCTATGGCATTATTCGTCAACTTATTGTGACCATTTGGTGACCAAAATCTTTAATGGTCAATAAGACTCATAATTGTTTATAATTTAAAAGTGGCTTTGGCTAGGTTTTGCACTCATTTTAAGTATTTTTACATGTAAAGAGAGCAGGCTTATGGCATTCAAGAGGTCCGCGGTTCGATCCCGCGTAGCTCCACCATTTTTTATTATATTTCTTATACTTCAATAATAATTCCTGAGGTTGAATTAGCATCCTCTTTTATTCCTCTGATTGATTTGAACAAAGTACACTTATCTTTTTTTGAATCAAATGTGAATGCTTTGATACTTGTTCTTTTTTCAGCATAAGTTTTGCATTTTTCAAATGAAGCATATTTACCAGAGGTCTTAACAGATGCTATTTTTCCTTCAACCATCATACCGGCCTTCATCTCGTATTCAGCGAAAGCTATAAAAGGAAGAAAGAAAGTTATTGATAATATTTTTTTCATTTTAATACTCCTTTTTTGTTGTTGATTACATAAATTAGCATGCAATTTCAATGCCAATGTACTTGTGAAAAAATATGATTAATCTTTTGAATTATGAAATTTAAGGTTTGTGTCATCTATAGATATATATCTTATAGAAAAAATATCCTTAATATAATTTTGATAGTTTTTCCATGGAGATTTGTTTCCTTGTTTGGGCATCATATGCAAACCTCTCTTGATATATCCAGATGTAAAGTCTATAAGCTTATCATCTCCATAAGCATCAAGATCATCTATTGGGGTACAGCAAGAAACATTTTTTTTATCCATTAAGTTAATCAGTCTGCAAACATATTCACATGTTAGATCAGCCCTTAAAGTCCACGACGCATTTACATAACCAAAAGATAAAGCTAGATTAGGTACGCCGCTCATCATCATACCTTTATAAGTTAAGTGATCGTGAGCATTTATAACTTGATCATCAATCATCACTTTAATATCGTTAAGAGTATTTAATTCAATTCCTGTAGCTGTGATAATAATTTCAGCTTTTATTTTTTCTCCAGAATCTAACATTACTCCATCTGATTGAAATTCTTTAATAGTATCTGTTGCAACAGAAACTTTTTTTTCTTTAATAGCTAAAAATAAGTCACTATCTGGAACAAGGCACATTCTTTGGTCCCAAGGTTTGTAGGATGGAGTGAAATGTTTTTCAATATCATAATCATCACCCAATTCATCTTTTAATAGGTTAATAATTCGATCTTTAATTCGATTTGGAAACTTTCTTGCGAGATAAAATGTATAACTTTGCCATAGAATATTTTTCCATCTAATTAAAAAATATGTAAACTTTTGGGGTAAAAACTTACTTAAAAACTTATTTATTGAATCAACACGCGGCCTCGAAACAACATAACTTGGTGATCTCTGAATCATTACAACATGTTTAGCTTTTTTAGCAATTTCTGGAACTATTGTAATTGCAGTTGCACCGCTACCAATAACAGCAACTTTTTTATTTTTATAGTCTAGATTTTCATCCCAAAACTGAGGATGAATAACTTTACCCCTAAACTTATCCTGATTTAAAAAGTGGGGCATATGGGGCTTTGTATAACTGAAGTAACCACCACATAAAAAAAGAAAATTACATTTTACGTTAATCTCATTACCATTCGATAACACTTTAAGTTCCCAAGTTGCATCTTTTGAGTTCCAATTAGCCGAGATAACTTTGTGATTTAATAAAATATTATTATTTAAATTATTTTCATCAATTGTTTCATTTAGATAGCTAAGAATTGAAGGTCCGTCTGCAATAGAGTTATCATGAATCCAGGGTTTAAATCTAAAGCCTAATGTATGCATATCTGAATCAGACCTTATTCCAGGATATTTAAATAAATCCCATGTCCCACCTATATTACTTCTTCCCTCAAGAATGCAAAATGATTTTTTTGGACAACTTTTTTTTAAATTATAGCCAGCGGCGATTCCAGAAATACCTGCTCCAATAATAACGATATCTTTATACATGTAAAAACAATTATGTATGTCCTAAATTAACAGTGATAGGTTAAAATCATTTTATGAAATTCATTCTACTATCAATATTTTTATTTTCTAATATCTTATTTTCTATAGAGCCTACAATCAAAGGTTTAGAAAACAAAAAACCAGAAAGGTTATTATATATTGGAAACAGTTATCTTTATTATAACGATAGTCTTCATAATCACGTAAGAAGAATGTTGGAAGAATTGTATTCTAGGGAAATTGATACTTCTAATTATAAGTTAGTAACAATAAGTGGATCTAGATTACCAGATCATAATATTGATTACTCGTTAAATAATAAAAACTTAGGTGCAGATTATCCTTTTGAACTGGTAATCCTTCAAGGTGGAAGTGGAGAATCAGACTCTCTTAAAGAGAGAAAAATTTTTGCCTCTAAAGTTAAATCAATGGTAAAAAAAATTCATAATGCTGGAGCAGAGGCAGCCTTATACATGATACATGCATATGTTGAACCGCATGAAAAAACAAATCCTCAAATGATCATTGATATTAAAGATATGTATATTAATGCTGCTAATGAAAATAAAATACTTGTAATGCCAGTAGGAATTGCTTTTGAAAATGCTTATAAGAAAAGACCTAATTTTAATTTACATAAAGAGTATGATGGTACGCATCCTAACCTATTTGGGACATATCTTGCATCTTGTATAGTTTTTTCGAGCATCACTCAAAAATCACCATTATTAATTGAATATGATTATTTTGGAAAAATTAATAGCGAAGATAAAAATTTCTTACAAAATATAGCTCATGAAACTATAGAGGATTTTTATGGAGTTGAGCTATAAGTTGTCGGCGTAATTGTGATTTGTTTCACTATGATGTTCTTCGTCTGCTCTTACGCATCTAATAAGATCTGAAAGCTTAGCATTTGTACCTAGATTATAGTACTGAATTGCAAGATCAGGTGCATCAATATTTGTTACTTTTCCAGATTCAACAAGCTCCAAATACTCTGTATAACTTTTTACAGCTTCATCTTCAAAGTAACCAATCATTCTGTGAGCTGTTCTTGTAAAAAAAACATACATAAACAAATAAAATAATCCAAATACTATTTGTGCAGATGTTACAAGTAGCCTTTCAAATATATTAGGTTTTGCAATCTCAATAAAAAACATTAGGTGCATCCTCTCATTTTCAGCTTCAGCTAACATTTCTCTTATCTGTTCACCATAACCTGCCTTCATAGCTCTTAAGCTTTTAAAATGCATCCAAACTCCTGCAACCATTCCAGGAACACCAGCGACTGTTTCAAGCACAACTGCTCTATGGCCATATCGTTTTGCAAAAAAAGTATCGGCAGTAAACCTAAAAAATTTTGTCATTGAAAGGGCAAAAGCATCAGAAATATTTTCTTTATTAATTTTGTCCAGTATTTGCATATTGTTTGTATATATAAATATTAATTATATTACATTATATATAAAAATTATAATATGTTCAAATTACGTTTCCTTTTTAAATAAGTTAATATCTAGTTATGCAATTAGATATATATTTTGTTGATGCCTTTACTGACAATATTTTCTCAGGTAATCCTGCTGCTGTTATTTTTACAGATCTAGATGACAAATCAACAATGCAAAAAATATCGGCTGAAAATAATTTGTCAGAAACAGCATTTGTAAATTTATCAGATAATAATCTAATCAGATGGTTTTCTCCTATAAAGGAAGTAGATCTGTGTGGGCACGCAACTCTGGCTTCAGCATATATATATTTCAATTATTTAGATAAAAAAGCAGAATCTATATGTTTTAATTCTGCAAGTGGAGAACTTATCGTAAATAAAAAAGATAAATTTTTGCAATTAGATTTCCCTAAAGATGAATTCCAATTAACTAATGATATCAACTCAGTAGCATCCGCTATTGGTGTTACACCAATTCAAACCTATAAAGGAACTATAAATTTAATGGCCGTATACGAAAAGGAAGAAGACATACTTAAACTATCGCCTGATTATGAAAAAGTTATTGGTCTTGATGGTCAAGGGTTAATTGTTACTGCTCCAGGTTTTCATTGTGATTTTGTTTCAAGATACTTCTGTCCAAAATATGGCATCAATGAAGATCCTGTAACTGGATCAGCTCACACAACCTTAATTCCTTATTGGTCGGAGAGGCTTAATAAAAATTTATTAACAGCCAAACAAATTTCAAAGAGAGGCGGTGATCTCTTCTGTGAAAACGCTGATAATAGAGTTTTAATAGGTGGTAGTGCTGTTTTATATATGAAAGGAATTATCGAGATAGATTAAATTTCAATAATTTGTTTTCCAAAATTTTTACCTGTTAAAACATCTCTTAGGGCTTGTGGCGCATTTTCGAAACCTTTTGTAATTGTTTCTGTGTATCTAATTTTATCTTCTTGTACTAAATCTAAAAGTTTTTTAGTTGCCATTTCCCATTCATTCATCCACTCTGTAACTACAAAAAATCTGTGTTCAGGTTTTATTTCAAGCGATCCAAAAACATGAAAAGGTGTTTCAACATTGAGCATATCCTCTTCATTATATTTTGATATAAAACCACAAATTGGAACTCTTGATTTAGGATTTAGTAATGGCGCTACAGTCTTTGAAACTTGACCACCCACATTTTCAAAATAGATATCAATTCCATCTGAGCAAGCATTTTTTAAATCCTGATCTAAATTTCCTGATTTATAATCAATACAATCATCAAACTCTAAAGTGCTTTTGACAAATTCACATTTTTTATTGCCGCCAGCAATACCTATTACTTTACAACCATATATTTTACCTAGTTGACCTACTACTGCTCCAACAGCTCCAGATGCTGCAGATACAACTAATGTTTCTCCTGGTTTGGGTTTTCCAACTCTATTGAGACCAAAATATGCGGTTCTTCCTGGCATGCCTAGTGTTCCTAAAAAAACTGAAAGCCCAATGTTAGAGTTTGGAACTTTAAAAATAGCAGGATCAGTATCTTTTGATTTTATGAATGTTTGCCAACCTTTATGGGCACAAACTTTATCACCAATATTAAATAGTTTTGAATTACTTTTAATTACAATACCAGCAGTTTCACCTGTCATTGGCTCACCAATTTTTGCTGGTGCTGCATAACTCATTGAGTCATTCATTCTTCCTCTCATGTAAGGATCTATTGATAAATATTTGACCTCAATTAATATTTCATTATCTTTGAGAGATGTTATTTTTTCCTCATTTAGTTTCCAGCATTCATCCAAAGGCATTCCCTTTGGTCTTTTTTCTAACAAGAATTGTTTGTTTGAATATTCCACGTCAATTTTCCATGAATTAGATTAATTTAGTCATTTCTCTAAAATGTTTTCTACAAAGTGTTTTGTAAATTTCATTACCACCAATTAAAATTTTTTCACCCTCAAGCAAAACTTCTCCATTTTCATTTAATCTAACAACCATTGTTGCCTTTTTTTCGCACATAGAACAAATCGTTTTGAGTTCATTTAAATTATCAGCTAAAGCCAACAACTCCTGACTTCCTTCAAATAACTTTCCTTGAAAATCT
>CACJCN010000005.1 GCA_902591925.1 uncultured SAR86 cluster bacterium
TAATTGATTTAAAAGAATATGCTGAAAAACACAACTATGACTTTTATGAAAACCCTAACCAAGAACAAATATCCATATTTAGAAAATTTAAATCTATGGGAACCATAAACGATCAAAATAAATTTTTTAATTTGCTAGTCCCCAAAGACGATAATCAAACTAAACCATTAATAGTTACAGGAAAGAGTAAAATTGAAGCTGGAGAACACTCAACAATATATTACACACAAATTTTTTTGTATAAAAATAATACTGAATTACCAAAATTTTATATTAAGAGGAAAACTTGGTTTGACTCATACTATGGAGATAGAGCGGAGCTTAACGAATCAAAGAAAATTGGAATCGCAACTTATAAATTTAAGAAAAAAGAGTTTCCTCGTAGTAAATATTTTTTCTTTAGTGAAAGCCCAAATATTGAAAACTTCATTTCTAAAAAGTTTATCGAACTTCTAAACGCCGGAATTAATAGGAAAAAGGAACTTATAAATATAGAGTCAAATGGCATAAATTTAATCTTTTACAAACAGTGGTCGAGACACTCTACAGATCGAATGGATTTTTATTCAAACCTATTTAGAGTTCTAAAAGAATCTTTGATAAAGTAATTCTAAATGTCCTTAAAAAGATATGAAAAAGTTAAATACAAAAGTGTTGCAGTCAAATCACTTTTCAAACTTAATCAGTGACGGTGGAGTAGAAGGAAACAGTGATTTAAGATGAAAGAAATGTTGCAGAACTATCTTAAAAAAAGTGAGAGATTTGTTTGGTCAACATCAAGCATATTCTTAGGCATACCAGCAATGATCATTGTCCCTCTTTTTGTTGAAAATTATAATTTGATGGTAATCCTTGAGATCTTTATATTTTCAGTCTGGTTCGGTCTTTATATATACAGAAATCAACTTTTGAAAAATAATGAATAAGAAACCACAATCGATGAACATATTGTTTTAAATGAGTGAACTAAATAAACAAAACAAGATAATTACTTATATTTTTGAATTGGCACTCATTAAAAGCGTAAATGAGACCAAACAATTTATGAGAGAAAATTCTTCTCCATATGTTTTTAATTGCTCAGAACCTAAAACCATAAGATTTGAATGGTTTCTATCCGAAGATGAAAAGTCAGCAACATTAATTGAAATGTTTGAAGATAGCGATGCTGCTAAATTAAGATTAGAAAATCACTCTGAAAGTCATCTTGTTAAAGAGTTTCCAGAATATTTTGAAATTAAGAACTTTATAGTTTTGGGCGACATTAAACCTGACATGAAAGATAAGTTAGCTGACTGGAATGCAGATTTAAGAGGAAATGTGGGCGGTTTTTTTAAGGGATCAGACTAATAATCAATCTTGCTACAGACACTATGTTTCGGTCAAGTAAGTTTGGAATATTGATTAAATTAAAAAGTTTATGAATGAATTTTTTAAAAAATATCTTTACATATTTTTATTAATTTCAATAATCATGATGTTGTTTTTTATTTTTGTTCCGAGTGGCGAAAGAGGAAATGTCGTCAAAGGCGTTTTATGCTCTACTTTGTTTTATGGAGGATATGATGGAAGAATTTGCAAAAAATAAAAATTTGAAGATGATAATGTTTATATGAACAATGGATTTAATAACCTTAAGGAATAAAAAATATGTTTTTTGCAGCGGGTATAATAACAATTCTAGCACTAATATTTGGACCATCTTTTTGGGTCAAGTTTGTTATGAGGAGGTATTCATCAGAAAAGAAAGAGATACCTGGAACTGGTGGAGAGCTTGCAAAGCATTTAATTGAAAAATTTTCTTTAAAAGATGTTGAGGTTGAGGTTACTGATCTAGGGGATCATTACGATCCAATTGAAAAAAAAGTAAGGCTTTTGCCTCAAAACTATGAATCTAAATCGTTGACAGCAATCGCAATTGCAGCCCATGAAGTAGGTCATGCAATTCAGGACCATCAAGGTGATAGACGTTTAGCTGCAAGAACAAAGATGGCACCCATCGTTGATAAGGTAGCCCGTTGGAGCGTTGCCATGATCTCATTATCACCATTAATTGGCATTATTACTCGGCATCCAATGCCATTTTCATTACTGCTTTTACTAGGATTATCCGGTTTTATTGCTCGCATGATGATTCATTTAGTAACACTGCCGATTGAATTTGATGCAAGTTTTTCTAAAGCTCTGCCTATATTAAGAGAAGGGAATTATGTATCTCAGTCAAACGAAAAAGCTGTCAATCGCATCTTAAGGGCAGCATCTCTAACTTATGTTTCAGCTGCTTTAGCTGATATTTTAAACCTTGGACGCTGGATTGTAATATTATTAAGGCGATGAAATAAGCCAAGAAATTAATTCATATTGAGTAAAACTAAACCATTATATAAACTTAGTAGGTTAGTTTAATTTGAGAATTATATAAGCAATTATTGAAAGAAAATAATTAAGGAGAGTAATATGAAATACATTTTAAAAAGCATATTTTTATTATCATTTGTAAGTCTTAACATAGTTGCTGATGAAGCGCTGTTTATGAAGTATGCAGATAAATCCATCAATAGCGCAACCCTTGTAGAAAGACAAGGCTTGAAGTACCAAGTAAACACTAATACACCATTTTCTGGCAGATTTATTACTTATGAGGATGAATTTGGATTCTGCGTACTTGAAGCTGGTTCATATAAAAGAGGCCTTCTTCATGGACCTTTTGAGGAATATTATGGATGTGGAGTTGCTTACTCATTTCGAACAGCATATAAAAATGGTTTTGAGCATGGTGAGTATAAAGAATATGGAGAAGAAGGCTATTTAACGATGACAGGTAATATGAGAGACGGGCTAATGCAGGGTGAATGGATTGGTTATGAATATGGTCGAATATCGTGGACAGAGAGCATTAAAGATGATGAGGTTATTAGTGCGATAGAATATTCATATTACGATAATGGTCAAATATCAATGAAAGAAGCATTTAATGGCAATGATGAATTGCATGGTATTTGTGAGGCATATCATCAAAACGGACAACTCAAATCAAAAGTAGAATATAAAAATGGAACTCTTATAAATACAATTGAAGAGTACGACTTTAATGGCAACCTCATTAACTAAATTTGATAAAATTCTAAATTGAGTTTATAAATTTAAATGATTGAAATTTTATTTTGGAGTCTAATTGCAGTGACATGGATTAGTGTTGGCATGCATGTAATAAAAGAGTTTATAAGATTTAACAGGAGAAGAAGTGATTGAGCCAAATATGAAAAAACCAAGCATCTTTAGAAGAACTGTTTTGAAATTAGTTAACGGTTGGAGAAGGGTTATGGACGTCAGATATAATCCTCTTAAGTATATACCTGATCCAAGTTTACAAACATATTTTATGTTAGTGCTATTTACAATATGGAGTGCTTTTTTTGGACTCTTGGCAGTAAATTATCTGGGATGGTTTGGCTATAATACTGTAGCAAGTATCATAATACACATAAGTATATTGCTTCCACTTGCCTTTACAAATGCAATTTTTGTTGATGCAGAAAGAGATGGTGCAAATTGGTTAAAGGAATGGAAGGAAGAGCAATCAAGGTACAAGTTAGTTGTAAACAGACTTAAAACTAAAAATTTGGTAATTTGGAATCCTAACAAGGAATCATAGTTCTCTTATAAAACTTGGAATGTTGAAAGATAAGAATTATTTATTTCAAATATTTCTTACCCTTATTTTATCTTTAAGTATTAGCGTAAATTCTGCAGACAAACCAAACATTGTTTTAATCCTAATTGATGATCTTGGTTTAACAGATTTGCAACTCTTCGGAGGTGAGATCAATACACCTAACATCGATGCTATTGGTAATGAGGGCATGTTGTTTACAAATTATCACACAACACCAGAGTGTGCTCCATCAAGGGCAATGTTATTAACAGGAATGGATAATCATAATACTGGAATCCCGATGATCCCTGAAGTCATGCCATGGAAGTATCGAAATACACCAGGATACGAGGGTTATTTGAGAGAGGACGCCTTGACCATTGCTGAAATATTAAAGCCCGCAGGTTATAGATCATATATGACAGGAAAGTGGCACTTAGCTTTTGGAGGACAGGAGACGGCAGCGCTGCCATACAATCGAGGCTTTGATAAAACGTTTATTCTAGATGCAACCGGTGGAAATAATTATAGCAATCATTCCTACCTTCCATATTATTTAGAATCACCATGGTTCAAAAATGGGAAAAAGGTTGAACTTCCCAAAGACTTCTATTCAAGCGAATTTTTTGTTGATCAAATGATTGAGTTTATTGAAGAAGAAAATGAGCAGGGCTCCCCATTCTTTGCATATCTTTCATTTCAAGCTCAACATATTCCTTTGCAAGCTCCCCAAGAATTCATAGATAAATATTTAACAAGATATGAAGATGGCTGGGAGGTTTTGAGAGAAGACAGGAAGAATAGAGCTATTAAAAAAGGGATATTTCCAGAAAACAAAAACATAGTTAACTCCTTTTCTGATTTTGATAGCTGGTCAGAAATAGACCAAGAAAACAAAAAAATATTTATTAAAAGCATGGCTGTTTTTGCTGGAATGTTAGATGCAATGGATTACCATATTGGTAGACTTATAAGCTATTTGAAAGAAAAGGATCTTTACGATAACACAATTTTTATAATCACTGCTGACAACGGGCCTGAGGGAAATGATCCAAGTGATCATGCTCCTTGGAGAGATTGGATTAAAACAACTATTTATGATCGAGACTATGATACTTTGGGTGATGAAAATAGTTATGTATATATTGGAACTGAATTTGCTCAGGCAACAGCTAGTCCAAGTCATTTATTTAAATTTCATATGTCTGAAGGCGGTCTTAGAGTACCGCTTATCATAAGCGGTCCCGGAGTTAAGAAAGGAAAGAACCATCAATTTACATTTGTAACAGATATCGCTGCAACAATAAGTGACATAGTTTTTAACGAAGTTGATCAGAGAATAATTGGTAAATCATTACAAAATTCACTAGGTGGATCTTCAGAAAAGAATTATCTTAACTCTGAAGCAATTGGTTTAGAAGTAACAGGCAATTCTGCACTATTTAAAGGTAATTTTAAAATAGTTAGAAATAGGCCTCCTAACGGCTCAAATAAATGGGAGCTATATAATCTTTTAGAGGATCCAGGAGAGACAAATAATTTGGCAATAAAAATGCCAAAGAAGCTTCAGGAATTAATAGAAGAGTATGATAAATATAAAGAAAAAAATGGTGTTATAGAACTGCCTTTAGATTATGAATGGGCAGCAGAAATGACAATTAATACATTTAAAAGAAACTATCTTCCTCATGTAAAAAGAGCAATATTCTTTATTGTACTTTTAATATTGACTCTCTTATTGATGAGAAGGAAATGGAGAAAAACTAAAAATTAAGTATGCAAGAATTCACAAATACAGAAAACGAAAAAAAATTTATTGGAGTATGGAAACTTGATGAATGGTCCGTTGAAAAACCCGATGGAAATAAAACCTATCCCTTTTCAGGAGACGTCAGTGGTTATTTGATGTATCACGCTGACGGATGGATGACAGCAAATTTAATGCAGAAAAGTCGTAAAAAAGTATCTGATGACAGAGTGAAAATTTCTAAAATTAGTCATATATTAAAGAATGAAACTGAAATTTCATTTGAAGGAGATTTGTTAGAGACAATAAAGAACTTCTTTTTAGCTTCAAATGGCTATGTATCATATGCAGGTACATTTAGTGCTGATGACGCTAATGTTTATCATAATATAGAGTTAAGTCTTCTGCCGCAGTGGGTAAACACCACCTTAACCAGAAAACATAAATTTACTTCAAACAATACTTTACTAACTTTATCTGCTGAGTTTAATGGTTTTAAAGACCTGCTAATATGGAAAAAAGTCTAAAAGGTCTAAATCTCGACAGGCTTAGTTTATAATATTTGTATGTGTGATTGTTGTGATTGTTGCGAGTGCACTTGTTGCTCTAAGTAGAAAGAAATTTAAAAATAAATAACTATTCTTCTATATGAGATAACGTCGGTTATTAATTTACTAAATATTTAATGTAGATTTAAAGATGAAAATATCGCTCTGGCTAAAAATAGTCTTTTTCAGCACAATCATATTTACCTCACTGGTCCTACCTCTGGCTTTTTTAGAAACTTCAGTTTCAAACTATGGGAATATTGCTCTTAGTTGGGCAGGATCTAACAAATTATCCATTTCTCTGTTAGTTATTTTAGCTTTAACGGCTGATGTAATTTTGCCTGTCCCAAACGGACTAACTAACACTCTTGCTGGAATGTCATTGGGTTGGGCTCTTTCATCTATAGTTATCTGGATTGGCCTTACTTTAGGAGCAACTCTAGCATATATATTAGGACGCTTTGCCGGAAGACCAATATTAAAAAAAATAATTAGCAATAATGATTTTGAAGAAGCCGAAGCATCTTTAAAAAATTTTAATATTATTGGCTTAATTATTTCAAGACCAGTTCCAGGCTTTGCTGAGTTGATAGCTATTAGTGCTGGAATTTCAAAAATTCCTTATAAAATTTTTTTTATAGTAATTGGAATCACAAATATTGGAGTTGCAATAACCTTTGCAGCAATTGGGGCTGCTGCAATCCAAAATAAGTCGGCATCTCTTGTATTTTTTGGTATTGCAATTCTTCCAGCTGCACTATATTTCCTTTATATAAAACTAAACAAAAATTAAAAATATTATGAACATCATAAAAAAATTCTTATTGCTATTACCCCTAATGGTTATTTCTGATGAGTTTTTAGATGTAAAAGAAATTTCCTACGGCAATAATGAAAAACAAAAAATTGATTTTTATAGAGGAAAATCTGACAAAGTTTTAATTTGGATTCATGGTGGCGGATGGTTATTTGGCGATAAAAGAGCTGAGCGTTGGATCAAAAGATTTCAAAATCATTTTGTTGATTATGAAAAATATAATGTTTATATGGTTGGCTACAGGATTGGTAAGTCCACTGCCCCTTATGCAGTTGATGATGTTATGTGCGCATATAAAAGTATCATTAGTGATGCTTCATCAAAAAATCTTTCTACAAGTGATATTGTTGTTGCAGGAGCAAGCGCAGGAGGACACTTGGCATTAATGGTTGGACTTTCAAACAAGTATATAAATCAAGAATGTTCAGAAGAGATATTACCAAAAGGGATAATAAATATTTTTGGTATTACAGAAATTGAAAGTACTTCAGACTTCCTTGATAAAACTAAGTTCTTTAATGCTTCAAATTATGTAAAAGGTTGGATAGGAAAAGATTCAAATATTGAAATAATCTCTAGAACACTCTCTCCTGTTTATTTATTAAATGAAAAAACTCCTGATATTCTTACAATCCATGGTACAAAAGATAGATGGGTGCCATATAATCAAGCAGTTCTTTTAGATGAAAAACTGGGCCAGAAACATCAACTTTTAACTATAGATGGAGGCGGACACTATTATTTTTCTGAAGAACAAGACGAACTAATTAGAGACACTATTTCATTTTTTCTAGATGAAAACTATAACCAATTAATTAAATAACAATTCAGGAAGTATCATATTTATGCAAACAAAAAAATGTGATTTAATTAATTCTTAATATGAATAATAAAATACCACCACCTATTGTTACGCTGGCATTTGGTTTAACGATTTATTTTTCAAGAAATATATTCCCAGATATAAACAATATAATATTTTATATTCTTAGCTTATTTTTCATTATACTTGGACCATTTATTCTGATATCTGCAGTAAGATCATTCAAAGCAGAACAAACTACTATTAATCCAATAAATATAAATAATGCAAGCTCCTTAGTGATTAGTGGTGTTTTTAAATATTCTAGAAATCCAATGTATTTAGGAATGGTTTTTATTCTTCTTGCTTTGTCCTTTAGGTTCAATCTTGTTGGAGGAATTCTTTTTACTTCTATATTTATTATGTATATAACTAAATTTCAAATTATTCCTGAAGAGGCAGCTATGAAAAGCATATTTGGAGAGGATTTTAATAAATATAAAAATAAAACAAGAAGATGGATTTAATATAGTGACATATCAGGCGCATTTATTTATAGCTTTAACAATTGGATTTGTAGGAGCATTATTTTGTATATTTATGTATCAATCCAACAAAATTAAACAAGCACAAATATTCTTCTTCTTAACAATTGCGATGATGGCTTTTTGGATGTTCGTAGCCACAGGATATCTTTTGTAACAAAATTGTGAAGGAATATTCTGGTAATTGTCACTGCGGGGAGGTCAAATACAAATTCTTTTCAGAAGAATTAGTTGATATTTGGAATTGCAATTGCTCAATATGTGATATTAATTGCTATCAACATCTTTTCGTTAAACATGAGCTTTTTGAAATAATTTCCGGACACGAATTGTTGTCTGAATATAATTTTGGGACCGGATCAGCAAAACATTATTTTTGCAAAATTTGTGGTACCAAGTCGTTTTATCAACCAAGATCCCATCCCGAAATGTATAGTATAAATCTTAAATGTGTAAATGATCCCCCAAAGGTAAGGCAGATAATTAATTTTGATGGAATAAATTTTGAAGAAAGTATAAAAAAAATATGAATGTATATTTCATCTTGTTTACAGCAATTTTATTCGAAGTTTGTGGAACTATGTTATTACCAATATCACAAAACTTTACAAAGATATTTCCGACCATAGTTGTGTTTCTTTCATATGGTCTATCATTCTATATGTTAGCCATTGTTTCTCAAAAGCTGCCACTTTCAATTGTGTATGCATCTTGGTCTGGAGTTGGCATATTTACGATAGCCATATTGAGCTATATTTTTTATAAACAATCATTAAATTGGCAGACAATTACTGGATTATTTTTTATAGTCGTAGGGGTAACTATAGTCAATGTATTTAAAATAAACTAATGATATCTTCTATTGATCATTTAATAATAGCAGTTAAAGATATTAATGAAGCAGAAATAAATTATAAAAAAATCTTTGGAATGGATCCCGTATGGAGGGGAGATCACAAGGATATTGGAACTACCAATGTAATTTTTAATTTTAAAAATATTTACTGTGAACTTTTGTCAGCAAATGGTAATGGGCTTGGAGCATCATTAGTAAATAATTCGATCAAAGATAAAGGAGATGGACTTATTGGAGTAGTTTTTGGGACAAATAGTATTGAAGAATCTTTTTTTAACTTAAAAAAATCCGGATATTCGATAGAAGAACCTATTGAGGGCGAAGGAATTGATAGCAATACTCAACAGCTAAGAAAATGGAAAAGTCTTTTTTTACCATCAGAGCTTTCAAGAGGACTTTTTTCTTTTATTATTAAACATTCAGAGGGAGTTCTGCCTAGCTTTGATGAATATCCTAAGGCTTCAATAAATAAGCTTGATCATTTAGTTATAAATACGAATGATGCAAATGGCTTTATTGATATTTATCAAGACGTCTTTAATATTCGATTGGCTTTGGATAAGGTTATTGAGCACTGGAAAAGTAGGATGTTATTTTTTAGACTCAATAAAACAACAATTGAAGTTATTGAAAGAAAAAATGAGGATGATTCTCAAGACAGTCTTTGGGGATTAGCATGGGAAGTTGAATCGATTGAGGAAGCTCATAAAAGACTTATAAGTGAGGGCGTAGATGTAACTCCAATAAAGGAGGGGCTTAAAGAAAATACTTTAGTGGCTACCATTAAGTCTCATACCCACAACGTTCCAACTTTGCTAATAGAACATACCTAATGAAACTCATAATAGGTGTTTTGCTTGCTTTTTTTTCAATCCTTTTAGGGTCTCCTCTAGTCGCATTAGTAATGGGATCATTGTTGGTGCTCGTTTTCAAATTTCCTAGTAATTATATTAGTAAATCAGTTGCTACAAATCTTTTGCAGGTTGGAATAATTTTAATTGGCTTCACAATATCATTATCAAGCGCTACAGAAATAGCCTTTAAATATTTTCCTTATATATCTGCCTTCGTAATACTAATTTTTTTTATTGGCTTGTTTTTAGCAAATTTATTTAAAGTTGACAGAAGCTTAGGAATTTTAATTGCTTCTGGAACTGCTATATGTGGCGCCACCGCAATGGCAGCAATTTCAGCTCTAATTAAAGCAAAGCCAAAAGATCTATTCGCTGCATTAACTATAATTTTTGTATTTAACGCTATAGCAATTGGAATATTTCCTCTAATTGGAGCAGCAATCGGTATGAATTTTGAAAGCTTTGGAGCATGGTCTTCAATGGCTGTTCACGACACAGGCTCTGTTATAGGGACGGCAATAGCCTTTGGAGGTTATGCAGTTGAGACAGCAACAATACTTAAACTTAGCAGAACTATTTGGTTAATACCTTTAATTATAATCTTAGGAATTTTTTATCAAAATAAATCAAAACCTAAATTCCCGATTTTCATTTTATTATTCATCATTGCTATAGCTTCAGGGACTATTCTTGAGTTCAATCAAAATACAATTTTTTTTATAGATTCAATTAGTAAGATTTTTTTAATCGCAGCCCTTTTTTGTATTGGAACTCAAATAACATTTGAAGCTATTAAAGAAATAAATTTGAAAAATTTTTTATTTGCATTAAGTTTATGGATGATCGCGTTAGTGCTTTCATATTTAATAATCAATTTGTTTATATAACTGGAGAGAATATGTTTAGTCATGTAATGGTAGGCACAAATAATATTGAGGAGTCACGAATCTTTTATGACAAAATTTTTGAGGCTCTTGGAGGCGGACCAGGAAAACTGTACCCGAATCTTACAGGACAAAAAAGATATTTTTATAATTTAGACGGAACGAGTTTTTGTATTACTGAGCCAATTGATGGTCAGCCTGCTACAGTTTCAAATGGAGCAACAGTGGGATTTAATATTGAAAATATTGAACAAGGTGATGCATGGCACAAAGCAGGAATAGAAAATGGAGGTACCTCTATTGAGGAACAACCGGGTATTCGAGATTATGGGAAATTTAAAATGTATTTGGCATATTTAAGAGATCCAACTGGTAATAAATTATGCGCAGCCCTTTTAATTAACTAAAAGATTTCAATATACTTTTTAATCCACTCATAATGCTTGGGTTCCCATCAAAACATTTAATTGATTCATCAGGTTTATTCCAATTATTTGCTGATTTTGTAAAAAAATTTGAATCAATTTTTACCCAGCTTGAGTCATCTAAGGTTCCAGCTTTGACATATAGAATTCGAGATATCTCCTTTGCGTAACTTAGTATTCCTGAGCCGCAATTCGGACAAAAGCCTCTTCTAACATGAGAACCAGAAGAGCCTTTACTCTCAAAGAACTTAAGTTCACCATTAAGATCTACATACTTTTTTGCAATAAACAATATTGTCGCTTTGCCAGATCCTGTTGTTCTTTGACAATCTTTGCAATGACAATGATGGGCAGATATAACTTTATTCTTATCTAGAGTATAAGTAATGTCTCCGCATTGACATCTACCAGCTTCAATACTAGATTCTTTGTTCATATAAGAAGATAAACTCCAAGATCAATCATAAAATAAAATCCAGCTAAAAATCCAATAGCCCAAGGTATGCTTCTTGGACTTGGATTTTTTTCAGTAGCTATTTTGTAATACAAAATCATATGAGCAATTCTTGCTAGAACATATATCCATATTATTATTGAAAGCTTTAGTGGATCATAGCCTGAAAACATTGCTAAAAATGCCATACCTAATAATGGGACAATATTTTCAAGGGAATTCTGAAATGTCCTATGGCTTCTGAATGCGAAAGACATTTGACCTAGTTCAGGGTTAACTATTCCAGGACTGTATCCTCCTTTCTGTCTCCGATGAGCTCTAACTGCCACCATTGCTTGAACAACCATAGTAGCTAACATTAACCATATACCAAAAAGCGAAGAGTGATAAACATCAAACATTTTTGACCCCAATAAATTTGATTCGTTTAACCAATTATAGACATAATATGCTAACTAAGGTTATAAATTATATTGTTATAAATGAGCTCTATTTATAAAGTTTTAACAGATGAAGAGTGGAAGCATGCAACTTCATTGGGATATGTTGTAAGCGAGCTAGATAAAAAAGATGGCTTTATACACTTATCAACATCAAAACAACTTGCTATGACACTTCACTTATATTTTAAAAACTACATGAAAGTCATTTTGTTAGAAATAAATCAAGATTCCATTAAAGATGAAATAGTTTTTGAAGAGGCTAAATCAGGTAGCAGATTAGGAAAATTTCCCCATCTTTATGGTAAATTACTCATACAAAATATTAAAAAAGACTGGATACTACAGAGAAATAGTTTTGATTTGCCTAAAAAGGTCTTAGAGGAATCAGAAAAATAATAAATATGACAAATTTAACGATTAATGAAGTTTACGCAATTGGAGCTCCAATAGTTCTTGCAATGATTCTTGTCGAAGTATTTTTCTCTAGCATTTACAACAAAAATCTATATAAAAAAGACGACACCCTTTGCACAATTGGTCTTCTAACAGGAAATATTCTGATGGTGTTTGCTCTAAAGGGCATAACATTAGCGCTACATTTTTACTTATTTCAGTTTAAGTTATTTAACTTATCAGCATTGATGCCAATTTGGGCTTTATGGATTATCACTTTTGTTATGATTGATTTAGTTTTTTATTTTTATCATCGTATTTCTCACAGAGTAAATTTCTTATGGGCCATTCATATGAGCCATCATTCAAGTGAAGAAATGAACTTTGCCGTATCTTTTAGGCAGGCTTGGTTTGGCCCAATATCAAAATTACCATTTTTTATGGTATTACCTTTAATAGGTTTTGATCCAACCATAATTGCGGTGGCAGGTGTAGTTAGTACACTATGGGGAATTGTTGGGCACACACAAATTGTTGGCAAGCTTGGTCCGCTTGAATGGATTTTTAATACTCCATCTCATCACAGGGTTCATCACGGAGCTAACAGCCAGTATATAGACAAAAATTATGGAAATTTATTAATTATTTGGGATAGAATGTTTGGTACATTTGAACCGGAAGATGAGCCAGTAAAGTTTGGTTTAGTAAGAAATGTAAACACTTTCAATCCAACGAAAATAACTTTTATGGGATGGATAGATATTTTTAAAAACATGAAAAATGCTTCAAACTTTAGCGAAGCAATCTATTTTTTATTAGGACCACCGAAAACTAAAAACTAATTATGAAACATATATTATATTTTCTTTTTGTATCACCTTTAGCTTTTTCTTTTGAGAGCTCAGATAATTGTGATGATATTGACCTCTTCTTTTTAAGTCCACAAGACGGTTTTGTTAGTGAGAATCAAGAACTTAAAGTAGAGTTTGGAACAAAAAATATAAATATCAGCCCTGCTGGTGTAGTTGTTGAGAAACAAGATAATTGTAAAGTTAGCGGACATCATCATTTAATTATTAATAATGCCTATGAAGTTAAGAGTTTTGAAAATCAACCGATACCATATGGAGCAAATATTCTCCATTTTGGTGGTGGTCAAAAAGAAGCAGAGCTCTCGCTTCCTCCTGGGAAATATTCTCTTCAACTTGCGATTGGTGATTATGAACATAAACCCATCAATAGAAATAAGTCAGATCAAAAATATGATCCAATTCTTTCAGAAATTATTAATGTCGAAATACTGCCATAGTTAAAGCTTTTCTTTTTTCTCAAAGACATTTCTAATACAATTACTATTACACATAGGGGAATTAGTATTTTTTTAAGAAAAGTTAAAAATAATTTTTTATTTGAGGCATGTATTCTCTCTGTCATAGCTATTTTTTGCGTTCAGCTATACGCAAAAGAAATAGTCATAAATCCAGGAGAAAATGCTCAAGAAGAACTTCAAGAAGCTCTAATACTTATGTCAGAAGGGGATAGTCTTTTGATTAAGTCTGGTTACTATTTATTTGAAGATGGACTTTCTCTCGATGTAGATAACGTCACAATTATTGGTGAGGGTTTAGATAAAACTATATTGGATTTCAAAAATCAACAGTCTGGAGCTCAAGGATTTTTAGTAACTTCAAACAAAGTTACATTAAAAGATTTCGCAATATTGGATGCAAAAGGTGATGCTCTAAAGGTAATAGGATCAAAAGGCATCAATATGATTAACTTAAGAACAGAGTGGACAGGCGGACCAAAGAGCACAAATGGTGCATATGGATTTTATCCTGTTGAGTCTGAAGATGTTCTTATTGATGGATGTGTTGCCATAGGCGCATCAGATGCTGGAATATACGTAGGACAATCTAAGAACATTATTGTTAGAAATAGTGTTGCTCAATATAACGTAGCTGGAATTGAAATAGAAAATTCTTACTATGCAGATGTTTACAACAACCTTGCTTCACATAATACTGGCGGTATTTTAATATTTGATTTACCTGATCTACCTCAACAAGGCGGCCATCACATAAGAGTTTTTGATAACAAATCAATAGATAATGATACTGATAACTTCGCCCCAGAGGGTAACATTGTAGGAGAAGTTCCAAGAGGCACAGGAATTATTATTATGGCTAATTCTGATGTCGAGGTTTTTAATAATGAAATGAGTGGAAATGGAACGGTAAACCTATCAATTGTTTCATATTCTGATGAAACAGATGATCCAAATTATTATCCCCATCCAAGAAGGATTCAGGTTCATAACAATATATATGGTCCTGGTGGATTTGATCCAGATGTTGAAACTGGTGATTTGGCAAAAGCATTATATGAAATAAGTGATGGGAACATGCCAGATATTTTTTGGGATGGTGTTGTTCCAATTTCTCAAATGATATTTGGGCAACCAGATGATGATAAGTTAAAGGTGGACGAAAATAACGATGTAAGTTTTTTAACGATCAGTCCAATAAAGTACATGTTAGGATTTTCAAATCCTATACGAACAGAAAAAAAAGAATTTAAAGGGGTCATTAATCCACTTGAGCCGATTGTAATAGACGGTATATAGGGATAATGAAAAAGAAATTTCAAATATTGCTAGTGCTTATTCTGTGCACCAGACTAACTGCGATTAATGATAATCTAATTATTTCTGAATCTTTTCCTGCAAAACTATCAGAGTTTGGTTTTTTTCTTGATGATTCAGCACAAATACCTCATGAGAATGTAATACCATACGAGCTGATATCAACACTATTTTCTGATTACTCATATAAGCAAAGATGGGTATATGTTCCCAATAATCAAAAAGCTCAATATGAAGAGAATTGGGTTTTTAATTTTCCTGTTGGCTCTGCATTAATAAAAACATTTTATTACCCTATTGATGAAAGAAATCCAGATCTTGGAATGAATCTTTTAGAAACGAGACTTTTATTAAGGAAAGAGAATGGCTGGGAAGCTGTGTCTTATGCATGGAATGAGGAACAAAACGAGGCATATAAAAAAATTGCTGGAAAAACAATTAATGTTTCTTGGACTGATTTTATGGGCAACGATAGAGATGTTAGGTATCGAGTTCCAAACGTAAATCAATGTAAGGAATGTCATGCAGCTGAGGATAAGATCACACCAATTGGACCAAAAGCCAGAAACTTAAATAAAAAGTTTGAATTTAATGAAGGGGAATTTAATCAGTTAACATATTGGATGAATAGACAAATAATAGATGATTATCCATTGGAGTTAGTTTCTCCAGTTGATTGGACAGATGATAGCCAAAATATTAATGACAGAGTTCGTTCTTATCTAGATGTAAATTGTGGACATTGCCATTCCCCAACAGGAAATGCAAATTCAACCGGCCTATATCTTCACCTAGATGAAACAAGAGACATTCATTTGGGTTTGTATAAAAAACCTGTTGCAACTGGAAGAGGTAGTGGGGGTTTAAAATATTCAATCGTCCCAGGCAAACCGGACGAATCGATCTTATTACACAGAATGATTTCTCTTGATCCTGGAGTAATGATGCCAGAATCTGGAAGAGCACTTTCACACACCGAGGCTGTTGAAATGGTCAGAGAGTGGATCTTGGTGATGGAAGATTGAGATTACGTCAACGAAATATTTCTATTGTTTTATCAGCAATAATATTTCTATATTCTTGTGAAATTGAAGAATCTAAAAATATTTATAAACCACCCTTAATAGAAACTTCCTCTAAAATAGATAAAATCAGCAACACCTATTCAATTGATGTTCTAAAAAGCATTAGCGACGAGTTATCGAAATTACTTAATAAAGATATAGACCTATTTTCATCAAATGTAATTAATTTTGAAGGAGAGATAATAAGCAAATACATTGATTGTGGATTCATGAATAACGAGGTTTATGTAAATTATATCGATAGGATATTTGGTTCATATTTAGAAGCTGAAATAACCTTTAAAATATCAAATGAAAACAATTTTTACACAATTAATAGTGATGAGATTAAATATACTTTTTTTTCAAAAGAGACAGGAACAAGATGGAGATTTAAATCTAATAAACCAAAAGAACTATTGGTAGGCAACCCTGTCTACAGCGATAATCCATACAGAACATGTTTATCTAAAAATGTATTAGAAAAAAAGATTAAAAATATATTAAACAGAACATCATATGGCTAAAAGAGACTTAACAAATATTTACTTAACTTTTTTTGCAATATTTTTGTCCTCAAACTTAGATGCTGATAATAATCATTCTATGGTCGGGTATTGGTTGACATCTCAATCTATAGTTTTGGTAAGTAAGTGTGAAAATGAATTATGCGCAACTATTGAACATATTTTTGTTGACGAAGGAATTGATCAGAAATCAATACTAGATAATAACAATAAAGATAAATCTTTAAGGGAAAGAATGCTTGTCGGAATTAACTTAATAGATGGTTTCAAATATATTGATGGTGCAAAAAAGCTATCTGGCGGAAGGATTTATGACCCAGGAAGGGGAAGAACTTTTAAATCAAATATATATTTATTACAAAATGGGAATTTGAAAATTGAAGGTTGTTTGATGAGAATGTGCGGCCATGAAGAATGGAAACCAATAACAGTAAAGTTTAATGACGATGGAACAAAAAAGGTCGAGCTTAAGGAGAATCTTTAATGAAAAAGGTTAATTTTAAAGATAAGTTTAAAAAGTTTTCAGATCAATGGTCGCCTAAAGTGATTGCGGAACTTAATGATTACCAATTTAAGTTAGTAAAGATTCAAAATGATTTTATCTGGCATAAGCATGTTAATACTGACGAAGTATTTATCGTCATTGAAGGTGAAATGTTTATTGAATTTAAAACTGAAACGATAAATCTTGAGGAAGGTGAAATGATCGTTGTTCCAAAAGGGACAGAACATAGACCTTTTGCAAAAGATGAAGCTTGTATAATGTTGGTCGAGCCAAGAGGAGTAGTTAATACCGGCGATAAAACAGATGAATTAACTGCTCCAAATGATCAATGGATATAGAGTGGGGAGATAATAATTTTGAGTAAATTTTTAATAGCGGCATTAGCATTGATACTTTTAGGCTTGGTTATATATAGCCCAAACATTGCAAGGCTATATAAACTAGCAAATTTATATAACGAAAAATCAATAGCAAAGAATTTTATAAACATTAATAAAATTTTTGAAACATCTTCACCTATACCTGCGTCAGAACAACCATATGTTTTTGAAAAAAAGGATTATGACTTACCAGAAACTTATTTCTTTGAGGGAGAGGAGCTTAAATTAGTTGATGGATTAGATCATTTCCATACGGATGGACTCATAATCCTTCACAACGGAAAAATGCTATTTGAAAAATATTGGCACGGTAATACCAAAAATAGCAAGCACATAGCCTTTTCAGTATCTAAATCTTACTTATCAGCCTTATTTGGAATAGCTATTGATGAGGGACTGATTGATAGTATTGATGATAAGGTTTCCAAATATCTTGATGATTTTGATGGTACCGGTTACGAGGATGTAAAAATTAAAAATCTTCTTCAAATGTCCTCAGGTATCGAGTTCAATGAAGATTATGCTGACCCAAGCTCAGATATCAATAGATTTGCAAGAGCAACTGCGAGAGGATCATCATTCAGAGATTTTGCTAAGACATTAAAAAGTGGAAAAGAACAAGGAACATATAATCATTATGTAAGTCTTGATACTCAAGTATTAGGAATGATTCTTGAATCAGTTACAGACATGCCTTTAAGAGAATATTTATATAAAAGAATATGGAGCAAGATTGGAACTGAAAGTGATGCTTTTTATATCGTTGATAAAACAGGTACTGACATGGCTCTTGGTGGTTTGAATGCAACCTTAAGAGACTTTGCAAAGTTTGGGCAATTGTATCTAAATAATGGAGTTTGGGAGGGCGAACAAATTGTTCCTAAGTCATGGGTTGAACAATCTCATACTCCTGATGCTCCACATTTAATGCCAAATGCAGGAGAACTCTCTTCAAACGAATGGGGATATGGATACCAATGGTGGGTGCCTGGAAATCCAATCACTGACTACACAGCTCATGGAATATTTAATCAGTTCATATATGTTGATCCAGTAACAAATGTAGTAATTGCAAAAACATCATCGAATCACAGATTCAGATCAGAAAGAGAATATTCAAAAGCAGCTCACATAGCAATATTTAGAGCAATTACTAAAAATATAGAAAACGAATACAAAGAATAGATTTGTATAAAATTTAATTCTTTCATAGAATGAAAATAATTATTTTTAAGTGGGAGAAGAAATGAATAATTTATTTAAAAGTTTAGTTATATTCGTATTTACTACAAATATCATGGGTATGCATGCTCATGGAGGCGGTCACATGAAAGGCAATTCTACTGATTGGGAAATAGAGACATATACAACTGCTGCACCTGATTTTATTGGAGATTTTGCAACTGTTGTTAGCGCCAGTGGAGAGGTTCTAAGAGAAGGGACAAACGGTTGGACATGTTTGCCGTTTATTCCAATGCCTAAAATGGGATATAAATCTGCAAATGAAGCTGCACCGGCATGCGCTGATGCTAATGCAGTGGCATGGGCAGATGCATACATCAAAAAGACAAAACCAGAAATTAAGAATGATGGATGGATTTGGATGATTCATGGTGACACAGGTGTTGATAATTTCAGACCACATTCTGAAGGCGATATAGAAAATACAGCTCCTGAAGATTGGATTTATTCAGGTTCGCATTTAATGTTGATGCCAAAAGATCCTGCTTCTTTAGAGGGAGTGTCGACTGACTTCACTACTGGATCACCATACGTAATGATGGAAGGAACTCCTTTTGTTCATTTAATGATACCTCTTGAGGGCTACTACAAGTATCAACCAGAGTCAGCACCAAAATAATTCAACATGGAAAGATATAAAACATTTAAGGATTTTTATCCATACTACCTGTCTGAGCACGACAATAAGTACACAAAACTAATGCATTTTATTGGAACAAGTATTGGTTTAGTTTTCTTAATTAATTTTCTCTTAAGTTTCAATTTTTTATACCTTCTATTTGCATTCATATCTGGATATGCATTTGCATGGGTTGGCCATTTCTTTATTGAAAAGAATAAACCAGCAACATTTAAATATCCTTTCTATAGTTTTATAGGTGATCATAAAATGTACATTGAAATTCTTCAGGGAAAACATAAAATTTTTTAGTATTTTTAATTGTTATATAAAATATGTGCTCAATTAATAAGAATTTTTGGGCAGATCCTCCATGGGGCGACGGCAACAGAAAATATCGACTAGGGTTAAGTCCGATAGAAAATGCAAAATGGTTAAACAGAAAGCCGGATTCAGAATTAAGTAGCTATAAAAAAAATCTTTTGGATAAAAAATATTCTGATGTTATTGCGGCTACAGACGATTCAATAGATGCACAAATATATTTAGGAGAAGTTTTTGGCATAACTGATTCAAAGTATCCAGATTTGATAGCAGAATTTAGCCTAAACATCCAAGATGATTTATGTTTACTAGAGTCAAAAAATAGTCAAAGACTTTTAGCAGCTAGTATATGTTCGCCAAGTTACTGGGATGTTAAAACAAAGATTGGTAAGCCTTTAAAACAAATACATCAACCAGTTAAATCTCTTGAAGAGAAAGTCGGTGACAGAATTGCGAAATTTATAAGCCAAGCTCCTGTTATGAAACCATTTGCTCGACAGAATTGGCTAATACATGGAGACACAAAAAGATTTTATTTAACTGAGGAAAAAGAATTAACATCCCATCCATCACAATGGTATATAAGATCGGAAAAAGAAACCTTATGTAGATATCATGAAGATTATTCTCTTTTCACCATTAATGTTATGTTTCAACCCTTGAAATATGTTCATCAATTCCATGACAAAAAGATTGCTCTTATTAAAAGCTTGGAATTAATGGATGAAGATGAATCAAAATATTTTGGCGGCACTAAAAAAATTAACTCCATATTAGAATATCTTCAAACATAACTATAGTAAAATAGTATTTCTACGGGGGCAATTTTGATGAACAGTGATTACTATAAGCAATTAGTAAAAAAATCTAATGAAATTTCAATTAAGTGGAGATCTGTTCCAGCACCCCAAAGGGGTGAATACATTAGAAAGTTTGGAGAAGAGCTAAGAAAACAAAAAACCATTCTTGCAGCATTAATCACTGAAGAGGCAAGGAAGATTAAAACAGAGTCTTTGGGCGAAGTCCAAGAGGCAATTGATATGTGTGACTTTGCTGTTGGCTTAAGCAGACAACTCTATGGACTAACTATGCCAAGTGAAAGAGCTAATCACAGACTTCAAGAAATCTGGCATCCATTAGGAATAGTTGGATGTATTACAGCTTTTAATTTTCCAATGGCTGTTTTTGCCTGGAACTTCTGTTTAGCAGCAGTTTGTGGCAACAGCATAATCTGGAAACCAAGCCCTCGATCAAACGGTTGTGCACAAGGAATTAAAAATGCCTGGGACAAAGTAAGCGAAGATTTTTCTGATCTTATTTTAATTTTAGAGGGTGGCAATGAGGAATCAATTGCACTTTGCGAGGATAGCAAAATTTCTTTAATTTCTGCAACTGGAAGTACTAAGATGGGTAAAGAATTGGCACCAATTGTATCAGCTAGACTTGGAAAATTATTGTTAGAACTTGGTGGCAATAATGCAGCAATCATATGTCCAAGTGCGGACTTAGATCTAACTATCAAAGGCGTTGCCTTCTCAGCTTGCGGAACTACTGGACAAAGATGCACATCGTTAAGAAGATTATTTGTTCATGATGAAATATATGATGAGTGTATTTTAAAACTCAAAGAATATGTCAATAATCTTATAATTGGATGTCCTTCAAAAGACACATCTCAAGTTGGCCCTTTGATATCTGAGGAAAGCTTTAACACCATGCAGACTATTTTAGAAACACTAAAAGCAAAAGGTGTTCAGGTTTTAGGAGGTGAGAGATTAGAAATTGAAGATCCAAACGAATTTTATGTAAGACCAGCCCTGGTTTTGGTAGATGAAATTGAAGACGAAATGCTTAAAGAAACATTTGCACCAATTCTATACATAAAAAAATTTAGTAACCTAAAAGATGCTATTTCAATGCAAAATAATGTTAAACAAGGATTAAGTAGTTCAATTTTTACAAATGATATGCGTGAATCAGAATTATTTTTGAGTGAATCAGGAAGTGACTGTGGAATTGCAAATGTAAATATTGGAACAAGTGGAGCGGAAATTGGTGGAGCTTTTGGTGGTGAAAAAGATACTGGTGGTGGAAGAGAGTCAGGATCAGATGCTTGGAAAAATTATATGAGGCGCGTTACAGCTACGATAAATTATGGTGAAGAATTACCACTTGCTCAAGGAGTTGAGTTTGATGACAGCTAAGATAGGTATTGTAGGAAGTGGTAACATTGGGTGGGCCCTAAAACAAATGCTCAGAGAGGATTACGAGATACGTCAGGGTGATATTACAGATGGATTTGATGCAAGCAATATTGAGCATGTAAAAAAATTTTTAACTGGTCTAGATGCAGTAATTTCTGCGGGACCTTTTTCTGTTAATAAAAATATTGCTGGAATTGCTTCAAAAGAAGGCATAGCTTATTTTGATTTAACAGAAGACGTTGAGACCACAGACTTTATTAGAGGGCTTAAATCAAAAAGTATCTTAATGCCTCAGTGTGGGCTAGCTCCGGGAGCAATAAATATTTGTGCTGCAGGCATGATGGAAGAATTTGACTCAGTGAGTGAGGTTTTGATGCGTGTTGGGGCACTCCCAAGATTTACAACTAATGAGATGAGCTATTATTTAAGTTGGTCAACAAATGGCTTAATAAATGAGTATTGTAATGAAGCAGATGCCATCTATGAGGGAAAAGCTGTGAAACTTATGCCCTTAGAGGGTGCTGAAAAAATAGTAATTGAAGGTGAAAGTTTTGAAGCTTTTAATACGAGTGGTGGATGTGCAACCATGTGTGAAACCTTTGAAGATAAGGTGGAAAATTTAACATATAAAACTATTAGATATCCTGGACACTTAAATCATATGAAATTTTTGTTTAACGATTTACATCTTAAAAAGAATAAAGAGATCTTGGAGACACTTTTTGATAAAGAGGTACCTAGAACAAAAAATGATGTGATTATTTTTTTTGTTAAGGTAATAGGCATTATAGAAGGTGTTTTGCAAGAAAAAACATACCTAAGAAAGATTTATGGCGATAAAAAATATAGTGCAATTCAATTAACTACAGCTTCTGGTGTTTGTAGTGTGCTTAAAATGTTTCTTGATGGAAAAATTGATTCAAATGGTTTTACAAAACAAGAGAGTCTTTCTTGGAAAGATTTTATTGATAACAAATTTGGTAAAGTTTACACATAAAGATGGCTGAATTTACTCCTTTAAGCTTTTCTCATCTTATCATTGCGACCATTACAATAGCTTTAATAGTTTTTTTACCATATTTTTTTATTCATAAAGCTGATAGATCAAAAAAAACTTTAATCATTACTCTTATTTCATTGATGATAATAAATCACGTTATGGATTTTTATTATGAGGGATACCTTATTGACATTAAGCTTGGTTTACCTCTTCATTTATGTGACTTCTCATCAGCCTCAGTGATGTTATATTTTTTTACCAAGAAAAGAGAGTTCTTTCTATTTGCATTTTTTGCTGGAATATCTGGAGCTGGAATGGCTATATTAACTCCAGATACACAATATGGATTTCCAAACATTCATTACATAAGGCATATGATAGGGCATGCAATGATTCTTCTGGGTGTTTCTTATGCAATTATCATTGATAATCAAAGACCTTACCTAAAAGATGTGCATAGGGTTTTGATAGTCTTATCTATGTTTCTAGCTATGATTTATTTCATTAATTATTTATTAGGTGCCCCAGCAAACTACTGGTATGTTGCTGAAAAACCACCTGGAACAAATGTTACAGGCTTTATGAGAGAAACACCCTATCACATGATCGATATATATATTCTTGCAGTAATCGTATGTTATTTAATATATATTCCATATCTGATTAAAGATAAATTTAATAGACGCAAAGTAATATAAATGGCAAGTGTATCTAATAAACAAATTCCTCAATGCTTTAGAGCATACAGACCAAGGTGGCTTCAATGGCTTGGGAGGACTGTTCTTTCTATTTTAGGCTGGAAAGTTAGCGGAATAATTTCTGAAGAGTTCGCGAATCGTAAGCTTGTTGTGATTGTTGCTCCTCATACATCTAATTGGGATGGCATTGTTGGCGTGGCAACACTTGCTGGCTTAGACGCTAAAATTTCATTTATTGGAAAACACACTGTATTTAAATATTTTGGTCTTGGAGCTTTCTTACGATACATGGGAGGAATACCAGTTGATAGATCTAAACCTGGTGGAATAATTAAGCATGCTTTAGATCAGATAAAAAAGATAGATTGTTCACTGATCGCAATGGCACCTGAGGGCACAAGATCAAAAGTAAAAAACTGGAAAACTGGTTTTTTAAGAATTGCAAAGGAGCTAAATACTAAAATCATTCTTGCTTCGATTGATTTCTCAAAAAAAGAGATTCTGCTTGGAAAAGCTTTTACACCCTCAGGAGATAACGTTAAAGATATTTTAGATCTAAAAAAGTATTACAGTTCTTTTACACCTAAACATCCAGACAAATTTTAATTAAGAGTCTCTTCGATCATTTTATTTACTAGTTCTTCAACTATAAATAATGGTGGATTTCCATGATCTAGAACTGTAGAGTGAAAATCTTTTATATTAAACTTATCTCCTAATTTATCCATAGCTCTTTTTCTAAGCTCAAGCATCTTAATCATTCCAACCTTATAGCTAAGTGCTTGACCTGGCCAAACAATATATCTTTCAATTTCTACTCTAACTTCAGTATCAGACATTCCTGTATTAGATTTCATATATTCCATAGCTTTTTCACGGGTCCATCTTTTGTAATGCATTCCTGTATCTACAACTAACCTCACAGCCCTAAATATTTCACTTTGAAGAATTCCAAGCTCATCATAAGGATTCTCTGCTAATCCTGCCTCTAGTGCCAATTGCTCAGAATATAATGCCCATCCTTCTGAGAAAGCCGAAGTTCTATAACCAAATCTCCTATACATGGTAAGACTGTCGTTTTCTAGCGAATGAGCAATTTGATGATGATGACCGGGCGTAGCTTCATGGTATGCAAGAGTTCTCATGCTATAGGTTGGAGTCTGTTTAATGTCATAGAGGTTAGCATAAAAAACTCCAGGCCTACTTCCATCAAGTGCAGGTGCTTGATAATAACCACCAGCAGCAGTTTGTTCTGAATACTCAGGTACTGCTTTTACAATTACCTCTGATTTAGGCATTGTATGAAAATAATCAGTCATAACCTCAATAGCTTCATTTACCATATCCGTGTAATCTTTAACAACTATTTCTTTTCTATCTGGTGTATCTGCATACAAAAAGTCTGGATTTTCATTAAGATCATTCATAATCTCGCCCACGCTTTTAGTAGTATCATATCCAAGGCTTGTTAAAATCTCTCTCATCCTGTTTGAAATTCTTTCTACCTCACTTAAACCCATTTGATGAATTTCCTCAGGTGAGAAATCTGTAGTTGTGTATGTCCTTATTCTCAATTTGTAATACTCATCTCCTCCTGGCTGTGACCATATGCCATGATTCTTATTTGCATTTTTTTGTGTCTTTTCCATAAATCCTAATAAAAGCTTAAAACCAGGAGTTACACTTTTATCAATAGCCTGTTTAATTTGTTCATCAAGATTTTTTAAATCCTCATCTGTGAGATCAAGTTTATTTATTTTCATCATAAATTGACTATATAAGGGGTGTTCATCATATGAATAATCAATAAATTCGTTTAACTGCTTTATTACGTGACCATAGACAAATTCTGGAGGATATATTTTGTTTTCAGCCTGTTTTTCGAGGTCTTTAAGAACTCCACCATATACCTCTTTAATTAAATTAACCCTTTTTATGTAGTCTTTTGCTTCAGATTTATTTCTTATTGGATGCATGCCACTCATAAATTCAACCGTATTAAGATGAATTCCTCCAATTTGATTTAATGGATAATCTAAATATGGAAATTCTTTAAGCTCTTTAAGGGAATTTTCTAGATCAAATATGGCAATTTTTTTTGTAATTCTTTGATTATCAGATAAGTTAGAGTCATTATATTTATAAAGTGTTTTGAGACTTTTTTCTAAATCCTCTATATTTTTTTTAATATCATCTTCTTTGGGTATAGATAGCTTTGAATTATGTTTTGTCAGCCAATTAAACTTATCAAATACTCCAATATATGTCATCGCTTCAGGTGAATCCATCAATCCAAATACGAGCTCTTTTCCTAAATAATGATCAATTGAATATGGTTTCATTATGAAAAGATTTATCAAATATAATGATGTAAGAATTATTGAAAGAATAGCTAGTCTTCCTAAGCCCTTAAGTATTTTTTTAATCATGATAAAATCCTAAAAACAATTTTATTATTATGTCAGAAAAACTTGCAACACTTAAGGTAGAAGAGAATATATCAATAATTACTCTTGATGATGGAAAAGCAAATGTTTTTTCATCAAAAATGTCTAAAGAAATTAACGAATGTTTAGACGAAGTCTCAACTGAAAACGGCTGTCTAATTATTACTGGAAGGGAAGGTATTTTATCAGGAGGTTTCGATTTAAAAGTCATTCAAGGCGGTGATATAGAAATGATTCAAGAAATGACCTTGGCAGGCTTTAAACTTTTATCGAGAATCTTCTCTTTTCCTAGACCTGTCATTGCTGCATGTTCTGGACATGCGGTTGCACTTGGAACTTTTTTGCTGTGTTGCTGCGATTATAGAATTGGTGTTAAAGGAGATTTTATGCTCGGGGCAAATGAAATGAGAACTAATATGGTGATTCCTCCCCCAATTCTTGAGCTAATCAAATTCAGAGTAACTGAGGATCACAAATATAGAGCAGTATTAGGTGCAGAAATGTATTCACTTGAAAATGCAATAAGTGCTGGATTGATGGATGAAGTTGTTGATCAAGATGCTTTAATGGATAAGGCTAAAGAAAAGGCATCTGATTTATCAACCATGGGACATCCAAGTTATTCTATGACAAAAGAGTTGTTTATAGCTGATGCTTTAAAAAAGATTAATGACGGAATCAGCAACTTATAAAAATAATAGGTGAAACTTATTCGTGAGTTTTTTACTTGAATATAAAATTCAAAGATTTTTATCAAATTCTGATACAAACATATTAAACGAAGCTTACCTTTTAAATCAATCTAATACTCCCGAGGTAGGAAGTTTGAACTCGGTAGATGATTTAGCAAAACTTTTGAAAATGAGTGAAGATAGTTTTGTTGTAACTTTTGATCATTTATTAATTGGTTTTATAGTTTGTTTAAGAGAGGGGTCGGCATATAAATCAAGCAACTATAAATACTTTAGTCAGAGGCTGGATAAATTTCTATATATTGATCGCATCGCGATAAAAACTGATATGAGAAGAAAAGGTATTGGAGAAGAAGTTTATAGCCACATTCAAAAAACAGCTGATTTAAATAAAATCCCTTTGTGTTGTGAAATAAATACGATTCCTTTAAATAGGCCATCTATACAATTTCACACGAAATTAGGATTTGAAGAAGTAGGTCACAAATCTTTTAATGATCATACGGTAGCTTATTTTATTAAAAAAAATAAATAATATTTATATATATCAAATATTATTTTTCAAAAATATCATGATAGAGTTTAAAGATGTTTTTAGAAACTTCTTTGCTATTTAAAACAATCATAATTTTGTCAGCTCAGTTGGGAATAGTGATAGCAGTATGCTTTTATTGTCTTTATAGAGCGAGGATAGCTTATGAATCTAATACCTCATTCCTGGGATTATGTTTCAGAGGTGCAGTAAATATGCAAGGAAAGTTAGATCTTATACCTTATAAGAAAATTAAGGATACTTTCCCAAAAAAAATGATCTACATGTCAGGAGAGGAGGAAATTACTGAGATTGCAAATAATCAAGATGAAGTAATTGAGTGGTTAAAAAAAGGATACATGCATGAGTCAATAGGAACAGATTATTTGTGGCCAATAATGATATTTTGGTTTATTTGTCTTTTTGGGACAACGGGAGCAATTTCTTTTTTTGATACAAGTATTTGGATAGAAGCTATCCTTTTCACTGCAACAAGTATCAGCTTTGGACCGCTATTAGCATTTATTATGCTTGAGATGGACGAAAACGATGGCTTTACAGCTTTGAAGATTGTTTTGGCTGTGACTTTGATGACAGGCTTTATAGGATATGGAGATTTTTATTCTTTTTCTGAAAACTCTTTATTTGGATACATTCTTTTAATAAGTCTGTTTGGGTTGATAGTATTTAATTTTGCACGTCTTTTTATGCAAATAAGCAGACCAAAAGTAAGAGTATCTGCAATATTTGGCGCAGTATTATTTTCTTTATTTTTATTGTATGACTTTGATTATCTCGAGAAGCAATCTCAGTTAGGAAACAATACGTGGTCTAATGCAGTTGATATAGCTTTTATTTTATATTTAGATATTATTAATTTATTATTGGAAATATTAGAATATATGGGAAATTCATAGGAAGATAAAAGTGGGGATACCAACTCAGTTAAAAGATAAACTCTGTATGCCAGTTATTGGAGCACCTTTATTTTTAGTATCTGGTCCAGATCTTGTAATTGCTCAATGTAAAGCTGGAATAGTAGGTTCTTTTCCTGCGCTAAATGCCAGACCCCAACATGTGCTTGATGAATGGATCACAAGAATTAAAAGTGAATTAAAGGAATATCAAGACCAAAATCCTGATGCAAAAGTTGCACCATTTGCAGTGAATCAAATATGTCATGCCTCAAATGACAGACTAATGCAGGATATGGAAACATGTGTAAAGCATGAAGTACCAATAATAATAACTTCATTGAGACCACCAGCTGAAATCGTTGAAGCAGCTCATAGTTATGGTGGACTTGTCTTCCATGATGTAATTAATGTTAGACACGCTCAAAAAGCAGCAGAACAAGGTGTTGATGGATTAATTCTGGTATGTGCAGGAGCAGGCGGTCATGCTGGAGCATTATCTCCATTTGCTTTGGTACGTGAGGTAAAAGAATGGTTTGACGGAACAGTAATCTTATCTGGATCAATAGGTGATGGTCATTCAGTTGCATCTGCGATTGCTTTGGGAGCTGATTATGCATATTTAGGAACAAGATTTATTGCTACTGAAGAAGCAAATGCTGATCCTGGATATAAAAAGATGCTTGAAGAAAGTGCAGCAAGCGATATAGTTTATTCTTCTTTATTCACAGGCGTGTTAGGTAACTATTTAAAGCCCTCAATTAAAAATGCTGGACTTGATCCAGACAATCTTCCTGATGCAGATAAATCTGCAATGAATTTTGGTTCTGGAGGAAATACTGATTCAAAAGCCTGGAAAGATATATGGGGTTCTGGTCAAGGAATTGGAGGAATTAAGGATTCACCATCAGTTGCAGAACTTGTTGGAAGAATTAAGTCAGAATATGAAGAGGCTTTTAAAAAATTTAAGGTAAGAATTGAAAGCTAATTAATTTATGATTGAGACAATAATATTAGTTCCCATTTTATGGATTGTGATGTCAGCAATTTATATGCTTTTGTTGAAAAACTTTGAAGGAACTAAAGGAATAACTCAAGAGTATAAGTCAAAAGACGGTACAAGAAGAACTGCCAAAAAAAATAGAGAAGACTTTATTGTATGAATAAGACCATAGGCTTTATAGGCCTAGGTGTCATGGGCTTCCCAATGGCAGGACACTTATCAAAAATCTTTGAAGTTTCAGTATTTAATAGATCACATTCAAAAAGTGAAAAATGGAAAAAGAACTTTTCTGGAACCTCATATAATTCGATTAAAGAAATATCTAGTAATTCTGAAATACTTATTTTATGTGTTGGTAATGACAAGGACGTTAAAGAAATAATTTGTGGACAAGATGGGGCAATTGATTTCTTGAAACCAGGATCAATTATAATTGACCATACAACAACATCCTCTGACTTAGCCATTGAGCTGAGCTCATTACTTAAACCAAAAAAAATTAGTTTTATAGATGCTCCAATATCTGGAGGTCAATCAGGCGCCGAGTCAGGAAAATTATCAATAATGATTGGTGGAGAAAGGCAATCCTATGAAAAGGTAAAAAATGTATTAAATACCTACTCTAAATTTTATAAATATATGGGTCCTAGTGGGTCTGGTCAATTAACAAAAATGGTTAACCAAATATGTATAGCTGGACTGATTCAGGCCTTATCAGAAGGAATGAATTTTGCAGATAAAGTTGGACTTAATATAAGGAGTGTTATTGAGGTAATTTCAAAGGGAGCTGCTCAATCTTGGCAGATGGAAAATAGATGGGAGACTATGCTTAAAGATAATTATGATCATGGATTTGCTGTCGATTTAATGAAAAAGGATCTCGATATAGTTATAAAAAAAGCATCCAAAGAAAATATTAATATAGAAGTTACCAAGATAATTGATAATTATTATAAAGAAATACAAGGAGCAGGGGGTGGAAAATGGGATACCTCTAGCCTTTATAAAAGATTAAAGGATATTGTTTAGATAATTCTTGAAAAATATACAAACACACCCATCCCAATTACGATCATCGCAGTAGCTACCTCCAATGAGTCCATATCAATGGAGGGATCTTTAGCCATCGAGTAGTAGCTGTCAGGATTAGAAATTATCCAAATCACTCCAAAAACATGAAATAACATAATTATGCCGACAATCCAATTAGTAGGCTGTGATGTAAAAACAATTAATGAAGATATGACTATAAAAATAATTTCAATTGAGAGCTGAACATTTATATTCTTTCTTTTTAACAAATACCTAAGGAGGCTAAAGCCTTTTGAATATGTGTAAAAAAGAATAAAACCATAAAAAAAATATAATGAAGATAATAGAATCAACATATTATCTACAAATCTCCATCTTTTCTGACTTCACTTCTTTCTATTTCAAATTTTTCACCATATCTTGCTGCAAGTTTTTCTTGATTTTCACTTATGACTTCATATGGATCTAAGCCTAGTGAAGCACAAGCAGTTACCCAATACCACATAATATCTCCAAGCTCTCTTTTCATGTGGAAAATATTATCATCGGAGGGCGGCTTTCCTTGAAGAAACATCTTTTTAACTATTTCAACAAATTCACCAGTTTCACTTCCTAATCCGAGAGCAGCTGTGAGAAGACGAGGTGTTTTAATGTCTGACTTTTCTTCAATTTCAATAAAGCTTTTTTTTAATGCTTCTAAATCCAAGCTTGGATCACTCGTTACTTTGGTAACAAAATCAGTATATGTTCTAAAAAATTTTTTAATTTCTTCACTCATTTATTTTTTACTCCAGGTTTAATTATCAACTTTCAAAGATCTTTGACTATCAGCAATATTATAGAGGTGATCTTGTGCTTCTGGCTTAAGCTGAGCGACACCCATTGTTAAAACATCTATTACTGCTGTGTAGGCGATTCTTGAAGTAAGAGGTTTTGAAATTCTATTATTTATTCCAACATTAATTGTTAAGGGATAGTCACATATATTTGCTAAAGGTGTATCACCAGGCATTATTCCAATAACTTTAACACCATTTTTTTTAACAATTTTTACACTATCAATTAATGCTGCTGTTGTTCCAGATTGAGAAATTACTACAACTACGTCATTTTTTTCGAGCGAGTTAGCAGACATAAACTGAAGATGGGGATCTGATATATAAGATGATGGAATTTTGAGTCTAAAAAATTTATGTTGCCCATCCATTGCAACAGGGGCAGAACCACCAAAAGCATAAAATTCAACTCTGTCGGCATTGACTAAAGTTTCAATAGCATTTTCCAAAATATTTTGATCTATTTGAGATCTTACATTTAGAATTTCACTAATAGTGGTATCAAATACCTTTTCACATAATTCATGTATAGAATCATTTTCATTAATTTCATACATTACAAAATAATCATCAGCAGCAAGTTGTTGTGAGAGATTTATTTTTAACTCTTGAAAGCCTGAAAAACCAATTGCTTTACAAAATCTTATAAGCGTTGGTTCGCTAATACCCATTGCATTTGATGCTTCAGCTGTTTTCATCATTATTATTGATTTAGGATCATTGAGGATATATTCACCGACAATTTTTTCAGATTTTCGTAAATCTGGAAGCGAATTTTTAATTTGTCTCAATAATTTTGTTGACATAAGGTTAGAATATCTAACTTAAAGAAAAAAATGAATCCCTAAATGGATGTATCTCATATTTTAGATAATTTAAATGATGATCAGAGGAATGCTGTTACCTCTGAAAAGCAACATCTACTTGTTTTAGCTGGAGCCGGTTCAGGTAAGACACGAGTTCTTGTTCATAAAATTGCATGGGAGGTCGATGCACTAGGTAGAAATCCATCAGCAATAATGGCAGTTACTTTTACTAACAAAGCAGCAAATGAAATGAGATCTAGAATTGAAGAACTTCTTCAATCACCAATATTGGATTCCTGGGTTGGTACATTTCATGGACTGTCTCATAAATTACTTAAGAGATTTCATAAAGAGGCTGAACTCTCGAGTGGATTTACTATTCTTGATTCAGATGATCAATTAAGAATAGTAAAAAGAATATCAAAAGAACTCAGCCTGGATGAAGCTACATGGCCGGCAAGACAGAGTCAGTGGCAAATCAATTCATGGAAAGATGATGGGCTAAGGAGCAAAGATGTTCATGAAAAAGGAGATTTTTATACTGAAACTGTTAATAAGATATATAAAGAATATGAAAAAGTTTGTAAAAATGACGATCTAGTTGATTTTGGTGAACTTCTTTTAAAGTCATATGAAATACTAGTTGCCTCGCCTTCAGTTAAGACTTTTTTTCAATCAAGATTCCAATCAATTCTTATTGATGAGTTTCAGGACACTAATACTATTCAATATAAATGGCTTCGTGAAATAGCATCAGAAGATGCAAATGTAACAGCAGTTGGTGATGATGATCAGTCCATATATGGTTGGCGAGGAGCTAAAGTTGAGCATGTAAATTCTTTTACAGAAGATTATAAAAATACAGAGATAATTAGACTTGAACAAAATTATAGATCTACTAACGTCATTCTAAATGCCGCAAATGCATTGATTGATAATAACAAAGATAGACTTGGTAAAAATTTATGGACAGAAAAACTTGAAGGCGAACAAATAGTTCTTTATCAGGCTTACAATGAACAAGACGAGGCGAGATTTATTGCAGATGTTCTTAAAGACTGGATGAATAAAGGTGGGACATATGAAGAAACAGCGGTTCTGTATAGATCTAACGCACAATCAAGAGCTATAGAGGAAGCTCTATTAAGAATAAGTATTCCCTATAGGATTTACGGAGGTTTGCGCTTCTATGAGAGGCTTGAAATAAAAAATGCAATCGCATATTTAAAGATAATATTTAACAATAACGATAATCCGTCCTTTGAAAGATCAATATCAAATCCAACTAGAGGAGTTGGAGAGAAAACTTTGGGTAAAATTCGACAAACGGCTCAAAAATATAATATTTCTTACATTAAAGCATCAGCCAAATTAATTGATGAGGGATCAATTTCTGGAAGAGGCGGATCTGGATTAAGAGATTATCTCGAGTTTGTTGCGGGTTGTAAGTCTTTCATCGAAGAAAATAGCTTATCAGACTTAATGGAACTTATTATCAAAGAATCCGGCCTTTATTCATACCATGCCAAAGAGGCAGGTGAGAAAGGTAAAACTAGAACAGAGAACCTTGAAGAATTAATAACGGCTACTAAAAATTTTGAACAAAGTATTAAAGAAGAAAAAACAAATACTGAAATTGCAGAAAACTATCTTGATGTTATCTCTCTTGATGCCGGCGATAGACAAGCTGCTGAGCATGATGATGCTGTACAACTTATGACAATGCATTCTGCAAAAGGTCTAGAATTTAAATTAGTCCTTCTAACCGGCTTAGAAGAAAGTTTGTTTCCGCATGGTAGATCAATGGAAAGTGCATCTCAATTAGAAGAAGAAAGAAGACTTTGTTATGTTGCCATTACAAGAGCAATGGAAAAGCTATATATAACGCATGCTGAGTCCAGGAGGCTTCATGGGAACGATACTTTTAATCCTCCCTCAAGATTTTTAAGAGAAATACCCAAAGATTTAATTGATGAAATAAGACCTAGAGCACAAACTAATATTCCTTATAATAGAAGAGACTTCAATGAAACTAAAGTGGAGTTTGAGGAGGAAATCGGAATTGCGCTTGGCCAGAAAGTAAAACACAAGAAATTTGGAGAAGGAATAGTATTAAATTATGAAGGTTCAGGAGACTCAGCAAGAGTTCAAGTAAATTTTGATGCTTCTGGAACAAAATGGTTGGTAATGGCTTACGCAAATCTTGAAAAACTATAATGAAAAAAATAATTCTTATATTTTCTGTAATTTTTTTAGTTGGTTGCTCTGATGAATCTAAAAATATTGATTCGCAATCAATTGATAAAAATGAAACCTTTAATTGGCGCCTTGTAACCTCATGGCCTAAAAATTACCCAGGACTTGGAATGGCTCCAGAAAGAATTGCAGACCTTGTCGAGGAAATGAGTGATGGCCAAATGAAAATTACAGTTTATGGTGCAGAAGAACAAGTTCCTGCATTTGGCGTATTTGATGCTGTATCAAGTGGATCTCATCAGATGGGACATAGTGGAGGTTATTTCTGGAAAGGTAAAGTTCCAGCCGCACAATTTTTTACCAGTGTTCCGTTTGGATTAACCGCAGATGAGATTAATGCATGGGTAAATAGAGGCGGAGGCTTAGAATTATGGAGAGAAATTTATGCTCCATTTAATATTTATCCTATTCCAGCAGGAAATACAGGTACACAAATGTTTGGCTGGTTTAATAAAGAAATTAATTCTTTAGAGGATGTAAAAGGACTAAAAATGAGAATTCCTGGAATTGGCGGTGAAGTATTAAAGGAGGCTGGTGGAATCCCAGTAACACTTCCAGGAGGAGAGCTTTTTACTGCACTTCAAACAGGAGTAATTGATGCTACTGAATGGGTAGGTCCATACAATGATTTAACCTTTGGTTTCCATCAGGCAGCAAAATATTATTATTATCCAGGATGGCATGAGCCAGGACCTATGTTAGAACTGTTAATTAATATTGATGCATGGAATTCTCTACCAAATCACCTTCAAGTTATTATCGAAACTGCAACAAAAGCTGTGAATCAGGATATGCTTGACGAATATTTAGCAAAAAATAATCAGGCACTTACTGAGCTTGTTGAGGTTCACGGTGTCGAGTTAAGAAGATTGCCTGATGATGTAATTGAAGAATTTAGAGAGATTTCCAACAAAATTCTTCATGATCTGGCTAAGGAAGATGAAACAATAGCTAAAGTTTATAAATCTTATTTAAACTTTAAGAATAATGTATCCGCATATCATGAGATATCTGAAGATGCCTTTGTTGAATCAAGAAATAAATAGTGCTTGAAGACTTATCTTTTAAATCTCTTGGTATTGTTAATTATTATGAGACTCTTGAGCAGATGAGATCTCATATCAATGAAGATGAGTTTAAAAATGAAATATGGATACTTGAACATCCCCCTGTTTTCACTTTAGGAACTGCCGCGAATAAAAAGCATATATTAGACCCAAAGGAAATTCCCATTATTCAATCTGATAGGGGAGGAGAAGTAACTTATCACGGACCGGGTCAAATAGTTATTTATTTTTTGCTAGATATTAGGAGGTTAAATTGTGGTCCTAATAAATTAGTTGCAACAATTCAAGACTTTGTAAAAGAGTTGCTATTAAAATTAGAAATCGAATGTAATTTTAAAGATGGTGCTCCTGGTGTTTATGTCAATAAAAGGAAAATTGCTTCAATCGGATTGAGAATTTCAAAAGGTAAATCTTATCATGGAATAAGCCTTAATTTTGATATGGACTTGTCACCATTTAAACAAATTAATCCTTGTGGATATAAAGGTTTAGAAGTTACTCAGATAAAGGATCTAAATAAAGATATTTCTAAATTAGAACTGCATAAAATGATTATTGATACATTAAGAAAAGTATTTTAAATTCTTACATCTAGGATATTGTTTTATCGATATAGTGAACATATATTAATACTATGAATAAATTATTTATTATTTTTTTTATTTTGCTTATGCCTTTTTCCTTTGAGCTAAGTGGCTCAAAATATGATAAAGAAAATCCATCTGAGTTATATGAAAAGGCTACAAAACAGCTTAAAAATGAAAAATATAAAGCGGCTTTAAGTACGTTAAAAAAATATACAAAGGCTGAGAAAGATGATGCAGATGGTTGGACCCTATTAGCATTTACAAACAGAAAACTACAAAATTTTTCAAAAGCAGAAGAGCTCTATGAAAAAGCTTTGATGTTAGAGCCAAACAATAAAATTGCTCTTGAATATCAGGGCGAACTTTATGTTGAAATCAATAAGATGGATAAAGCAATGATAAATCTATTAAAGCTTGAAGACTTATGTCCCAACTCATGTGAAGAATTAGAAATGTTAAAAAATTATATTGATGGAATGAGTTCAAAAACTTGGCAATAGTATACAAAAATTAAAATAACCAAAGCTTATGGAAATTATAACAACTACAAAAATTACTAATAGAGATGGTATTAAAGCTATAAGAAATGGCCAAAAGCATAACAACTACGCCAATATACCTTCACTAAAGAAACCAAGTTGGTTAAAAGTTAAGGCAGAGTTTAATCCCAATTTCCACAAGGTAAAAGAACAAGTTCAAAGCAAGCAACTTTATACAGTTTGTGAAGAAGCTCATTGTCCAAATATTAGCGAGTGTTGGTCAGCTGGAACAGCAACATTTATGCTTATGGGTTCTGTATGCACAAGAGCATGCAAGTTTTGCTCAGTTGATACAGGCAATCCAAATGGATGGCTTGATAAAAACGAGCCTATGAATACAGCTAAGGCAGTTTCAATAATGCAGCTTAAGTATGTAGTGTTAACTTCAGTAAATAGAGATGATCTTCCTGATGGTGGTGCACAGCATTTTGCAAATACTGTAAAGCTTATTAAAAAATTAAATCCTCATACAGCTGTTGAGGCTTTAACTCCTGATTTCAAAGGACTGTTATCCTCAATTAAAACTCTAGTTAATTGTGGACTGGAAGTTTTTGCTCAAAACATTGAAACAGTTGAAAGACTAACACATCAAGTAAGAGATATCAGAGCGGGGTATCAACAAACATTAGACGTCCTTGCTGAATCAAAACGCATTAATCCAGGGGTCTTGACTAAAACTAGTATTATTCTTGGTCTAGGAGAAACGGATGAAGAAATAAAAAAGACTATGGATAATCTTATTGAAAATAAAGTCGATATTCTTACTATTGGACAGTATCTAAGACCAACTAGAAATCATCACCCTATTGAGAGATGGGTTACTCCAGAAGAATTTGAGAAATATAGACAAATAGGTCTTAAAAAAGGATTTTTAGAGGTTGTTTCAGGTCCTATGGTTCGATCAAGTTATAGAGCGGAGAGAGTGTTAGAAAAAAATAATGCAGGCATAGCGTAGATTATTTATAAAATCTAATTATATTATTTTTATATTATTAAAACTGACTTAATTTTTTATATAAGTTAAATTTAACTTATGACACTAGTACAGGCTACAAAAAGTTATTTTTTAAGATGGAGAGATTTTCAGGGTAGAAGTTCTCGCTCAGAATATTGGTGGGCTGTACTTTCAGTCTTTGTAATTTCATCTCTTCTTGGTTTTGTTGTCGGATTTTTTGGAGCTTTGGCTGGTTTGTCTATGACAACAATCCAGCTTCTCATAGTGCCTATACAAATCTTCCTTACAATAGCATCTGTTGCGCTAGTAATACGAAGACTTCATGATACAGATAGAAGTGGTTGGTGGTATCTCATATTTCTAACAATTATAGGAATTTTTGTATTGGTTATTTGGTATTGTCAAAAAGGAACCGAGGGTGAAAACAGATTTGGAAAAGATCCTTTACTTGATTAAATTATGATAGCTGGATACATTAGAACTATACCAAGTATAAATAATTGAATTAATATAAAAGGTATAACACCCCTATAAATTTCACTGGTCTGAATTGTTTCATCAGCAACTCCTCTTAAGTAAAAAAGCGAAAATCCAAATGGTGGAGTTAAAAATGATGTTTGCAAATTTACTGCAAATAAAATAGCAAGCCATACAGGATCAAAGCCCATCATCAAAAGGGGCGGCGCTATTAAAGGCACTATTACGTAACAGATCTCAATAAAATCTAAAATAAAACCAAGCAAAAATATAATAATTAAGACAAATATTAGTGCAGTTACTGATCCTCCAGGGAGAGAATTGAAAATTAGGTCAATTAACTCATCACCTCCAACTCCCCTAAAAATTAGTGAAAAAATTGAAGCACCAATAAGAATTGTAAATATCATTGTTGAAACAATTGCAGTTTTTTCAGAAGTCTCCTTTAAGAAATGTAAATTAACTTTTTTATTTACTAATGCAATCAATAAAGCACCAAATGCTCCAATTGCAGCCGCCTCTGTAGGTGTTGCAATACCTGAAAATATAGAACCTAGAACTAAAAAAATTAAAACTATTGGAAGCGCGAGCGTCTTAAATAATTCAACTTTATCCAGAGCAAATTCTGTTGAATAATCTTTTATATTTGAATTATTGCTATTTTTATATAGTGTATAAACAAGATACCCAATACACATCAGAATTCCAGGAACAATAGCTCCTACAAATAAATCTCCAACAGTTACGGTTTGTTGAGAAAATATACCCATGTCATTTTGAGCTCTTTGATAAGCATTTGACATAACATCACCAAGTAAAACCAAGGCTATAGATGGTGGAATTATTTGTCCAAGAGTCCCAGTGGATGCAACCAACCCAGCTGAAAAGCTTTTATCGTATCCTTGATTTATTAAAATTGGGAGGGACATTAGACCCATAGTTACTACAGTGGCACCTACAATACCTGTACTTGCTGCTAGTAAAGCGCCAACAATAATTATAGATATAGATAATCCGCCTTTTATACCTCTAAAAGCCTTTGCCATGTTTTCAAGCATCTTTGCAGCAATCCCAGATTTTTCAAGAATAGTTCCCATAAAAATAAATAGAGGAACTGCAAGCAACGTTACATTATTCATAATTCCAAAAATTCTAATTGGAATACTTTTAAAAATAGTCGGATCAAAAATTCCTAAGGGAATGCAAATCAATGCAAATATTATTGATACACCTGCCAGAGTGAGCGCCACAGGAAAGCCTACCAGTAAAGCAGCACAGATTATTATCAGCAGCAGAAGAGGAACTATTTCCATTTTTTATTAATTAGCTGGTATGCAAAGGTTAAAATCATAGTAAGCGGAAAAAGAATGATTAATGTTTTCTGGATGTAAACATAATCAAGACCACCAGCCTCTGTTGAAACCTCTCTAATTTTCCAAGACATCTCAATTAGCTCTAAAGAATAAAAACCAATAACAAAACAAACAGGTAGTAGGAAGAAAAGGCTTAAAATAAAATTAACATTATTTCTATATGCATTAGATGAGCCTCTATAAAAAATATCCACTCTAACGTGCTCATCTTTGTAGTGAACATATCCAGCACAACCAAGAAATATGAATGCATGAAGATACATAACCAATTCTTGAACTCCTGTGAGTCCAATACCAAAAAAATATCTTGCTACTATTATCACTACCATCAATATTGTCATTACTGGAATCATCAATGATATGAATTTTCCTAAAGAATTTATGCCTTTTTCTAAATACATTATTGTATGTCTCTAACTATTGGTTAAAATACAGCCATGATTATAGTACTTTCTCCAGCAAAAACACTTGATTACGAATTTGAATCAAATCATGATCATTCTGTGCCTGCATTTTTGAGTCAATCCTCAAAACTTATTAGTAACTTAAGAACAAAAGAACCAAAAGATATTGCATCTTTAATGGGGTTAAGCGATAAACTTGCCACGCTGAACTTCGACAGATACCAATCATGGTCTCCAGCAAAAAAAATATCTTCTGATTCGAAGCCTTCAATGCTTGTTTTTAAAGGAGACGTTTATCAAGGACTGCAAGCTGAAGACTTAAATAATTCTCAAATGAAATTTGCTCAAAAACATATAAGGATTCTATCTGGGTTATATGGAATATTGAGACCATTGGACCTAATGAAGCCCTATAGACTTGAGATGGGAACAAAATTAGAAACTTCAGAAGGAAAAAATCTCTACGAATTTTGGGGTGATAAAGTTCAAAAAAATGTTTTAAATGAATTGAAAGATCAAAGGTCAGATCTTTTAATTAATCTAGCATCAAAAGAGTACTTTACAGTTTTAGGAAAATTACCTGAAGATATTAATGTTGTTACTCCAACATTTAAAGATTACAAGAACGGTAATTATAAAATTATAAGTTTCTATGCAAAGAAAGCTAGAGGCCTTATGGCTAGATGGATAATTCAAAATAAGGTAACTAATTTTGAAGACTTATCTGGGTTTGATGTGGATGGATATAAGTACTCAAAAGCTGAATCTTCATCAACTGTTCCAGTATTTCTCAGAAAATCTTAAGAGCTCGATTCATTAAACTTTTTAACATCGACCATATCATCGAATGATGCATCTCTTTTTTCCATATTAGCAGTTATAGCCTCAGTCATATCTTTCTGACTTAGCATTGCGCCGCTCCACAAAGCATTGTATTCAAGACCATCACTTACACTATGGTCTCTTGAGTAATTCATTACTGCTTTAAGTCCATATATTGCTACTGGAGATTTTGAAGCTATTTGTTTTGCTAACTTATTAGCACCCTCAAGCATTTCTTCTTGAGTTTCATACATGTCACTTATTAAGCCAGACTCTTTTGCCTCTTCTGCATACATTCTTCTTCCTGTATATGCCATCTCTCTCATTTTAGAGTCAGGAATAATTTTAGGCAGTCTTTGAAGAGTTCCAACATCAGCTGCCATACCAATATTAATTTCTTGTATACAGAAAAAAGCTTCTTTTGATGCAAGCCTGATGTCACATGCTGTAACCATATCTACAGCACCTCCTATACAGCCACCTTGAATAGCAGCAATAACAGGAACTCTAATTTTTTCTAAATTACTAATATATCCTTGAAGTTCCTTTGCAACTCTGTACAAAGCTTCTCCAATTCTCGCACTATCAGGTTTTTTATCATCTGGAATGTCCTCAACTCCATTTGAAAATGCGCTTAAGTCCATTCCAGCACAAAAATGCTTACCAGTCGATGACATAACAACAACTCGTATATCAGAATTTCTGTTAATTTCTTCTAGTATTTCTCCGAGCTCAACCCAGAAATCTCTAGACATAGTGTTTAGTTCAGAAGGTCTAGATAAAACAAGATTCGCTATGTTATCTGATACATTGAGGTCGAAACATTTATATTTATTATTTTTCATGATTTATTTACCATTTCTATTGATTCATTAACAATCGATCTCATTTTTTCCACATGTTCGAATGTTTTGTGATGAGATAAAACAACTTTTCTCTCTTCGCTAAGAAGAACAAGCATTTTTTTTAATTTTTCTAAATTTTCTATTATTTTATTATCCATAAACAATTTTTAACTTAATTATAATCTAAGCATTATAATGCTCTTAAACAATGAAATCACTAAGGCATACATTATTCTTATTAATTACAATAACCTATGGATATTCCTATGCTTCTGAAGAAGATAAATCATTTCAAGAACAATCAATGTTATCAGTGCTTTACGTTCAAACATCTACAGAATTTGCTGCAAATAATATTCAAACATTTAATAATGCTTCAAAAGCACTTGATATGGCTCTTCAAGACAAGACATGGACTGCAGCATTAGAGCAAAAAAATAATTTCTCAAGCAAAAAACCTGCAATAATTGTGGATGTTGATGAAACGGTCTTAGATAACTCATCCTTCCAATCCAGAACTATATTATCAGGCTTATCATACCCAAATGGGTGGGCTAAATGGGTCAATGAATCAAATGCATCTGCAGTTGAGGGCGCCTATGAATTTCTACATTATGCAAACGATAGTGATGTAAAAATTTTCTATGTTACAAATAGGCTCGAGTCTTTTAGAGAACCCACAATTAAAAATTTAAAAAGATTGGGATTACCTTTTGATGATAATAAAAATACTTTATTAATGAGAGTAGATGAAAATGTTAGAGATAAAACCGAAAGAAGAAAATACATTGCTGATGATTATAGGATAGTTCTTTTAGTTGGAGACCAGCTTACAGATTTCATTTCAACTAAAGAAGCATACGTTTTTCATTCTGATAGAAAAAAATTAGCAAAAAAATATTCTGATATGTGGGGATCAAAATGGTTCATGATTACAAACCCAACATACGGAAGATGGGAACTATCTATATATGATAAAATGCCTAAATCTGAGGATGAAGCTATTCAAAAAAGAAAAGAAACTCTGAATCCATAATCTATTTATGAAATATATTTTTGTTTTATTAATATTATCAGTTACGTCATGTAATTTTTCAGAAAAAACTGAGTCGATTACAATCGGTTCAAAAGAAACAGAATTTATTAAAATAAAAGATTTTCCTGATAATTTAAAAGCTAAGAATATAATTCTTGCTATTGGAGATGGGGTTGGACCAAACCAAATTACTTTGTCCCGAATTGCAATTGGTGGCCTAGATCATAGACTTTTTATTGATCAAATCCCATATGTCGGTACCTCTTTAACCCATTCTTATAACAATGCATATACAGATTCGGCAGCAGCAGCAACAGCATGGTCAACTGGGTATAAAACAAAAAATAGATATTTGTCATTAGATCCAGACAAAAAAATATTAGACACCATTGTAGAAATGCTTCATAAAAAAGGTTACACCTCGGGCTTAGTCGCAACATCTTCAGTAACTCATGCGACACCTGCAGCTTTATATGCTCACATTGATAGCAGATATGAATATAAAAATATAGCCAATCAGCTTATTAATTCTTCAATTGATATTGCTTTAGGAGGAGGTAAAGAATTTTTTGATTTAAATAAAATTAATGACACACACTACGTGCTCACTGAAAAAGAGTCTCTGCAATTAAATTTTGATCATTCTAAAAAGCTTATTGGTCTTTTTGATGATAACGGTATTGAGCGATCAAATGAAAAACCAACTCAAAGACAAATGACAAATTTTGTATTAAATCATTTTAACAAGCAGTGTAGTGGATTCTTTTTAATGACTGAAGGTAGTCAAATAGACTGGGCTGGACACGATAACGATGCAAATGAAATGATAGAGGAGTTTAAAGATTTTGATTTAACCATTAAAGATTTGATTAACTTTGTAAATGAAGATAACGAGACACTGTTAATAGTGACGTCTGATCATGAAACTGGAGGATTACAAATTCTTAAGCAAGACGATGACAAAGTTGTTGTTCAATGGGGGACTGGAAGACACACCTCGACTCCTGTGGGTGTTCATGCTTATGGTCCTGGAGCAGAACTATTCCAAGGATTGATGGATAATACAGACATTCATTATAAAATCCTTGAAGCAATTGATTACAAAAATCTTGATAATCAAAGTTGTAATATTTGAATAAAATGGTAGGTAAAACTTTTTTTGATAATCATTTAGATGATTTAAAAGAATGCGTTAATTTTGCCTCAGATGAAATTATGCAGATTTATAATTCTGATAACTTTGATCAAGAAAAAAAATTAGACGGCTCTCCTTTAACAAAAGCAGATAAAAGATCTAATGAAATAATACTGAATTCACTAGAAAAAATTTCAAAGGATATTTCAATTATCTCAGAGGAAACTTTTAGCGAGGATTTAATAAAAAGTCTAGATCAAACATATTGGTTAGTTGATCCACTTGATGGGACTAAAGAGTTTATTAATAAAACTGGGGAATTTACCGTAAATATTGCAATGATTAACAATAAAAAAGTTATATTTGGTATTGTTGGCGCACCTGTAACTGGAAAAATCTGGCATGGTTCTATTTTTGAAGATGTACACTCACAAAATGATGCTTCTGATAAGTTAAGAATTGTAATGAGTAAAAGTCATAAAAGTGACAAAGATAAAGCTTTTCTTAATTACATAGAGTCAAAAAGTATAGATTATGAGATTATCGAGAAGGGTAGTTCATTGAAACTATGTAGTTTGGCAGATAATGAAGCAGATATTTATCCCAGATTTGGTCCCACTTCTGAATGGGATATAGCTGCTGCTCACGCAGTGCTTAATCAAAAAGGTGGAAGTGTTATAAAAATTGATGATTATGACGAATTAGCTTATGCAAAGGAGGATTCAATACTAAACCCATACTTTATAGCCTTTAGAAATGATTCAATAAAAAGTGATTTTTTACCTGTTTTAGGAGATTTTTTTAAAAAATTGGTATAATTTCCTATTATTCATAATTAATTGATATAATTAGTTATATACTTTATTTATATTATGGGCACACAGTTACAACCCTCACAACTAAATAGTCCAGGTAAAGATATTGAATCGTATCTTTCATCTGTTCATTCAATACCTATTCTTACTAAGGAAGAGGAGCAAGAACTTGCTTTGAAATTATATGAGGAAGATGATTTAGATGCTGCAAGACAGCTCGTGATTCATCACTTAAGATTTGTGGTTCACATTGCAAGATCATATCAAGGTTATGGATTGCCATTGGGAGATATTATTCAAGAGGGTAATGTTGGCTTAATGAAAGCTGTAGATAAATATGATCCTCATAGGGGCGTAAAACTAGTCTCTTTTGCAGTTCACTGGATTAAGGCTGAGATTCATGAATATATTCTTAAAAACTGGAGATTAGTAAAAATTGCTACAACTAAAGCGCAAAGGAAACTATTCTTCAATCTTAGAAGTAAAAAGAAATCATTAGACTGGTTGTCTAAAGAAGAAGCTGAGAAGATAGCATCTGACTTAAATGTTGAGGTCAAAGATGTACTTCACATGGAAAATAGATTATCTTCAAATGATTCATCATTTGATTCACCAGTTCCCTCTGGTGATGATGAAGAAATTATGTCTCCTTCTCAATATTTAGAAGATAAAAGATATGATCCTGAAATTTTAGTTGCATCAGAGCAAGTAGAACAATCTAACAAAGAAGAGCTCCTTGCTGCACTAAAAACTCTTGATAATAGAAGTAAAGATATTCTTAATAGAAGATACCTATCAGATGAAAAGGCTACTCTTCATGATTTAGCTGATGAATATAAAGTTTCTGCTGAAAGAATTAGACAAATTGAAAACAGCGCACTTAAAAAATTAAAAGCATTTATGGTAGATTTTGCATAAATCTAGCATTTAGCAATGCAATTAAAGTTTCTTCCTTCGTTTGTAAAAAGAAAAGGCCGAATAACTAGAAAGCAGACCCACAGCTTAAGGTCTTTATCAGAATTTTCTGTAAAAAATATTCAGGAAATAGAAGATCTTAGCAAACATTTTGATAAATGTTATTTAGAAATTGGTTTTGGTAATGCTGAAAATATTATTTTTCAAGCAACAAATAATCCTAGCTATCTATTTATAGGTTCAGAAGTCTACATGTCAGGTATAGGGACTTTGGTCTCGGGTATAAAAGAAAACAATATTAATAACGTAAAAATTTTTTCAGACGATATTAGACTGCTTTTAGATCAAAGCCCAAAAAAAATATTTGATTCAGTGATTATTATTTGTCCTGATCCTTGGCCAAAAGAAAAACATCACAAAAGAAGACTAATAAATGAATTCTTTTTAAAAATGATTCACGATTTTATGAAGGATGATTCAAATGTATACATATCTACAGATTGGGAAAACTATGCAGAAGGTATTTCTGAATTATTTAAAGAAAATAAATTATTTAAGCCATCTTTAAACAAATCTTTTTACAAAGATTCCCTTTCTAAGTTTGAAAGAAGAGGGAAAGATGAGGGCAGAGATTTGTTTGAATTTAATTATGAAAAAGTTTAATAACGATTGTTGAACAATTTTATAAATTTTTCTGAAGCAATGGCTCTGTGACTAACTTTATTTTTAATTTGTTGGTCTAAAGAAGCCATTGAGCAGTCATAGCCATCAGGATAAAAGATTTTGTCATATCCAAATCCTCCTTCCCCTGAACTATTTATCGATATTTTCCCATAAATTTTACCTTGAGTTACTATTGGCATCGGATCATTAGGACTCTTTAGTCCAACAAGAACACAAACATAAAAAGCTTCAAGACACTCTTGTTTTTTATCAATCAATTTATCAATAATCTTATCTCTGTTATTTTTATCACTAGCACCCTCACCAGCATACCTTGCAGAATAGATGCCTGGTTCATAGTTTAATTCAGGGACTACAATTCCAGAATCATCTGCAATCGTATAAATTTTAGATTCCTTGGCGCCATGTTTTGCTTTAATCATTGCATTTTCTAAAAAAGAGTCTCCATCTTCTATAGCATCACTTATGTTAAGGTCGGATAAAGAAAAAACTTTATGATTTTTGAATAGTTTTTTAAATTCTTCTAATTTACCTTTATTTGATGAGGCAATAAGAATGTCATCATTACCTTTCAAGTAAATAGACTCCTTCTACAGCAAATAAATTTGGATTGATTTTAGATAAACCGCCTTGATCACCGTTTCTATTTATGAAAACTTTATCTTTAATTCTAATATTTTCTTTTAAACAAAGATTTTCAAAATCTTTGATAGTACACAAGTGAATGTTTTCTGTTTCATACCAGCTAGACGGCAGCTCTGGTGTAATTGGCATTTTCCCTGACGCAAGGTTTATTCTACATCTCCAATAGCCAAGATTAGGAAGAGTTACAACACATCTTTTTGATAACTCCAACATTCTGTTAAGAGCAAGGTCAGGATTTTTAAGACATTGAATTGATTTGGCCATAATCGATAAATCAAAATTTGATGACATAAAGTCATTTAGGCCCTTGTCTATATCAAGTTTTATTACAGGTATGCCTTTCTCAATGCATTTCTCTATCTTTATGTCATTTATCTCTACGCCGTATCCAAGCACTTGCTTATTTTCAAATAATTCTTTTAATAAAGATCCATCACCACAACCAAAATCAATCACTTTTGAATTTTCCGGAACCCAGCTGTTTATAATTTTTGAAAGTTTTATAGCCATTATGATTCTATGAAATTTGTAATTAAATTTGAGTAAGTTTCTGAATTAAAAAGAAAACTATCGTGTCCATGATCCCCTTGGAGAACCACAAAAGAGGATTTTATATTATTATTCATTGCAGCAATCTGTATTTCCTTCCCTCTTTCTGGTGGATATAGCCAATCTGAGTAAAAACCCACAATTAAAAACTCAGCTTTCACATCTTTTAAAGCCTCATCTAGCGTTTTACTTTTTCCAGCATCATAACTATCCATTACTTTTGTCATTAAAATGTATGAATTCGCGTCAAATAGCTCTGAGAACTGTTCACCTTTATATTGCAAATAATTTTCAACCTCGAAGCTCACAGACTCTTCAACTTTTGAACCTTCATCTTGAAATTTTCTCCCAAATCTTGAATCCATATGCTCTTCTGAAAGATATGTAATGTGACCAAGCATTCTTGCAGTCTTGAGCCCATTTTTAGGTATAACGTCGTGCTCATAATAATTTCCATTATGAAAATTTTCATCTTTTCTTATAGATTCTCTTGCAACTTCATTCATAGCAATATTCTGAGAACTAGATTTTGCAGCTGCAGCAAAAATTCCAGCTTTTTTAACCTTATCTGGATATGAAATTGACCATTGCAGGGCCTGCATTCCGCCCAGACTTCCACCTGCTACAAAATGCCAACACTCTATGTTTAATTTATCCATAAGCATTTTTTGTGAGTTAACCCAATCCAAGACACTTACTTGAGGAAAAGATTTTCCAAATATTTTTTGCGATGAAGGATTAATTGAAGATGGTCCCGAGGAACCAGCACATCCACCTAGATTATTGCAACAGACAATAAAATATTTATTGGTGTCGATTGATTTACCAGGACCAACTAATTGATCCCACCAACCAGTTCCAAAATCTTCAGAACTTCCTGCTGCGTGATGATTGCCTGAAAATGCATGACATAGAAGAATTGCATTTGATTTACCTTCATTAAGTTCACCATAGGTTTCTAGCATTAAATCAAATGAATTTAGCTTCTCACCTGATTCAAGCTCAATTCCTTCTGAAAAATGAACTAATTTTGTTTCTGTCTTCATACTATTGACCTAAGCATATCCGATAAGAAGGATTCAATTAGATTAATTAAAATCAAAACAAAAAGAGGAGAAAAGTCTAGACCTCCAGCTGATGGAATATAGTTCCTTATTGGCATTAAAGACTTATATGATATTTCCTCAATTAACTCTAAAAAAGCATTTGAGCTTGATGGAGATACCCAACTTAAGATCACGCCACCAATTACTGCAAAGAATATAATCCTTAAAATAATCATTATAGTTTGAATTACTGCCACCCCTAACAATGTTGTAAGTACATACTGATCACCAAAATATATGACAAGAGATGAAAGCTTAAATACTATGGCCAAGATTAAAATATTAAGAGCTTGAATTGGTAAGGGTGAAAATATTTTTGCTATGGGGCTATAAGCTTTAACGAATATTGAAACAATTTGGTTGTAATAATTTACTTTCAATAAATTAAAGATGAAAAGAAAAACAACGGCGTAATTTAATATACTTAAAATAAGCCCAAGTATTTGCATATTAGAATTCATTTGAAATTTCCTTTGATCTTTTGATCGCAGCATTTAATCCTTTTTCAAAGATTTGATTTAAATTATTGGATTTAAGTGACTTTAGTCCAGCTTCTGTTGTTCCTTTCTTAGAAGCAACTGCTTGAATTAGATTATCCAAATCACCATCATTTTCAACGGATGAGCCAACACCTTTCATAAGATTACCAATAATCTCTTTAACAATTTCTTTATCTTGGTTGCATAATCTCAGAAGTTTTTTTTCAAATGATTTGAGAGTTTGAAAAAAATATGCGGGACCACTTCCAATGACTCCAGTAAAAGTATCTATTTTTGAGTCATTATTTACTTCAATAACTGTGCCCACTTTTGAGAAGATAGATGATGCTTTTTTAAAGTTACTTTTTTTGAAAGATGAATTATATAAAGCTGTTATTCCATATCCATATTTTGATGCAGTATTTGGCATTGCTCTCATAAATTCAGTTCTACTATCCAGCTTGGTGTATGCAGAGGATTTTATACCAGCAACAAGACTTACAATTTTAGGATTTTTATAGTTATTTAAAATTTCTTTGTATGCTTGGATAGCATCTTTTGGCTTTACAGATAAAATAACTATATCTATATCAGAATTTGATTTTTTTAAGCTTTTAACTTTTAAGCTATTTAATTTTTTTTGATTTGCAGGATTCCTGTCTACAAAAAAAACATTTTTATTGCTCATTCCATTCAATAGGAGTCCTGAAATTAAAGCTTGTGCAATATTACCACCACCAAAAAATAATATATTTTTCATGATCTTTTACCAAAAATTGATTCACCAATTCGAAGCATATTAGATCCATGAATTATGGCATCCTCGTAATCCGAAGTCGTTCCAAGTGAGACAGCACTTGCATTAGGATAAATTTTTTGTAACTTGACGCTTAAGTTTATAACTTCTTCCATCATATGATCTCTTTCTTTTTTATCATTTGTTAGTTTTGGGAGAGCCATTATGCCTTTTAAATTAATATTTTCCATAGATTCTACCAATTTTGCTATATCAAAAAGATCATCAGGACTGCATCCACTTTTTGAATTTTCAGACGAAATATTAATTTGAATACATCCATCTATTACTTTGTTAATTTTTTTACACTCATCATTAAATTTCCTAATAATTTTTTCCCTTTCGAGGGTATGAATCCAATCAGCATTATTTGCAATTACTTTAACTTTATTGGATTGAATTGGCCCAATGAAATGCCAAACAATATTATCTGAATCTATCAATGAAGATTTTTCTTGAAGCTCTTGTGCGTAATTTTCTCCGAAGTTATTGATTCCATTCTCAAGAGCTATCTTAATGTGCTCAAAGCTTTTTTTCTTAGAAACCGCAATTAAAGTTATTTCATCTCTTCTTCTGTTAATAGATGAGCACAATTCATCGATACTGCTATTAATGGTATTAATATTTTTAATTAGTTCTCTTTGCATACAGTTCTTAATCGTGGTTCAAAACCTCTCTTTGTTATTTTTTCTTTAGCATTATTTGCTGCTGATCTATTTATATAGGGGCCTGATATTACACTATTTAATAGCTTTCCAGGCAAAAGTGTACTGTACACCTCGTTTATTGATAGGTTTTCAATATCGCTATTGAGCATTTTAATTGCCTCAAGAGCATATTTTTTATTTCCGTATGCGCCAATTTGGATAAAGAACTGACACTCTAAAGAATTATTTTCTTCATTAAATTCAATAAGCACTGAATTTTCCATTAATGATGAAGGGAAGTCTATGTTTACGGTGTTAGAAGTATTGACATTCTTAATTGATATAACATTCGTCTTGAATAGAAATATTGAACTAAAGGCTAGACCTACACTAATAAAAATTAATATCAGGATGGCGCTAGTAGATATTGTCCTTACTGATGGCTTTTTTGAAGTAAAAACAGTTTTTCTTTTAGTCTTCTTTGATTTATTACTTTTAACATTTGCAAAGTCTTTCATTTGCTTACATTTTTTGCATTGGAGTAATTCCTAATAAATTTAAACCATTTGAAATAACTTGTTTTACAGCTATTAGGCACTCTAAAATTGATTGTATATTTTCTTCAGATTCAGACAAGACATGATTATCATTATAGAAACTATGAAATAGTTGAGATAAATCTTTTAAGTAATAGATAATTACATGAGGCTGAAGAGTATTTGAAGATTTATTTACAATATCTGGAAATTTTGAAATTTCATGAATCAGATTGTCACATTCTTTATAACTCCCACTGCTAATATTTTTAATATTTCTTTTAATATCAGAGAATTTATCTAAGGCCTTTTCTTCAAGCGAAACGATTCTTGCATGCGCATACTGAATGTAATAAAAAATATTTTCTTTACTATCTGATTTTGCTAAATCAAGATCAAAATCTAAGTGCTGATCAGCTTGCTTTGATAAATAATAAAATCTCGCAGCATCCGAACCTATATCTTCTATAAGATTTTTTAACGTAAAAAATTCTCCCGATCTTGTGGACATCTTGACCTTTTTTCCATCCTTGAAAAGATTTGCAAATTGAACAAGTTTTACAATTAGTTTGTTTTTATTTGACCCAAGGTTTTCAATAGATGCCTCTATTCTCTTAATATATCCATGATGATCGGCTCCCCAAATATTTATTAGCTTGTCAAAACCTCTATCAATCTTATTTTTATGATATGCAACATCAGAGGCAAAATATGTTGCCTTTCCATTATCTCTAACTAAAACTCTATGTTTATCATCACCACTTATGTCTGTATTGAGCCAGGTGGCCTTATCTTTCTCATAAGCATGACCATCTTTTTTTAGTTTATTTACTGACAAAGATATATCAGATGAGTCATCATCAATCCTACCAAGTGAAGATTCATAAAACCATTTGTCAAAATTTACATTAAATGCTTTTAGATCATCCTCAATTGATTTAACAATTTCTTTTAATGAGAATTTTTTTATGAGATTCCATGAATTATTATTTAATTTTTCTAATTCAAGAATGATATTATCTATTTCTTCTTCTGGATCCTTACAGGATTTGATTGAAATTGACTTGAAGTCATCTATTTTTAATTTCTTATCTAATTTTTTTCCAATTTCATCAATGTACTCCCCTTTATATCCATTGGCTGGAAAGTAATTATTAATATCATTTTTTATTAATCTTAATATGACGCTTGCTGTCAGAATATCGATTTGTCTTCCAGCATCGTTAACATAGTATTCTTTTTCAACTATTGAGCCTGTTGATTCAAGAATTCTACCAATTGCATCACCATAGGCAGCTCCTCTTCCATGGCCAACATGAAGAGGGCCAGTGGGATTTGCGGAAACAAATTCAATTTGTATCTTATTTTTTTTACCAATGTCAGACCTGCCGAATGAATCCTTATTTTTATTAATATATTCAATTATTGATGCAAAATTCTCTCTCTTTAGTGAGATGTTTATAAATCCTGGCCCTGCAACTTCCACGTTATCAAATTTGTTAATTTTTTTTAATCTTGTTTTAAGTTCCTCGGCTAATTTTTTTGGATTAATCTTTAGTATGCTTGCCGTGATCATACATACATTTGTAGTTAAATGACCCTTGTTAAGATCATCTGTTATAGAAGTAGCACATTTTTCCATAATAGAATCAATATTCTTCTTATTATTTATAATTGAAGATAGAAATATTTCTATTTCTTTATTAATTTCATCAATCAAGACTTTGCTCTCCCTACGTAGGTCATGTCCCTAGTATCCACCTTTATTATTTCATTTTCATTTACAAATAAAGGCACTTGAACCTCAACATTTGTTTCAAGTTTTGCAGTTTTAGTTGCACCTGAAACAGTATCTCCTTTTACTCCAGGCTCTGCTTTGATAATTTTAAGCTCAACAATCACTGGAGGATTTACAAGAATAGGCTGACCATTCCACAAAATAACTTCACATTTCTCCTGTCCAACTAACCATTTTGAAGCATTTCCTATCTGTGATCCGTTAACTTCAATTTGCTCATAATTATTTTTGTCCATAAAGTGCCAAGAATCATTATCCTTATATAAAAATTCCATTTCTTTATGATTTACATCTGCTGCTTCAACACTTTCTCCTGACTTGAAAGTTTTATCATTTGTGTTTCCAGTTAGAAGATTTTTATATTTAACTCTCATTACAGCTTGACCTTTTCCTGGTTTATGAAATTCATGTTCTATAATCGAGCAAGGAGCATTATCAATTAATAGCTTTGTACCATTTTTAAATTGGTTTGTTGAAATTTTCATTTTAGCTTTATTTTTATGTTATTTTAGTATTGAGGCACATCATATGAAACAAATAATATTTTTTATTATATCGATTTTTTCTTTCTTAATCCCTTGTAGCATTGCATATCTTTCTGGCAATGAAATTGTTTTAAATGCTGTACTAATTGCATTTTTTATTCATTGGATCGCATTTATTCCAGCTTATATTTTTCAAACTGAAAAATTTTATGATTTAACTGGAAGTATTACTTATCTAACAGTTGTATGGTTTGCCTTCGTTAGTTCATATCAATCTATTTTTAACAATATCGGGAATCTAGTTTTAGCCTTACTTATTTCCTTCTGGACAATAAGACTTGGGACATTTTTATTTATGAGAATTCAAAAAGATGGAGAGGACAAGAGATTTAGGACAATAAAGCCATCAGCTTCACAATTTTTTATGACATGGACTATTTCAGGTACATGGGTAACATTATGTTCAATGTGTGCGCTAGTTGCGATATCTAGCCCTTACGGTGTTGCAATGAATTTCTTAACCTACTTAGGAATAATCTTATTTATATTTGGATTTACCATTGAGATTATTGCTGATAACCAAAAATCAGCTTTTAGGTCAATTAAGGCCAATAAAAACAGGTTTATTACTTCAGGTTTATGGTCAAGATCACGCCATCCTAACTATTTTGGAGAAATATTATTATGGTTTGCTATTGCTATTATCTCATTTTCATCTCTTGAGGGAATTCAAATGATTACATTAATATCTCCATTATTTACTTATTTTTTACTAGTATACGTAAGTGGAGTAAGGATGCTTGAAGATAGAAGTAATAAAAAATGGGGTGACAATGATGAATATAAGAAGTACAAGAAAGATACCCCAATGCTTTTTCCTAAGCTTTTCAACAACTAGAAGATATAATCTCTTCTTTGATTTATTTATAAATTAGCAGAAAACACTATCTTATTGGTAAAATAGGAATGAATTTAAAATGCAGCAAACATTTTATTTATTAGGTTAGGACTGTTAATATATTCTGACCGAAGGGAGTACATAATGTTTAAATTAATAAAGAATAAATCTTTAACAGCTTTTTTTTGCTTTATTTTTTCAATTAGCATTAACGCTAATGAAATCATAGCAGAAGTAAATATGGAGAATGTCCTAGAAGTTGGTAGAGAAAATCAAACTTTGTCAGCCAATTCTCAAGATAAAATTGATCAGACGGAAAGACAAACTGACAAGATCGTTAACGAATATAAAGTTGTTAATAAACAAGTTGAAGGATTAAAACTTTATAACGAACAGAAAAGAATTCAAATTCAAGCTCAATTGGATCTAATGGATAAGCTTGATGAGCAATTGGTTCAAGTTGTTGTAATGCAAAGACAAATTCCGCCTTTGGCTGAAAAAATGCTTGATACATTAGAAACTTTCATTAATCTTGATACTCCTTTTAGATCTGAAGAAAGAAAAGCTAGAGTTGATTTAGTAAGATCATCTTTAGCTAAACCAAAAGTAACTGCATCTGAACAAGTAAGACAAGTTCTTGAAGCATATAATATTGAAGCGGAGTATGGACGTAAAATTGATACTTATGAAGACAAATTAGCTGATGGCACTGTTGTGAACATACTTGTAATAGGAAGAATTGGTATGTTCTATCAAACTAAAGACGAAAGAACTAGTGGAAGATGGGATAATGAAACTGGAACTTGGGAAGAGCTCCCTGGAAGTTACAGAAAGCCTATTAGAGATGGCATCAGAATGGCTAAAAAATTAGCACCAACAGATATGTTGTTGATGCCAGTTGTGAAAGGAGAGGCATAATGAAAAAGTACTTACCTATATTATTTGTTCTATCCTTAACACTTAATACTTTTATATTTGCACAAGAATCTGAGAGTGATGAAACAGAAATATCTACTGTTGAAGCGCTTCTTCAACTTGTTAAAGAGGGTAAAACCAAAGAGCAATCTGCAAATGCAGAACGTGAAGCTAAGTTTATGGCTAATAAAAATGAGCAAGCTGCAATTTTAGCCGCTGAAAAAAGAGAACTAGCAAGACAAGAAAGAATTGCTGATCAGCTTGAGGCTGAATATAAAAAGAACGAAGAAATCTTAAGAGTTAAAGAGGAAGCATATCAAAAAGAACTTGGATCTTTGGTTGAACTATTTGGTCATCTTCAAAGCTCAGCAGGTGAAGCAGCAGTACAATTTTCTGGTTCTTTGACAAGCCCTCAATATGGTCTTGATAGAGTAGATTTCCTAAATTCACTTACATCAAAAATGTCAGAGACTACTGAGTTACCAACTATCAGAGAAATTGAAGGTTTATGGTATGAACTTCAAAGAGAGATGGTTGCAAGTGGACAAGTGGTTTCTTTTGATACAACTGTAATCGATGTTGATGGCGAGTCTTCAACATGCAATGTTACAAGAGTTGGTTTGTTCAATGCCGTCTGTGATGGTAAATATTTAGAGTATATTGCTTCTACAGGGCAATACGCATTTTTACCGAGACAACCTGCTGGAAGATTTACAAAAACTGCGAAGAGTGTTGGCAATGCTGATGTTGGAGAGCAAGTTAGATTTGGTATTGATCCAACAGGACCTACTGGAGGAAGTCTTTTAGCTAATTTAATTCAGACTCCTTCTTTAGCTGAGAGAGCTGCACAAGGTAGAGAAGTTGGATACGCAATCATTTTTGTTGGTTTAATTGGTATTGGTTTAGCGTTTTGGAAATTGTGGAGTTTATATGTTCTTGGTAAGGCAGTAAGAGCTCAATCTGGCTCTAAAACATTAGATGTTAGAAATCCTCTTGGAAGAGTTCTTAAGGTTGGTGAAGAAAACTTTAGTAAAGATATTGATACACTAGAGCTAAAACTTGCTGAAGCTATTATGGCTGAGAGACCATCAATTGAGAGAGGTATTGGCGCAGTTAGAATTATCTCAGTTGTTGCACCTCTTGCAGGTTTATTGGGAACTGTAACAGGTATGATTGTTACCTTCCAAATGATTACTCTCTATGGAACAGGCGATCCTAAACTTATGGCTGGTGGTATTTCACAAGCACTTGTAACAACTGTTTTAGGTTTGCTAGTTGCAATACCTACTACACTTCTTCATTCTTTCGCAGCCTCTTCGGCTAAAGGAATAATTAGTGTACTTGAGGAACAAAGTACAGGTATTCTTGCAGAGAGAGCCGAAGGTAGTTAATAGTTAATTATGTTTTTTGCTATCACAGAAGCATTCTCGTCCATAAGAGATTTTATGGAAGCGGGTGGTAGTGTTTTATGGTTAATTGCTATTCTTGTTTTCTTTATGTGGGCAATGATATTTGAAAGAATATGGTATTTTTCTCATGCACATGAGTTTTATATTCAAGATTTGTCTGCAAAATGGAATAATAGAACTGATAAAACCTCATGGCATGCCCTTCAAATTAGAGAAAAAATGCTTTCTCAAGCAAAAGTTGAAATAAATAAAAATTTATCGATCATCCAAACTTGCGTAGTTTTAGCACCATTGTTTGGTTTGTTAGGAACTGTTACAGGAATGATTGAGGTTTTTCAAGTTATGGCTTTTAATGGAGGAGGTGATGCTAGGGCAATGGCGGGAGGTGTTTCAAAGGCAACACTACCAACAATGGCTGGTATGGTTGTTGCTCTATCAGGTGTATTTGCCACTATATATTTATCAAGCGCGTCTGACAGACATACAAATGACTTAAGAGAATTAATTAAAAGAGAATTATAGGAGAACAAAAAAATGAGAAGAAATGCTATAAGTACTGCTGTTAAGGATGAAGAAAGCGAAATTAATTTAACACCAATGCTTGATGTTGTTTTCATCATGCTAATCTTCTTTATCGTAACAGCTAATTTTATAAAAGAACCTGGATTGGAAATTAATAGACCTGATTCAGATACTGCTGAAATTCAAGAAAATGCTGCAATTTTAATTGCGGTTGGAGCAAATGACGAAGTTTATATGGATGGAAGAAGAATTGATGTAAGGCAGGTTAAGGCAAATGTTGTTAAAATGCTTGCAGACAATCCACAAGGATCTGTAGTTATTCAAGCAGACGAAAGGGCAGTAGCAGATACTATTATTAAAGTTATGGATGGAGCTCGAGAAGCTGGAGTTAATGCCATATCTCTAGCATCAGAACCTAAATAGAATATGAATCAAGTCCTTACCGCAATTAGTTTAGTTACAAAGCCTATACATGATATTTTTGTAAAGACTTTTAATGCTAACAAATATGCAGCTGGGATTGGATTTTCATCTGTAATTACATTAACTCTTTTTTTTGTAATGGTTATTTTAATTGCCCTAGGAGATAGTGGATTAAAACAAGACACTTCTGTAAAACTTCAAGATATTGTTATGCCAGAAAGAGATATAGATACATTTATGTCAGAAGTTGATAAGCCTGAAAAGCCTGAAGAGCAGCCTGAAGATATTGCGCAACCAGAATTAGATCTTCAACCACTAGCCGGATTAGATGTTTCTGTTGCAAAACCAAAAGCAAATTTTAAAGCAGGAGGATCATTCTTTAGAGATGGTGAATATATTCCATTATTTAAAGTTATTCCAATATATCCCAGAAGAGCTCAAGAAAGAGGCACAATGGGATATGCTTTAGTAGAATTTACTATTACTGAGACAGGTAGCGTTGAAGACGCAAATACTATTGAAGGATATTGTTCAAATACTAATCCAAGTGATCCTGCTACTGAGTTTAGACCTTGTACAATGTTTAATAGCGCATCTTCTAGGGCTGCTTTAAAATTAAAATACAAACCAAAAATTGTTGATGGAAAAGCAGTTCCTGTTAGTGGAGTTCTTCATAGATTTACATACATACTAGATGAAGAATAAAATATAGATTATGACAAAAGGTATATCAACATATTTATTTTCAGTTTTAGCAATTTGTTTTGTATTTTCTTCATTAGAGGTTGAAGCACAATCTCAAACAGAGACAAAGAAGCAAATTAAATACAAAAAGGCAAGAGCGCTGCAAACCTCAACTGCAAAAAAAATGGCTAAAGTCTATGAGGCAATTGAAGAAGTAGACGAAAATGGAGAACCTGCTCCAGATATGGAAACAGTTTTAAGTGTATTAACAGACCTTCGCAATAATAAAGATAGCCTAAAGAGCTATGATAGATCTGTAATGTGGAATGCTTGGGCATATGTATATATGCAAGATGATAATTATCCTCAAGCAATGGTTGCATATACAAATGTAATGAATGAACCTGAAGTAACCATAGGTTTAAGAAATGGTGCATTATTTTCATTAGCTCAGTTAAATTTGGCGCAAGAAAATTATCAAAAAGGGATAAATTTAATACTTCAATGGATGAATGAGGTTGAAACAATCACAGCGCAGGCTTACTCGGTTCTGGGACAAGCATATTTTGCGGTTGGTAATTTTAGGAAATCTTTGTCATCACTTGAAACAGCTATATCAATGGCTGAAGAGGAGGGCTATAAACCTCGAGAGAATTGGTATGCTCTTCTTGCAGGTTGCTATAGTGAGCTAAAAGATGAAATAGGTGAAAAAGAAGCTTTATTAAAGCAAGTACCAATTTATGAAATTCTTGTAAATCTCTACCCAAAAAAATTATATTTTATACAGCTAGGTGGAGCATATGGTCAGTTAGGTAGGGAAAGGGACTATATGATTACTCTCAAAACTGCTTATCAAAAAGATTTTCTTGATAAAGAGGGTGAGTATTTAGCTCTTGCCCAACTTCTATTATTGAATAAGAATCCTTACTGGGCAGCTGAAGTTCTTGTTTCTGGTCAAAACAAAATGATTACTATTGTTGATGAAAAAACAGAGGAAGAAAAAATCGTTCCTGTTGTTAAAAGCAATGAAAAGAATTTAAAAGTACTTGCAGACTCATGGAGAATGGCACAAGAAATCGATAGGGCAATTCCTGTTCTTGAAAGGGCTGCAGAAATGTCAAAAGATGGCAAGTCATATGTTCTTTTAGGCAACCTTTATTTGTCTGAAGATAAAGTTGAAAAAGCAGTTGATGCTATAAAAAAAGGCTTGAAGAAAGGGAAGGTAGGTAATCTTTCGCAGGTACATTTAACTCTTGGTCAGGCATATTTTGAACTTCAAGAGTTTGAAGAAGCAAAGAAAAATTTTAGAATTGCAGCAAGAGACAAAGAGAAAAAAGTTAAAACACAAGCAAATAACTGGATAAAATATACCGAAAATGAAGAAATTAGAGTTAAAAATCTAGCATTAAGAAGAGACTATATTCAGATGAATTCTTCATCTTAAACTCTTTCTAAAATCCTAACTTTAAAGTCGTAGTCATTATCAATATCTTTTGAAAATTTTTCTGTGCTTATTTCCTGCCACTGATTAAAATCAATATCTGGATAAAACACATCTCCTTCGATTTCACAATCTACATTGGTCAGGACTAATTTATTAGTTATCTCTATGGTATCTCTAAAAAGATAACCACCTCCAATTATCACAATTTCATTATATTCATCGTGATCATTACATTTTTTATTTGCAGCATCTAAAGCTTCATCTAAGCTTTTAAAAACCTCTGCCCCATCAATTCTATCTATTGTTGTTGAAATTACATAATTGATTCTGTTTGGAAGTGGCCTACCTATAGATTCGTATGTCTTTCTTCCCATGAGTAGAATTTTGTTAGTAGTATAGTTTTTAAAATGTTGGAGATCTCTTTTTAGGTTCCATGGGAGCATATTATCTACACCGATTACATTATTATTTGATAGAGCAACTACATGTGAAATTATTTTTTTCATACTGCCATTTCTGCTTTTATAGGAGGGTGAGGGTCATAATTTTCTAGAATAAAATCATTTACGCTGTATTTTTTTATATCTTCGAGAGAATTAATTTTAGGAATTTTAAGGCTAGGAAGTGGCTTTGGCTCTCTGGATATTTGTTCCTTTACCTGATCAATTGAATTTTTATATATATGAGCATCGCCAAAAGAATGAATAAATCTCTTTGGTTGTAAATCTAGGATCTGAGCAAAAATAGACAAGAGCAAAGCATAACTTGCTATATTAAAAGGAACTCCAAGAAACATATCTGCACTTCTTTGGTACATATGACAGCTTATAGAATTATTATGAATATAAAACTGTGACATTACATGACAGGGAGGCAGAGCCATTTTTTCTATTTCACCAACATTCCAAGCAGAAAGAATATGTCTTCTACCATCAGGATTTTCTTTCAATCCTTTTAGTAAATCTTTGATTTGATCAATTCCACACCAATCTCTCCATTGGACGCCATAAACTGGACCAAGAATCTTTTTGATATCTGAATTTTCGTATCCTAATTCTTTGCCTTGATTATCTGCATTATCAGTCCATATTGTTGAATACTTTTCCAAATTAGTTAATTCAGATCTATCTTTGCTAAATCGGATCTCAGCAAGTCTTCTCTCATCATCTGAGCCCTCTAGGAACCATAACAGCTCAGATACAACGCCTTTCCATGCAAGAGATTTAGTAGTTACAGCTGGAAATCCTTTTTCTAAGTCAAATTCAAACTGATGCCCAAAAGATGATATTGTTCCAGTATTAGTTCTATCACTTTTTTCTTCTCCGTTTTCCAATATATATCGAAGAAGATCTAAGTATGCTTTCATATTTTTCTCCTGGAATATAACAACATAAAAAATCCAATAATCATCATTGGTATACATAAGACTTGCCCCATGCTTAATGAGTCAAAGGCAATGTAACCAATATGAGCATCTGGCTGCCTAAAGAACTCAATTATAAATCTTATTAATCCGTAAAAGATAAGAAATGATGAAGAAACTATACCTTTTACATTTGTTTGTTTGCTGATCACAAATAAAATTAGGAATAATAATAAACCTTCGCCAAAACTCTCATAAATTTGTGAAGGATGTCTTAAAACTCCAAAAGGGTCAGTTGGAAAAATAAAACCCCAATCGCCATTTGTTGCCTTACCGTATAATTCACCATTTAGAAAATTACCAATTCTTACCAAGCCAAGACCAATAGGCATTGCCAAAGCAACACCATCAAGTAATTTTAATAACTCTATATTTTTCCTATAACAAAAGATAACTAGACTAATAATTACTCCAATTAAACCACCATGAAAGCTCAGTCCACCCTGCCAAACATAAAATAAAGATAAGGGATTATTCATTAACTGTTCTGACCCATATATGAACATGTAACCGACTCTTCCACCGCAAATCGCTCCAAAGAATAATCCATACAGAAAAACCATATCATTTACTTCATCTTTATTAAGACCTATCTCTTTTATAGTTCTGTTATTTTTTAGAAAAACGTAAATTAATAATGCAGATAACAACCATGTCACTGCATAGTACTGAATTTTTAATGGTCCAAGCTCAATAAGAGTAGGGTTATTAAAGAAATTTGATAGCTCTATCGTCATACTGCAAACATATATATTGATATTATAAAAAACCAACCTGCCATAAGTCTCCTCAGTGTTGCTTGAGATAAATAATGAGAGATATCCGCTCCATATTTTGCAGAAAAAATACTTGTAAGAGAAACTCCTAAAAGAGCCGGTAAATAGACATATCCAAAACTTAAATTAGGCAACATATTTTGATTAATGCCTGCAACAACATATCCCAATGTCCCAAAAATAGCTATAGGGACCCCACATGCTGCTGATGTGCCTATTGCAGAGGTTAGATCGAGCCCAGTACCTTTGAAATATGGAACTGAAAAAGTTCCTCCTCCAATGCCTAAAATTGAGGATAAAAAGCCGATACCAGAACCAACAAAAATTGATTTTGGTTTTAGACGAAACATATTCTGCAAAAGATCTTTATTCAAAAGAATATCTATGCCAACAATTAATACAAATGTTGCGATTGTAATTTTTAATATCAATCCATCAATTTGGACTGCAAACAGTGCTCCTAAGAATGCGCCAAACACTATTCCAGATGCAACAGGCTTGAAGTTATCAAAATCAATTGAATTCTTTTTTCTATGAGCATTTGCTGAAGAAAGCCCTGTAAATATGATACACGATATTGATGTACCAATTGCAAGCTGAACAATAATCTCATTTTCAAACCCAAGATTAATAAATGTACCTATAAGAACTGGCACCATGATAAGTCCCCCACCGATACCAAACATACCAGCTAATAATCCAGAAAGGATACCTAGCGCCCCAAATATTAAAATTTCATCAAACATTATTAAACTCTTTACAGAAAGAATATTTTAATTTATTTAGTGCCTCTCTATAGACTTTTTCTTTGAATGAAATAATTACATTGAGAGGGTACCAGTAGGATACCCATTTAAAAGAATCAAACTCATTGTCAGGATCATTATCAAAAGATATTTTTACATCTTCTTTTAATTTAAATAAAAACCATTTTTGTTTTTGGCCCTTAAAATTTGTTTTAAAAATTTTTTTTCTTCTGCTTTTTTTGGGGATATCATATTTTAACCAATCGTCAATTGTATCGATAAGTTTTACTGATTTTGAGCTTATGCCAACTTCTTCAAAAAGTTCTCTTTTAGCAGCTTTCAAGGAATTTTCTCCAAAATCAATTCCTCCCTGAGGAAATTGCCAACTATTCATACCTTTTTTTTTACATAACAATAAATTTCCATGTTTATTGGCAACAATTACGCCAACATTCAATCTGTATTCATTTTCTTGCATGGATTTAATTAGTATTTAGGTCAATATTTTTATTGATTAAATATACAAATGCTAAACTTAGAAATATCAATAGGAGACTTGGACTTGCTGCCATCTCCCACTCTCCCTCACTTGTAAAGTTATAAATTTTAGTTGAAAGGGTATCAAATCCAACTGGCCTTAAAAGAAGAGTTGCAGCTTGTTCTTTTACTGACTCAATAAAAACAATCATGAATCCGAGAAATAAGGCTGATTTCATTTGTGGATAATAAAATGAACTAAATGCTTTTAGAGGATTGCTCGGAACAAGAGATAATGCATTTTCTGATGATTTGGATATATTTGCCAAGGAGGAACTAGAATAATTATATGCTGGTGTCATAAATCTAAAACTTAAACAAAGAATTAAACCAAATATTCCATAAATTGTAATTGAAGTTCCAAAGACAGCATCAAAGCCAATTAAAAGTCCTGCAGATATTACAGACCCCGGTATGGCATAACCTGACGTAGAAATTGATATTAATAATTTTAATTTACTCGACTGTCTAAAGGATAGTGAAAGAGCAGCAGCGAAAAAGATTGTAAAAATCCCAACAGCGAAACCAAGAATCAAAGAATTTATTAATAAGTTAATATTATTAAGAAGATTGATACTTGATTCAGATAATTGCCAATAGATAAGTTGAAATAATGGCAGGCAAAATACAATTAAAAGTACTAATGAGCATATTAATGAAAACATTATTTGTTTAGATTTATTTAGCTCAACTTTGTTTATTAATTCTGCAGTTTTTGGGGCAACCTCGCTTGGACTATCTGCGTAGTATTTAGAAAGTAACATAATAAAAATAACAAATATTAAAAGATATCCAGCTAGTCTAGCTCCAGAAAAATAACTTTGATATCCAAACCAGGCATCATATATGCCAACTGTAAATGTATCTATCCTTAGAGTTGATACTCCGCCAAAATCTGCGATTATTTCAAAGATTACTAAGGCTATTCCTCCAATAATCGCAGGCTTTAATGATGGAAGTATTACTTTTCTTACAGCACCAAAATTTGAGTCACCTAAAGATTTTGCTGCTCTGAATATCTTAATACCAACTGATGAAAGTTGAGCTTTGGTTATGAGAAAAATATAGGGAAATAATGCCATTGACATTACTACAGAGGCACCAAATATGTTTTTTATTGATGGAAGAGCTATACCGAAATTTCTTAAAAATTCAGATATGGGACTTGAGTATTCAAACATTCCAACAAAAATAAATGCATAAACATATGCAGGAAATGCTATTGAAAGACTCAATGCCCAACTAAAAAAATTACAACCTGGAAATTTATAAAAAGTAACTAATATTGCTAAAGGAACAGCTAAAAGCACGGATATAAAAGCAGATCCAAAAGACAATAAAATTGTATTTTTGAATAGGCTCAGCAAATATCTATTTGATAAGAATTCAACATCAATGGCCTTAGTAAAAGCAAGAACAAAAAAGGTAATAAAGAAAATAAACGTGAACATAATCCATGGTAATGAAATATATTTCCAAGATCTTAAATTTTGCATTATTGCTCTTCGTCTAAACTTTCTGCGCCTTTTTCTAGTTTATTTCCTAGGACATTTACCCTAGTTTGAAGTTTTTGAACATCCTTTAAAGCACCATCTAATCTTTTTATTACGGATTCTGTGCTTAAATCGAGATTAGAAAATTCTTTTTGAACATCGCTCACAACTTTGGCAACTTTCGCAGCAGTTTCATTTAACTTTAAATAATGATGTCCGACTCTTATAGTATCAAGAAATGCAGCTAATGTATTAGGTCCTAATATAAGAATCTTTTTTTCTGTGAGACACTCTTGTCTCAAGTTATCAATCATATCTACAAGATCTATTAGCTTTTCTGAGGCTATGTAAAGCACAGCATAATTAGATGTAGTATTTTGCAAAATATATTTGTTAGAAATATCTTCAGCGTCTCTCAATAAAGCGGTCCTGAGATCCCTTAAAACCTTTTTTCTGTCTACATCATTACTTGCTGATTGATAGTTTTGATATTGACCGGCATAAAACTTTGAATCAATAGGGATAATAAAGCCCTCTGCACTTGTTATTGCACAATCTACTCTGTCAGATGATTCAGAATTTATTTGAGCTTGAAATTTATAACTATCGCTTGGCATTATATCTGTAACAATTGACTCAAGACTCCATTCGCCAAGCCTTCCAGTTGTAACATTCCCTCCTAAGAACCTATTTAACTCATTAATTGGTGTAGTTACTGACGCCAAGTCAATTTCTATTTTATTTATATCATTTGAAACTTCGTTAAGTTTGTTTTGAAGTAATTGAGTTTCGCCAATATCTGAGGTCTCTTTATTTTTTATACTAAAGATTAGATAAATTAATACTCCTAAAATGAGAATTAAAGATATAAATATTAAGTAATTAATCATGATGTTAGTATAAAATTACACATATATTATGCACCAAGAAATTATAGAAAGATTTAATTCCTTAAAAGAAAAGCAAATATCTATTGATATTACTCGAGGAAAGCCAGACAAAGATCAACTAGACCTATCTAATGATCTTATTGATATATCTATTCCTACTTCATCAGATGATGGCGCAGATCTAAGAAACTATGGTGAGCCTTTTGGCATAATCGAAGCAAGAAGACTTGGTTCTGAACTCTTAAACGCTCCTATTGAGAATATTCTTGCGGGGGAACAATCAAGTCTTTTACTTACATATCAAACAGTTCTTTCAAATTTTCTTTTTGCAGAACCAATTCCTTGGAAAAATTTAAAAAATCCAAAATTTATATGCCCAGTACCAGGATTTGATAGACATTTTATGATGCTTGAGGATTTTGGAATTGAAGCGGTACCGATTCCTTTAACTGATGATGGTATAGATTTAAATGTGTTTGAAGAGGTACTAAAAACTGCAGATGATTATGTAGGAATATTATGTGTTCCAAAACATTCAAATCCGTCTGGAGAAATTTATTCAGATGAGAACTTAAAAAAGATGTTTGAAATAGGATCACAATATTCAAATAAATTTTTGTTTCTTTTTGATCATGCATATTTGATTCATGACTTTTTACCAACTCCAGAACAAAAACCTCTATGGCAAGTTGTTGAGGAGTCTAATGTACAAGATCAAACTGTAGTTACAACCTCTTTTTCAAAAGTTACTTTTGGTGGAGGCGGGATCTCTTTTATGGCTACTTCAGGACACTCATTAGATTTGATTAAAAAGGTAAGAACAACAATGATTATCTGTCCTGATAAATTAAATCAAAAAAGACATGTTGAGTTTTTTAAGAATGTTGAAAATATCAAGTCTCATATGAAAAAACATGCTGAATTAGTGAGGCCAAAGTTTGAGTTAGCATATGAGTATTTAAAAAAACTTCCGGAGGAATGTGGTTCATTTTCTAAACCAACCGGGGGATACTTTATTACATATTCCACTTCAAAACCTATCGCATCCAAGGTTGTAAAATTATGTAAAGATCTTGGCGTATTAATAACTCCTGCTGGCTCTACTTTTCCTAAAAATTATGATCCTAATGATAGCGTTATTAGGTTAGCTCCTACATATGTAAGTAAAGAAGAGCTAGCTGATGCTATGAATGTTTTTATAACCTCTGTAGAAGTTGCTCATTTTGAAATTAGTGTTTAGTTTGTTGCTAAATTATGCGGTATGTAAGAATTTCCATCAAAGTGTGAAAAAATTTTCTTAATATCAGGATGATTTGCAGGACCACTCTCAACATCATTAATTAGATTTTGCTCTGAGACATAAGCGATATAAAATATTTCTTCATTTTCTGCAAAAACATGATAAAAGGGTTGGTCTTTTTTTGGTCTGAAGTCCTTTGGAATGGAGTTATACCATTCTTCGGTGTTATTAAAAGAAGGATCTAAATCAAAAATAACACCACGAAAATTAAGAAATTTATGTTTTACAATATTTCCAATTGAAAACTTTGCTTCTACTAATTCTTGCATTATATTTATAACTTAAACCATTATTAGGAAAAAGTCATGGATGAAGATTTTATAGTAGTAACTACATATGATATCGACGGTGCTGAGATTGAAAAACATATTGGTCTTGTTCAAGGAAGTACTGTAAGAGCAAGAAATGTTGGCTCAGACTTTCTAGCAAATCTTAAAAACATAGTTGGAGGAGAGCTTGTTGGCTATTCTAAACTTTTACAGACTTCAAGAGAGCAGGCATATGCAAGAATGATAGAAGATGCAAAATCCAAAGGTGCCAATGCAGTCCTTGGGTTTAGATTTCAGACCTCAACTGTAGCTAGTGGAGCAGCAGAGATTTTAGCTTATGGGACTGGTGTCAAAATTAAATAGGAAGAAATATGAATAAAACAGAAAAAGTTGCTCTAAGAGAAGCAGTTATTGTGGTGATGATGGGCGCTGTAATTAATTTTCCATTACAAACATATCTTTTATGGCTAACAATTGATAATTGGCAATGGGCAGATCCCATAAAAATATCAATTTTCGTTCAGTTAATTATTACCGTTGTAGCTTTATTAAGGGTTTATACAATTAGAATGAGGTTTCAAAGAGGAAAATTTTAATTATCTTCTTTTTCTTTTTTACCTTTCTTTTTTTCAGACATCATTCTCATTTTCATTCTATGATTAATCATGTCCTTGCACCAAACATCATAAATAGTTGAATAGTTAGCTGCCATATCCGCTAATACACTAACCTCAAGCCATTTTTCTTCGTTTTCAGGATTGAGTTCAATTTCTTTCCAAATCGAGTCGCTTAAAGATAGTAATCCAACTACTCCATCTTTGATTTCTTTGCACTCTTTAAAATCCATGAGATAATTTGGATTGTTCATAAACCTATCCTTCATGGTTTTTTCCTTGTCCATATGATCGTCTGCGACAAGCGTAAAGCAAAGAAAAAAACTTAATATCATTGTAAAATTTTTCATAATAATCACCTTTAATTTGTAGGTACATATTAGATTACATTTTTTTTCTAAAAGTTCCAAAAAAATCTTTACTTTTAATTTTAAGTATTCATAATACGCGCCAGTATTCATACTAATAAGCATATTCTGAGTGTTTATTAGTATGAATATGCTAGATTTAATTCAATTATTAAGTGTTTTTTTCGGTACTTTGATAGCCGCACCACTTGTTGTTTCAAAAAAAGCTAAAAAAAGAATGGTGGGGCTTTCTGCTGTCATTGCTGGAAGCTTTTTCGCGATAATTGTTCAACTATATCTAGGTTTATACTATTTTGTATTTGCAAATGCATTTTGGCTTCTCAATGCATGTAACGGCATAAAGAAAATAATTAAAACTAAAAATAAGAGGACTAAAAATTTTTGAAATATTTATAATCTATATAATGAATGCCTTCTTCAACTGAATCCATTTTGGAAATGATTGCTTTAGCCACTTTTTTCGCCTCTACATTTCTAAATTTTTGTAATGGCCCAATCATTAGGAGGCCAAATAAGTTTGTGATTTTTTCAAATATTTTTACATTTAATGGAATTACCTCATTAGGACGTTTGCCTAACAAATGACTTGGATGAGCAATTATGATTTTTTCATATCCCATTAACTTAACTTCATTCTCAATATCACCCTTAACTTTTAAATATGTATTAAAAGATTTAGTATTTGCTCCAATTGCAGATATCAAACCAACTGAATTAGCTCCACAGTTTTTAGCAAATTCAGCAACTTTTTTAATGTAGTTATAATCTACATTAACAAAACTTTTTCTATTATTTTTTTTAATATAAACAAGCTCAGAAAGGCTTAACTTTTGCCCAATTGCGATATAAATTTCATCGACCTTAAGACTTGCATCTAATAAATCAATATTCTCAAAATCAATAACTATCTGATTAATACTATTTTCACATAAAAGCTTTTTTCTACTTAGTAAAATTAAGTCATTATTGGTTGTTTTTAAGTTTTTAAGTATTTCGCCGCCGACTAACCCAGAAGCTCCAACAATTAAAATATTTTTACTCATGCAATTGTTTTATGGTTTCACCAACAAGCTGATCAATAGTTTTTGATCCATCCAAAATTGTCTCACAGTATTTTTGATACATAGGCTCTCTTTCAGAGTAAATCTCAGGAATTGACATTCCCTCTGGAACTGCAAGACCTCTTTTTTGATCAATATCAATTCTTTCCATAATTATCTCAAGAGGTGTATTTATATATATGACTTTAGAAAATTTTTTAAGATGTTCCATCGATTTTGCAGAATAGACTGCACTTCCGCCAGTAGATATGATTCTATTCAATGAGTTTAGACTAAGTATTACTTTTTCCTCTTCATCTCTTACAAATTTGTAATCATATTTATTTTTGATTTCTTCAAGTGTGGCCGCATGTTTTTGCTCAATAAGCAAATCGGTATCAACAAAGTTGGCACCTATTTTATTAGCAACTGCTTTTCCGATTGTAGATTTGCCACAAGCCGCCATACCAATGAAACTAATGTTAATCATTTTTTGCAAATTCCTGAGTTGCTCTAACAAGTTCATGAGTAATTTCTTTTTCAAATGCACTATGTCCTGAAGAGGGCGCAACTATTAATTCTGCTTCAGGCCAATTTTTTTTAAGTTCCCATGCTGTTTCCATCGGACAAACAATATCATATCTACCTTGGATTATTTTTGCAGGAATATGACGAATTTTATCAATCGACTCTGATGCAATTAATTGATCCTCACTATCAAGAAAACCCTTGTTAACAAAATAATGATTTTCAATAAGGGCAAAGGCTAAAGCAAATTTAGACTCAGAATATGATGAAATCATGTCAGGTTTATGATTAAGTGTACTTACAGATCCTTCCCATTTTGACCAGGCAATTGCTGCTTTCATTTTTTTCTTTTCATTATTACCAATAAATATTTTATGATAAGCATCCATTAAATTATGATGATCTCCTTCATCTATTGGCTCCAAAAATCCTTCCCACGCCTCAGGAAATATTCTACTTGCTCCATCTTGGTAGAACCAGTCAAGTTCCTTTTTTCGCAACATAAAAACACCTCTTAACACCAATTCAGATACTGAGTCAGGATATGTTTGTGCATAAGCTAATGAAAGTGTACTGCCCCAAGATCCTCCAAAAACAAGCCATTTTTTGATATTAAGTTTATTTTTTAGAAGCTCAATATCTTCAACTAAATCCCAGGTCGTATTATTGATCAGACATCCATGAGGCTCACTTCTTCCACAGCCACGCTGATCAAAAATGATAATCCTATACAATTTTGGATTAAAAAAACCTCTTACTTTAGTACTTCCTCCTCCGCCTGGACCACCATGCAGAAATACAGCTGGTTTTCCATGTGGATTGCCGCATTCTTCATAATAGATTTTATGTCCATCATTTTCTAAGAAGTTTTTTGAGTAGGGCTTGATATTCTTAAATAACTTATAAGATTTTTTGAATCTACTTAACATAAAAACATAATAACTTAATAAATTGAGAATTTTTAGACTTAAATGGTGCCCAGAGGTGGGATCGAACCACCGACACAAGGATTTTCAGTCCTTTGCTCTACCAACTGAGCTATCTGGGCTTAAATTGAACTTTGGATTATAGGCAAGTTTACAACCGTTGTCATTATGTCTAATTAGTTAAGCACGAACTCTTTCATTGCCAGGATCATAAAGAGATCCTTTACCAACTATTTGAACGGTAATAGGATATAAACCATCACCATCTTCATTAAAGTACTCGATTAAGAGTGACTTGCCTTGAATGGCAATTTCTTTTGGTAAATAACCCATAACCACAAATTTCTTAAGAGACGGACAATAAGACATGCCAGTTGTATATGATCTTCTACCTTTGCTATCTATTGGTACCTCACCTGTTGCAGGATCAATAATTGGTGAAATGCCAACAGGATATCTTGTCTTTCCAGACACATCAAGATCATCTAGTGTCATGGTACATAATATTGCACATGGATCTTCTTCTCTATGAGCCAGATGTGCTGCTTTGCCATGAAAATCAGCTTCTTTTACCAAGGGTCTCTGAATTGCTGCCTCAATAGCTGTATATTCTGTCTCAAGGTCTGCGCCTTGAAGTCTAAAGCTTTTTTCAAGACGTCTACTATTTGCATATGTCTCAATACCAACAGGCACAACCCCAACTTCTAATAAGGAGTCATACAAAGCTAAACCATCATCTTTATTATTATTAAAATAAATTTCCCATCCGCTTTCACCAACATAGGAGATTCTGGCTGCCCATACATCAACTTTTTTCCCACCAGAAAGATTTAAAGTTAGGTTTTTTGCTGATACAAATGGAAAGTTCTTAATATCAATTTCGTTAGGATCTATAAAATTACCCAGGGCTTCAACTGCTTTAGGCCCCCATAATCCTATTGTTGCTATGTCATGAGTTCTAATATTTATATCTGCATTTAATCCATTATCATCTCTGTAATTACGTAAAGTAACCCAGTCACGATTCCCATCAGCACCACCAGTTACAACTCTATAACTGTCATTGCCAAGGCGAGAGATTGTAAGGTCTGCATGGACTCCACCATCTTCGTCTAAAAAGTTAGTATATATAACTTTGCCTTCAGGAGTGTTACCACCAACCTTTGCAACGGATAGGTACTCTAACATTCTCTCAGCATCTGGACCTTTAATATCCATGATAGGAAAGTGAGATAAATTAATCATGCCAACTGAATCACTCATGGCAAGATGTTCAGCATTTGCAACATCATATGGTACGTGACGTGTATCCCACTCATTTTCTCTTAATGGAACTTCTTTAATATATTTATCAAGCTTTTCTCTATTGCTTATGTATGCAAGAGCTCTTTCCCAACCTGCAACTTCATTTTCAAAATGTCCTCCAAGTTCTTTTTCTCTTTCATAAAAAGGACTGACAAACATTTCTCTTTGAGTAATATATGGTTCTCTAGGATGCACAGCAGGAGTATAAATAGTTTGAGAATTTTCAAATGCTCTTGTTTTTACATATTCCTTTTCTTTTTGATGCGGATAGAATCTTGATATATCGAAAGAATGCATATCCACTTGAGTTTTACCATTGACTATTGCTTCAGCGCACAGTCTGGCGCAACCTGGCCCATCTTTCACCCAAACAGCTTCACATAACCAAAAACCTCTAACCTCTGGACTTTCACCAATTAAAGATCCAGCATCTGCTGTGACAGATAGAAGTCCATTGAATGAACTTTTTTCATCCCAGCCCAACTCACTTAGAATTGGAGTTGTTTCAAAAGCTTTTTCAAGAGGCTCAGCAATCTCTTCAAGTTCTAGGTATCTCATTGAGTCAGATAGCATAGTCTTATCAGGATTTCCTATATCTTGAGGATCAACTAATCTTGGATTTTTATCTTCATAATATCCCCATTCGAGCATGCCACCATGAAATTTTCCTGTATCTCTTACATAGGCTGAATTACCTTGATCTCTTAGCAGAGGATACACCAGCATTTCTTCTGTATCTTGAATCTCTTCATATGGCCCAAAAAATAATAGTGGATGCTCAACAGGCATTAAAGGTACACCAACTCCTGCCTTTTCACCCATTAAAGGTCCCCAAATTCCTGACGCAATAACAACTTTATTAGTTTTAATTGTTCCTCTTTCAGTGATAACTCCAACAATTTTGCCATCTTCTATTTCAAAGTCAGTAGCGGGGGTATTAGTGAAAGTTTTTAGTGCTCCTTTTTCCTTAGCACTCTCAACAGCAAAGTTTACAACTTCCTGTGATCGTGGAACAACCAATCCTGCATCTGGATCCCACATAGCACCTATCATTGATTTTTCTTCAAGTAATGGAAACTTTTCAACAGCTTCAGCTGCAGATATTAATCTTACATTAGTTCCAAAAGCCTTACCTGATGCAACTTTTCTTTTTAACTCCTCCCAACGTTCATCATCACCAATACGACAAATTTCTAATCCACCTTTTTTTAAAAAGAAACCATTATCTTCATAGAATTTTCTACTAAATGCTGTTGACCAACAGCCTAACTTATCGTGCGTAGTGTTATAAACAAAATCTGATGCATGTGCAGTTGATGCAATATCAGATGGAATGATAGTTGATTTTTCAAGTCCAACAATATTTTTTTGCCCTAAATCTGCCAACCAGTATGCAAGCATGGATCCAACTATTCCTCCAACTCCAACAATAACTATATCGGCTTCAGATGGAAATTTTGATTTTGAATTTTCAGTCATTAAATATAGTCTCAGACTCTGCTAAGAAAATTAAACTCTATTTTATTTATTTTGTAAATCAAAAAATTTTGTGATTTTTTTAATAAAAAATATCACTCAATTGCTTTAAATCCTGAGGCAGTTTCATAATCTTTATTATTAAAAAATTTATCCATCTGCTCTTGTAACCATCTCCTATTTTCAGGATCTGACATATCTAATTTTCTTTCATTTATAAGGGTTGTCTGATGAGACTTCCACATTTCCCATGCTTCCTCTGAAATAGAGTTCATAATTTCAATTCCTTTTGGTCCAGGCATTGGAGGAACGCTCAGACTCGGCAGCTCTTTATTAAGTTTTTTGCAGAATATTTTCTTAGACATAGTTTTCTATTATAGACTTGATAGGTTTCGGTAGACCAAATTTATTAAGTTCATCTTTCTTTACCCATTTATGTTCAAGATTTGTTTTAATTTTAAAAGGCTTTTTGTATTCAAATATTTCAAGAGTGATATTAAGGTCGATATGGGAAAGAGCATGATTAAAGTTTTTAGTTTCACTTCTTAAAGGTCTTTTAAAAAAATCTGATCTTTCTCTATTTTGTCTCTCATATGGAATCCATAAACTTTCCCAAAAACTTTTTTTATTTTTTTTAAATAAAAGAAATGATTGGTTTGAATGAGCAAGCATAAAGTTAATTTTTTTGTTTAATTTTTGTTTTTTATCATTTTTAATTACTTCAAATTCTTTAAAGGAACTTTTGCAAGAAGTATTTAAAGGACAATTAGAACAACTCGGAACTCTTAAGTGACATATTGTTGCACCTAAATCCATTATTCCTTGAGTATATTCAAAGATATTTTTACTTGGTGTATAAGTTTTTGAAAGTAACCAAAGTGATTTTATAGCTCCTTTGTCTTTAACATCAATATCGTTGAATCTAGAAATCACTCTTTTAACATTTGCGTCAAGTATTGGATATGATTCTCCATATGCAATTGACATTATTGCGCCAGCTGTCGATCTTCCAATACCTGGTAAAAGTAATAACTCATCGAATTTTTTAGGAAAGCAATTGTTATATTTATTTTTAATTATTTCTTTAGCTTTAAAGATATTTTTCGCTCTTCTGTAAAAACCAAGACCACTCCAAAGAGCCAAAATATCATCTTCTGTTGCATCACATATTGATTTTAAGTTTGGATATTTTCCTATAAATTTTTTAAAAAAAGGGATCACAGTTTTAACCTGAGTTTGCTGAAGCATAATTTCTGATATCCAAACTCTATAAGGGCTAATCTTTTCTCTCCATGGTAGATTATTCCTTCCTGATGTTAAATACCACTGCGATATAGCACTAGAAAAGCTTTTATTATCTTTGTTTAAATTATTCAATTAGATTTTTTTTGTTTAATACCTCTCCGTTTTCATTAAAAAGGTAATGAATAGGAGCTCCAGTTGGAATTTCTAATTTGACAATTTCTTCTGCGGATAATTTATCTAAATACTTTATCAATGATCGCAATGAATTGCCATGGGCAGAAATTATTACGTTTTCACCTCTTAATATTAATGGGTGTATATTTTCTAGAAAGTAGGGCATTACTCTTTCTCCAGTTTCCTTTAGTGATTCTCCGCCCGGAGGACCTATATCAAATGATCTTCTCCATATTTGAACCTGCTCATCGCCCCATTTTTTTCTACATTCATCTTTATTTAATCCCTGAAGATCGCCATAAAATCTTTCATTGAGTGCTTTATTTATTATGATATCAACATTGTCTTGATCAATACTTTCAAGAATTATATTTCCAGTTATTTGAGCCCTGATCAGGGCAGAAGTAAATAAGTAATTAAATTCTAATTCTAGTTTATCTATCAAAAGACCAGCATTTATTGCTTCATCAGAGCCTTTTTTTGTAAGACCTGGATCCTCCCAACCTGTAAATAGATTTTTTTCATTCCATTCACTTTGTCCATGTCTTACAAGAATTAAATTTCTTTTTTTCATTTATATTTTAATTAATCTAACTCATTTTAATAGATAATATAGTTATGGAACTAATTAATTTTTTAATAGAACATTATTTTTTATCTATACCTTTATTAATTGTTATTATTTTATTTTTTATATCAAATGCTAAAAAAGGTGGCCAAAAGATATCTTGCCAGACATTAATAAATCTTTCTAATAATGATTCAGCTTTAGTTGTTGATTTAAGAGATTCTGAATCATACAATGCAGGCCACATTACAGCATCAATTAATATTCCTGTGAAAGATTTACTACGAAGATCTAATGAATTGAGTTCAACAGAAAAATCGATTGTTCTAGTATGTGAAATGGGAAGCTCTTCACCTAATGCCGGAGAAACTCTTATTAAAGAAGGCATGAAAGATATTAAGATTTTAAAAGGTGGAATAAATGAGTGGAGATTGAACAATTTACCTTTAATTTAAATTCCAAGTTCCTTCATTTTTTTAGATAAAGTATTTCTTCCCCAACCTAAGATTTGAGCTGCATCATTTTTTTTACCATTTGATCTCTCCAATGCAGTTTTAATTAACATTTTTTCTATTTTTGTAATAGCTATTTCAGAAAGTCCAGAATCTATATTCATAGATACATTTTTAAGCCAATTTTGCATTCCGTCTTCCCATGATGAAGTTGGAATATCTGCAACTTCAAATTCTTTCACCTCGGTGGGCAGATCTTGAGACTTAATATTCTGAGATGGAGACATTAATGTAAGCCAATAACAAACATTTTCAAGTTGACGTACATTTCCAGGCCAATCATATTTATTCATTAAATTCATTGCATCATCTGAAATAACTCTTAAGTCTTCATCAAGTGAATCTGAGTAATTTTTTAGAAAATATTTCGATAAATCTCCTATATCCTCTTTTCTGTCTCTCAGAGGGGGGACTTCTATTTTGATAACATTTAGTCTATAGAAAAGATCCTCTCTGAAGTTTTTCTGAGATACTAGATTATTTAGATTTTGATGTGTAGCAGCAATTATTCTTACATCAACTTTAATAGGTTTATCACCACCAACTCTATAAAATTCTTTATTTGAAAGCACCCTTAAAAGTCTTGTTTGAGAATCCAGGGGCATATCTCCTATTTCGTCAAGAAATAATGTTCCTCCATTGGCTTGTTCAAATCTACCTATTCTTTTATCAACTGCTCCTGTAAAGGAGCCTTTTTCATGTCCAAAAAGTTCAGACTCAACTAATTCTTTTGGTATATCAGCCATATTTAGTGCAATAAAAGGCATATCATTTCTTGGACTATTTTTGTGTAATGATTTTGCTATTAATTCTTTTCCAGTGCCAGACTCACCTTGAATCAATACTGTAGCAATTGTTGTAGATAATTTTCCGATTGCTCTAAAAACATTTTGCATTGCATGAGATTCACCAATTATGTCTAACTTTGTATCTGTTTTTAAGCCTTTTGTTTTGGGCTTTTCTTCAAGTGCTCTATTTATTATTTCAGTAGCATCTTCTAGATCAAATGGTTTAGGTAGATATTCAAATGCACCCCCTCCAAAAGAATCTACTGCAGCTTGCATATCAGCAAATGCAGTCATAATAATTACAGGAATATCTTCATAATTATTATTAATATGTTTAAGAAGATCATAGCCAAGCATTCCAGGCATTTGGACATCAGTTATAATGAGATCTGGTTGATTTGAATTAAGTTCTTTTAACAAGTCTTCTCCAGATGAATAACTTTTTGTTTGAAAGCCAGAGCCAGTGAGACTTTCTTCAAGAATAAGCCTTATTGCTTCATCATCATCTGCGATCCACACTTTATGCAATTTTAGACTCCTTTTCTCCAACTTTTATTGGAATTTGTATTGAGAAAACAGTTTTTCCTGGATTTGATGAGAAAACAATACCGCCACCATGAATTCTAACAATATCTTGTGCAATTGTAAGACCAAGCCCAGAGCCATTTTCTTTTATTGATACCATTGGAAAAAAAACTTGATCATGAATTTCATTTGGAATGCCGGGCCCATTATCTTGAATTTCAATTGAGCATACCGTTGGATAAACGGTCCCATTAACCGGCCTACCGTATTGAATCCTAGATTTAATGGTAATGGATGCATCTTCTGTCTTTTCAATTGCTTGCTGAGCATTTTTAACAATATTTAGAATTGCTTGGACAAAAAGATCTTCATCCCCATTAATTTCAGGAATACTTGGATCATAGTCTCTGATAAGTTTAATTTCTTTATTATCGGCTTCTGCTAAAGCATATACTTGCTCTAGTGCAGAGTGAATATTAAAAAGACTGAGATTTGGTTTTGATGGAGGGGTAAGTATTTTTGTTACGATAGAATTTAATCTATTTGTCTCGTCGATAATAATATTTAAAAATTTTGATGAATGCTCATCTTTAAATTTTTTGTTCAAAATTTGAGCACTACCTTTAATGCCTGAAAGGGGATTTTTTACCTCATGGGCTAATGTTCTTGCAAGATTTGCAGCAATTTTTTGAGTCGAAAATGTTTTTGTCGAATCAATAATTTTATTGAGATTATCCACACATGAAATTTCAATAATTATGCATTCATAAGAATCACTACATCTTACAGTAAAATCAATCTCACGTTTTTGATTCTTAGATGTTATTAATGGAAAATCTCTTTTAGTTTGAGAGCTTCTTTTTTCTGTTGATTTATTTAGCAAATTCATTACAGATGATGCTGTTTCTTCAGAGAGCTGTTTCGAAATATGATTATCTTCAATTTTTGAATTAATGTACCAACCTTTGTTTAGTGCCGAGTCATTTAACCATATTATTTTGTAATCTTTATCCAAAATAATTATTTCGGTAGTTAGTTGGTTTAGGAAATTTAATTCTGAGCTTTCAATATTCATATTAAATTGACTGCCCCATATAATTAATGAGGCAGTTAATATTTATTAAATTACTTAGTAAGAGTACCTACAATATGTGACAAAATTTTATATGGATCTGCATTTGATGCAGGTCTTCTGTCTTCTAGATATCCATTCCAATCATTTTCAACAGTAGCAACTGGTATTCTTATACTCGCACCCCTGTCGCTAACACCATATGAGAACTTTTCAATACTTTGTGTTTCATGAAGACCGGTAAGTCTCATATCGTTATCAGAACCGTAAGAGGCAATACCCTCTTCATGAACTTCGCCTAACTTATCACAAATTGTTGAATATAATTCCTCACTTCCACCAGTTCGCATCGCCTCATTTGAAAAGTTTGTATGCATTCCTGATCCATTCCAATCACCAGTTTTTGGTTTTGGATGGATGTTTACACCAACTCCGAATTCTTCAGCTATTTTGTAAAGCATATATCGACTGACCCATAGATCATCAGCAGCTTTAATTCCTTTGCCAAAACATTGATATTCCCATTGACCAATTGCAACTTCAGCATTAGTTCCTGTTAATTGAATTCCTAAATCTAAGCAAGCCATAAGATGAGCATCAGAAACTTCTCTTCCAGAAACATTTCCAGCACCAACCGCACAGTAGTAGGGACCTTGAGGTCCAGGTTCTCCGTTTTCCCATCCTAATGGTTCACCTGTTTCAGGATCTGTAAAGAAGTACTCTTGCTCAAAACCAAACCACCATTCATCTGTAACAACCTCTGCAGCAGCTGCTCTAAAATTAGATGGATGAGTTGTATGATCAGCAGCTTGAACCTGAGTCATAACTAAATCATGACCATTTGGGTTTTCATATGTCTGAACTGGTAAAAGCAAACAGTCAGAACTGCCGCCTTCAGCTTGTTGTGTAGAGGATCCATCGAAAGACCAATCTGGAGGTGTTTCATCTTTTGTTGCTTTGACCTTGCTTCTCATCGAAGGCTCAGGTTTATAACCATCAAGCCAAATATATTCATATGTTTTCATTTATTTCTCCTACAAATGTAAAATTTAATTTAGATTAAATGTTTTATTAATGCATTAAATTGATATATTTGCACTAATATTGATAATATTATGCATTAATTTTGTGCAAAAGGAAGTTTTTTGTTCAATTTCAGTTCAAAAATTAGATATCTATGAATTTGGAAATTTTTTCTAGTTTATTTGCAATAGATTCGTATGAATGGCTTCCACCATATGTTATGTCTATATTTGAGCCTGAAAAGTATTTAGCAGCCTCAACATAATTAAGAACTTCATCGCCTGATTCTAAAAAGACTAAAGTATTTTTTTGATTATTAAATTTTGCAGTTACAAGAGATCTCAAAAATTTTATATCATTTTTGGTAATAATAAATTTTTCTCCAGTCGAATAATTTTCATTTTCACCAAGGTATCCCTCAAAACCTTTCAATGGAGGAATAGCTGGATTAATTAAGATCACTTTTGAATTATTAATGCTTCCAAAAAAATTTGCATAGTATCCACCCAAAGAACTTCCCATGAATACAAAATCTTTTTCATTTTCGTCAATGAGTTTTGTTATCTGATTATTTGCTTCTTTAAAACTATTACTTAGATTTGGAGTAAATATTTTTATTTTTTTAGAAATTTTTGATATATAACTCTTAATAATTTTTGCTTTATCTGAATCTGAAGAAGAGGCAAATCCATGAAAATATAAAATTGTTTTTAACATCAAATTTTAAATTGAGGATTTATTCCATTTTCAAAAATGTTCTCTAGCCATTCTGTTAAAAATCTATTTTGTTGTATTTTTTCGTCACGTGATTGCGTTTTAAGAACTTTCATAAAATATGGAACTGCTCTCTCTCCTTGAAAAGATATAACTTCGGCTAATTTAGCATCTAAAGAAATTTGTATTCTGATAATAAGACTTTCCATCTTTTTTAATTTAATTTTCTGTTTAGCTTCAATTATTAATGTATGTTTTGTTCTATGAATTACGTTGAAGGATATTGGATTAGATGAAGAGTCATGATTAATTGTTTCAAACAAATATTTATTTACAGAAAAATTTTTTAGAATTTTCTTTAACCTTAAAAAGTTAGCTTCGCATACAGCTAACTGATGACTTGTTTTTGGAAGAGATTTAATCATTCTTAAATTTTATATTCTTTATTAAAAGGTGTATATCTCTCACATGCTTTGAGATATCTATTAATTTCAACTTCCTCTTTATCACAAAATTCAATTATGGCATTTCTAAAATCATTCTCTTTTATATAGTGGAATGAGCTAGTCCTTTTTGGCTCAAATCCTCTTCTTATTTTATGTTCACCCTGAACACCAGGATCAAAGTATTTTATTTTTTTATTAATACAAAATTCTATACCTTGATAAAAACAGGTTTCAAAATGAAGTGAGTCAATGCTGAAGGAAGATCCCCAATGCCGTCCATATAGGGTGTCATTGCCAATGAAACACAATGATCCAGCTATTTTTTTATCATCATGCACTGCAAAAAAAATAACAGGCTTAAGAGTTTTTCTAAAATTATGAATTTCTGTAAAGAAATCGATATTTAGATAGGGTCTTTGTAACCTTTCTTCATATGTATTTTTATAAAATTTAAAAAACTCCTCCCAGTCTTCTAGTGTCAAAGAATCACTTTCTTTTATTTCGAAAGTAATATTTAAGTCGGATATTTTTTTTCTTTCATTCTTAATATTTTTTCTTTGTCTTGATTTAAAAATACTTAGGTAGTCATAAAATGTCTTATATTCTTTATTTTTCCATATAAATTTATATCCAAAACGTTCTATAAGTTTATTTTCAAGAAATAATTCTTTTAAATCTCCATCCGGGTAGAGGACATGCCAAGATTCAATATTTTTTTCTCCCATAAATTCAATTATTTTCTCAACATATTCATTTGCATCTGATTCGGTGATAATTTTTCTAGTCTCACATGGGGTAAAGGGTATAGCAGTAAGTAATTTAGGGTAATAATTTCTTCCAGCTCTATTTAATGCATATGACCATGAGTGATCAAAAACAAACTCACCATGACTATTATTTTTTATGTACATTGGCAAGAAACCACTTAAAACATTTTCATTTGATTTCACTAGATGTTTGGGAGTCCAACCTAAATCTCTTCCAACACATCCTGAATTTTCAAGTGCCTTTAAAAAAGAATATTGGATAAAAGGAGCATCATTCTTTCGTATTAATTTACTAAACTGAGCTTCATCAATTGAATCAAAATTATCAACAAAATTTAAATCAGTACTCATTTAAGCCAAGTAAATTATTTCAAATGTAAAACTAGCAAGAGCCACAATGCCAACCCAATTATTAATTTTAAATGCTTCGATATAGTTCTCTTCTTTGATAATTTTTGATTGACGAAAAAAAAGATATATGAGTATTAAAAAGAACAAGAAAAAAAGGTATGAAAAACTATTAATTAATCCTACAGTTAAAAGACACATGTAAAAGAATATATGAAGTATTTTCGAATATATTATTGAATTATTGCCCCATAAAATTGCTGTAGAATTTACTCCTATCTGTTCGTCATCATATTTATCTTCCATAGCGTAATAGGTGTCAAAACTTATTATCCATGCAATTATTCCAGAATATAAAATCGCTAATGACACAGAGAAGATATTCGATTCTAGTGAATAAGCAATAATTGAACCAGATCCAAATGTAATTCCAAGAATGAACTGTGGCGCAATAAAGAATCTTTTTGTAAGAGGGTACAAAATTATTAAAAAAGCAAAAAATATAGAGATCTTTATAGTAAGAGAATTTGTTTCAAATAAAAGCAACAATGACATAACGCTTAAGGCCAGGAAAAATAACCACGCTTCAATTAAAGAAATTGAACCCAATGCGAGAGGCCTGTTTAAAGTTCTTTTTACAAGCTTATCTATCCTATAGTCACTGATATCATTAATTACACAGCCACAAGATCGAACTAAGATAGAGCCAAAGATTACTATTAAAAAGTTTTTAAACTCAAGATCAGAATTTATTCCTGCTAAAACGTACCCTAATAAAGATGGCCAAAGTAGGAGATATATCCCTATCGGCTTATCAAGTCTTGCAATCTCTATAAAAGAGTAAATTTTATTTTTCATTCATCTATTAAAAAAATTTCCATGACTGAAAAGGGAAGACTCCTAACTAGGTACTTTGTTTTCCTACCCCAAAATATGCTAATTTCATTTGAGAAAGTAGAATACACAACTTCAATCTTTTTAAAAATATTTTTTTCAAATAAGATGTCTCCCAAAGGTTTGGTTCCTAGACTTCCTAGTTTAGAAAATCCATTTTCAATCGTATTAACGGGTATAAGTGATTTAGCGTAAACTTTGGGAATTTTATTGCCTAATAAGATAACCTCTCTTACCTTGATATCTCCTACTTCATTATCTAAATACTTTTTATCAATTTCATCAACTTTATCAATTTCGTCACGTATTAGACTTAACTCGAAATCTTCATTTGCAGAAATCCTTTTTGTAATTGGACCATTCTCAGTTAGCCAAGACTTTACGGAATCATTTTTGACTTTATTCAACATCTCTTTATAAGTTATCCAAGAAGATTTTTGCTTTAGCTTCATTAATTTAATGGTTAAATCTGATATTATAGCCTCCTTGTTATAAACGAAATAACTTAATTTTTAGCACTTTATGAAATATAAAAAATGGGAATGTATTGTCTGCGGACTAATATATGATGAAGAATTAGGTTGGCCAGATGACGGAATTGAGCCAGGAACAGCATGGGAAGATGTTCCCGAAGATTGGTTATGTCCAGAGTGTGGTGTCGGTAAAGAAGATTTTGATATGATAGAGATAACATGAGTCAATTAGACCCTCCAAAAAATCTAACAAGAAATGTTTTGGTGGGCATGTTCTCAGGTGTACTTTTAGCTTCTGTATTCTTTTATTTTCAAGACTCAATTTCTCAATCAGTTTTTCTAGGAATAGAAAAATATCTTTTTAATTTGGGCGGACAAATTTTCAAGAACCTCCTCTTGTTAATAGTAGTTCCTCTAGTTTTCTTTTCTCTAGTTTCTGGCATTTCTTCTTTATCAAATATGGTTAAGCTTGGATCAATAGCCTCAAAAACCGTGCTGCTTTATTTATTAACTACCGCTTTTGCTGTTGTGATAGCAATATTTTTTGGATGGGTTTTTAACATTTCTGGTTATGAAGGTGAAGTTACATCATTTAACGCGCCCTCAGGCGAGGCCAGTTTATATGATACTGTTTTAAAAGTTTTTCCTAATAATATTTTTGGAGCTTTTGTTGAAAATAATATGTTGGGAATTGTTTTCATAAGTATTTTGTTTGGCATCGCCCTAAATCTTACTGACAACCTTACTGATAACCTTTCTAAGAATTTTGAAAGATTAAATATAGTTTTTATGAAGATAGTTTTAATCATCATGAGTTTTGCGCCTCTTGGTGTTTTTTGTTTGATGGGTAGTTATGTAATGGATAAAGGGTTAAATATTTTTGGAGATTTAATTCAATACGTCTTGATACTAATTTTTGTTTTACTATTTCATTTATTTTTTACATATTCATTAGTACTAAAAATATTTGCTAATTTAAATCCATTTATTTTCTTTAAAAAAATGAGAAATGTTGCCTTATTTGCGTTTACAACATCATCAAGTGCAGCAACTATTCCAGTAACTCTTAACACGGTAACTGATGAACTAGGTGTTAAAAAGGATGTTTCCTCATTTGTAATTCCTGTTGGAGCGACGATAAACATGGATGGCACTGCAATTATGCAGGGCCTAGCAACTATGTTTATTGCAAGCACTGTTGGTGTAGATCTATCCATGATTGAATATATTCAAATAGTTCTTCTTGCAATGGTCGCTTCTATTGGAGCAGCTGCTGTCCCATCTGCTGGAACTATAACATTAGCTCTTATTTTGAGCTCACTAGGGCTTCCACTTGATGCAATAGGATTAATCTTGGCGGTTGATAGAATTCTCGACATGATAAGAACATCAGTAAATGTTTCTGGTGATGCAGCAGTGGCATGCGTTGTTGCAAGTTCGGAAGAACTTTTAGACAAAAACATATTTAATAAATAGAGAAAAAATACGTTTTTGTTTTGAATAATTTGCTAGAATGCTTTATTAAAAAATAAGGGGTTTTATATGGATAATTTAATCATTCCACCAGCTCTTGGCATATTAGGTATGGTAATGGCATTTGTTGTTTATAAGCTTGTCATGAAATATCCCGATGGCGAAGATAACGTAAAAAAAATAGGCGATCAAATTCATGCTGGAGCTCTTGCTTTCATGAAAACAGAGTATAAATATTTATCCATATTTATTGCGGTAATAGTATTGCTAGCATGGTATGCGCTAGGACCATATACAGCAATTTCAATTGTTGTTGGAGCAATATGCTCATCTGTTGCAGGTTTTATTGGTATGTATGCAGCTACTAAAGCAAATGTTAGAACTGCAACTGCAGCTCAAAAAGACGGTCCAGCAGCAGCTTTATCGGTCTCTTTTTATGGTGGCTCTATAATGGGTCTATGTGTTGCATCATTGGGCCTTATTGGTTTAGGTGGATTATATTATTTCTACATCCCATCTGAAATTGACCCTCATAAGCTTGAAGGTTTTGCTATGGGAGCATCTGTTGTAGCTCTTTTTTCCAGAGTAGGTGGAGGAATTTTTACAAAGAGTGCTGATGTTGGAGCTGATCTCGTTGGTAAGATTGAGGCTGGTATTCCTGAAGATGATCCAAGAAACCCAGGTGTTATTGCCGACAATGTTGGTGATAATGTTGGTGATGTTGCAGGAATGGGTTCAGATATATTTGAGTCATATTGCGGCTCTATGATCGCATCAATAGCAATAGCTTATACGCTTGGAAACCAAGATATGATGATGCTTCCACTGGCTTTAGCTGCGACTGGCTTAATAGCTTCAATAATTGGAATATTTATAGTTAAGCTTCAGTCTGCAAAAGCACCTGCAAGTGCATTGAGATCTGGAACTCTTTTAGCGCCAGTAATATTTGTGGCTATGGCCTATTTCATTATAAATACTTTTGACGGAGTTGGAATGAATGTATGGTGGTGTGTAATTGCTGGAGCTGTAGGAGGTGTATTGATTGGACTTATTACAGAATATTATACAGGTGGAGGCCCAGTAAAGAAAATTGCTGAATCAGGAGAAACTGGTTCTGCAACAGTAATGATTTCAGGTTTATCGGTAGGAATGCAATCAGTTGTGATACCAATTGTCATTCTAGCCGGCATCATCCTTACTTCAACTCAACTATCCGGCATTTATGGTGTAGGAATTGCCGCTGTTGGTATGCTTGCAACTGTTGGAATAACTATGGCAATTGATGCATATGGACCGGTTGCTGACAATGCTGGCGGCATAGCTGAAATGTCAGGCATGGGTGAGGAAGTAAGAGAAATTACAGACTCTCTTGATGAATTAGGAAATACTACTGCTGCAATCGGAAAAGGTTTTGCAATTGGAGCTGCAGCTTTAGCTGCTTTAGCAATAATTTCAGCTTTTTCAGCTGTAGTAGGTGTAGCAAATCCTGAATTTTCGTTAGCACTTACAGAGCCAATTGTTTTAGTCGGAATGTTTATTGGAGTTTGTATACCGTTTTTAGTTTCTTCAATAACAATGACGGCTGTTGGTGACGCTGCTTTTGAAATGATTAATGAAATAAGAAGACAATTTAGAGAGATATCTGGCTTGATGGAGGGCACTGCAGAACCTGATTCAGAGAAATGCGTTGAAATTGCTACCGAAGCAGCCCTAAAGAAAATGATGTTGCCTGGAGTAATTGCAGTTTCTATGCCAGCTATTGTTGGTTTTGGTCTTGGTGCTCAAGCTTTAGGAGGCATGCTTGCTGGCGGCCTGCTAGGATGTGTATCTCTCGCACTTATGATGGCGAATGCCGGAGGCGCATGGGATAATGCAAAAAAATATGTTGAGAAGGGTAACCTTGGTGGTAAAGGTTCTGATACTCACGCAGCAGCTGTAGTTGGTGATACAGTAGGTGATCCATTTAAAGATACGTCAGGACCATCAATGAATATTTTAATAAATGTAATGGCTATAGTTAGTCTTGTAATTGCGCCATTGTTAAGCATATAAAATTTTTAAACGTAATAAAATCCAGGGTTGCAGCCCTGGATTTTTTTTGAGTTAATGTAAGCACCACATGAAAAAAAATGTTCTCATAATAGGCTTTGGCGATATTGCAAAAAGAATTACTCGTAATATCGATGATAATGATTATGAGTTGTACTCAATTTCGAGGGGTAATCATAAATCAGATATAAAAAACTATTTTAAATGGGACTGGTTATCAGAGGAAATACCAAAATTAGATATAGCTGAATATGATTCAATAATTTTTATACCAAAACCAAGCTCGTTTGACGAAGATGGATACAAAAAAGGCTTTATCAATTCCTCAGAAAATGTTTTTAGATTGACTAGTGAATTATCGTATAAAAAATTTATAACTATCTCTTCAACAAGAGTATATGGAAATAATAAGTCCGGCATCTTTATGGAATCAGATCCTTTGAGCGAGGATGATTTTAGGAGCAAAACTCTAGTTAAATATGAAAATAACCAAATAAAATATTATGGCAAAAACTTGATAATTTTAAGATTCGCTGGTCTTTATCAAACAGTATCTGAAAGAAAATTTGTAAATTACTTACACAGAAACAATGCTGCAAATATTATTAAATTCTTTATAGAGAATGAATTTAATTCAAAAGAACATCAGGTATTTAATTGTGCTGAAGATAGAAGTGATGAACAAGGCAATATTTCAAATTCAAAATTGAAGAGTTTAGGCTTTATTTTTGATGGATACGACTAGAACTCAACTCTTTTGCAAAATACAATGATTAAATGATAAGTAGCATGACTGGGTTCGGTTTATCTGAATCTTTTGATAAAACCTCCAATGTCTCAATTGAAATTAGAGGCGTTAATCACAGATTTTTAGAACTATCTATAAAATCAAGTAACTTAGGTAATGATTTAGAAGACTTTATTAGGGAAGCAATATCCAAAAATATAAATAGAGGCAAAATAGAAGTAAAGATAAAAGTAAAATCATCGTCAAAAACAAAATATGATATTAATAAAAAATTATTGAGGATGCTTGAAAATTCTTTAAAAGAAGCACTTGGGAATAGAGTTTATTTAAATTTTTCAGATATAAAAGATGTGTCAGGAATTTTTAATATAGAAACTTCTCAAATCATAAACAAAAGAGTAATAAAAAATAATTTTAACATTGCTTTAAGAGAGTTTATTGATTCGAGAATAAAAGAAGGAAAAAAAATTGAAAACGTGTTATTAAAAAAGACTAAGGGCATAGAAAAGATTGCTCGAAGTATTAAAAATATGGAGAAAAAAACTTTCAATAAAAGAATAAAAAATTATAAAAATAAAATAAAAAATCTTATAGAAGATTTTGACGAAACTAGATTAGATCAAGAGGTTGCTATGCTAGCTTTGAAACATGACATTTCAGAAGAATTAGATAGAATTTTCTTCCATACAAAAACAATAAATGAAGAGCTAAGAAAGAAAACATCAAATGGGAAAAAAATAGATTTTATATTGCAAGAGCTTTTTAGAGAGTCAAATACACTTTCAGTAAAGATTGATGACTCAAAACTTAAAAATGCCGCGCTTGATATGAAGTTGCTAGTTGAAGAAATGAGAGAGCAAACTCAAAATGTTGAATAATTTAAAAAAAGGAGATTTAATTGTATTTGCGGCTCCTTCAGGTGCTGGAAAGTCTTCACTTATAAAAGAAATCATCAGCAATAATGAGAATATTGAATTATCAGTTTCTGCCACAACAAGATCTCCAAGAGAGGGAGAAATACATGGTAAAGATTATTTTTTTATATCTGATAATGAATTTAATAATTTGAAGACTAAGGAAGCATTTATTGAAAACGCCTCAGTTCATGGTTATCAATACGGAACTTTGAAATCACTTGTTGAGGAGAAACTCAATAATAATATCAGAGTTGTTCTGGATATCGACGTTCAGGGTTATAATCAAATTGCTGCATCAGTTGAGAATATAATTTCTATTTTCATTATTCCACCATCCTTAGATGAACTAAGAAAAAGACTATTGCTAAGAGGACTTGATACTGAAGATGTTATTGAAAAAAGATTAATTAATGCAAAGAATGAACTAAAGTATGCTAAATCGTTTGAGAATATAGTTTTAAACGACGATTTTAATAGAGCGCTCGAAGAGATCTCTTCTATTATACTTTCAAAAGATTATGAATATAATGGGACTGATATACAAAATATTTTAAAAAATTTATTGGATTAATAAGATAATTGGAATTAGAATACCCGACGCAGGAGAATAATAAATGGCAAGAATTACAGTAGAAGATTGTTTAGAGAAGATCCCAAGTAGATTTGATCTTATATTAATGGCTTCTAAAAGAGCAAGACAATTATCAACTACAAGTCGTGATCCTCTTGTTGAATGGGATAACGATAAACCAACTTTGGTTGCTTTAAGAGAAATAGAGGAGGGTCTTTTAGATCAAAAAACTTTAGAACAGACTCTTGAGGAAGATTTATTGTTAGATGAGTTTTCTATACCCAATAATAAAGAAGACGATAATTTAGGATAGATGATAACAGGGGGGTTATCTTGAGCGAACATGTGCTCCCAAATATATTAGAAGATAATTTCAAAGAGGCAAACTTAGTTAAGCTCCCAAATAAATTTTACAAATCTGCAAAGCAATATCTCAATAAAGAAGATTTAAAGAAAATTCAAAAAGCTTATTCTGTAGCTTTTTATGCTCATGATGGACAAGATAGAATGGATGGATCTAAATACATCACTCATCCTGAAGCTGTGGCTAATATACTTTTGGATTTAAAAATGGATCCAGATTCTATATGTGCGGCACTAATGCATGATGTTATAGAGGATTCAGATGTTAGTAAGAAAAATCTAATTAATTTATTTGGAGAAGATGTTGCAGAAATTGTTGATGGAGTCAGTAATTTAGGAAAAATTGATATAACAAGCAAAACTGATAGAGATGCTAACAATTTACAAAAAATGATGTTGGCTATGTCAAAAGATGTAAGAGTAATATTATTAAAAATATGTGATCGACTCCATAATATGAGGACAATAGATCATCTTCCACGAGCTAAACAAATAAAGAAATCAAAAGAGACTATAGAGTTATATGGGCCATTGGCATTAAGGATAGGAATGCAAGATATAAGATCCGAACTAGAAGATCTTGCTTTTAGATGTATTCATCCATTGCGAGCCTCAATGCTCGAAAGTGCAATAAATAAATCAAGTGGTGGAAGAAAAAAAATAATTACAAAAATTAGGAAAGAACTCAAGCGCAAATTAAAGTCTAATGGTGTTGAAAATGTTGGTGTCAAAGGAAGAGAAAAAAATATTTATAGCATTTATAAAAAAATAAAATCAAAACATAAGCCATTTTCTGAAATTCTAGATGTTTATGGATTTAGAATTTTAGTTAACTCCATTGATGAATGTTATAGATCACTTGGCATAATTCATAACTACTTCTCTCCAATAGAGAATAGATTCAAGGACTATATTGCAATTCCAAAAAGTAATGGTTATCAGGCACTTCATACAAGCCTTTTAGCACTTGACGCTTTTCCAATTGAAGTTCAAATACAAACAAGAAATATGGCAGAGATAGCAAGTTTTGGCATTGCTGCACATTGGCAATATAAAACCAAAGATAAAGCAACAGGATCAGAATTAAGAGCATCTAGATGGTTATCTGGATTAGCAGATCTTCAAAAGAAATCAAATGATCCATCTGAATTTGCTCAATCAATTAAAACAGATTTAAATTCTGATGAAGTATATTTATTTTCACCAAAAGGCGATATATATGCGCTCAGAAAAGGTTCAACGCCTATCGATTTTGCTTATGAAGTCCATACCGATCTTGGCGATACTATCATTGGATGCAAAGTGAACAGAACTGAAGTTCCACTTAATATTGAATTAGAAACAGGCCAAACTGTTGAAATAATAACTTCAAAAAAAGAGTCTTACCTCGATCCCTCGTGGCTAAATTATGTCACCACCAGTAAGGCAAGAAGCGCAATAAGGTCTAGACTAAGAAAACAGAAATCATCTGATGCCAGGAAAGCTGGTAAAGTTATGCTTGAAACAGAATTGAAAAGAGCTGGTTCAAGTTTAAAACAATATAGAGGCAGTGCTCTCAAAAAAATTCTTGATTCTATTGGAGTAACGTCCCTCAACAAGCTACTTACAGATCTTGGATTAGGAAAACGAACTGGAAGCATTATTGCAGAACGTTTTTATTCAGGTCTTCAGATAAGAGAAGGTATTAAGGAACCAAAACCAGTTTTAATTCTTGATAATAAAATTGAAAGTGTCACTGTTAGATTTGCTAGATGTTGTTATCCAGTTTATGGAGATGATGTTGTGGCACATTCAGATACAGAGAGGGGAATTGTCATTCATCATAAAAAATGTAAACAAGTTATGCGATTCATTAACAAGGATTCGAGATATTTACCTGCGATATGGGGAGAGAACAAGAAAGATCACCTTTATAAAGTCAAGTTAGATGTAAATACCGAAGATAAGGTTGGAGTTTTATCAGATTTAGGCTCTGTTTTTGCAAAGTCAGGAATGAATATCGGCTCTGTGAACACAAAAACAATCGATAAAAAATTTGCAGGATTTGAGATTCTTATTGAAGTAAAAAATAAACATGAACTAAAAAATATTATGCAGAAAGTTAGATCTCTAAAATTTACAACAAGTTGCAAAAGAAATATTAATGATAAATAGTAAAATAATATCAATATTTTTATTTACAATTTTACTAATATCGATTTTAATTTTTTCACAGGAGATTATTAAAATGACAAAAGAAATTATTTCAACAGAAAATGCTCCCCAAGCAATTGGACCATATTCACAGGCTGTAAAGGCTGGAAATTTAATGTTTATATCTGGTCAAATACCTTTAGATCCTAATACTGGAGATCTGGTATCAGAATCAATTGAAGATCAGGCCAAACAAGTTTTAGATAATGTTAAAAGTATTTGCGAAGCTTCGGGTCACAGCCTTGATGATATTGTAAAGATTTCAATTTTTCTTACTGACTTGAGTAATTTCTCAGTTGTTAATGATGTGATGAAGGAATATTTTTCTGAACCATATCCAGCGAGAGCCACTGTGGAAGTTTCAGGTCTTCCACTTGGAGTAAATGTTGAAATAGAGGCAATAGTATTAATTAATGGCTAATAATCTTTTATCAATAAACGATCTGTCAAAAAAAGACATACTGCAGCTTATAGAATTTTCAAATAATTTCATTGATGATGAAGGCAACTTTCGGAAAGAAAATCTTTTTCCAGATAAAATAGTTGCAAATGTTTTTTGTGAGCCAAGTACACGAACAAAGTCATCTTTTGCAATTGCTGCAAACAATCTAGGATGCTCAGTCATTGATTTCGATATTGAAAATTCCTCAGTTCAAAAGGGAGAATCTATTTTTGAAACTGTAGATGCTCTCAATCTTATGGGTGTAGATTTATGTGTGTTAAGACATCCTGATTCTGTAATTAGAGAATTGGCTGAATGTTTGCCAAAAATGGTTTTCATAAATGCTGGAGAAGGATCAATTTCACACCCAACACAAGCACTTTTAGACATAAAGACAATTATCGATCATAAAGAAAATTTAGATGGCCTGAATATTGTTATCGTAGGAGATCTTGATCATTCTAGAGTTACTTCCTCTTTTGTTGAAGGTATATCTAATTTTGATTTAGGATCACTAATATTTTGTGGACATCCTGAAATGTGTAAAAAGTATCAAAATCCTAAGATTGGTAAATATGAATGTCACTTAGAGTCAGCACTTGAAAATGCAGATGTCGTGATGGCTCTGAGAATTCAGTATGAAAGATTTGAAAAAGAGCTTAATTTAGATCTCGAAACATATAAGTCAGAGTATCAATTATCTTCTGAAAAGCTTGAGTCTGCAAAAGGTGATGCAATAGTAATGCATCCAGGACCAGTCAATTATGTAGAAATAACAGAAGCTGTTTATGATTCAGAAAATTCTGTAATTAGGCAACAGGTGGCAAATGGTGTTGCTATAAGAATGGCTGTATTATCAAGATTTTTGGGAAGCTAAAGAATTCTTTACTGTTTCAACTATAGCAATCGTATTTTGATCAATCTCAATATTTGCAAAAGAACCTTTTTTTAAGTCTCTTAGATTTGTTATTTCTAGAGTTTCAGGTATTAAATGCACATAAAAAGAGTCATTATTAACTTTACCAAGAGTCAAGCTACATCCATTAACCCCAATATATCCTTTTTCAAAAATATATTGCTTATATTTCTTTGGAAATTTAATTTGAATATCTTTATTAGTATTTTTCGTTATTATCTTTTCAATTTTCCCAGCAAAATGGACATGCCCCGACATTAGATGACCACCTATTTCTGTTGATGCTGTAATTGATCTTTCTAAATTTACTAAAGAACCTTTTCTAGCTTTTCCAATGTTTGTTTTTGATAAAGTTTCATTGATGACATCAAATTTCAGGTTCTTTTTGCCACTGTCTAAAGATGTTAAACAAATTCCATTTACGGAGACGCTAGCTCCTTTTTTAAGTTTTTTACTAAAATTCTTTGGAGCAGATATTTCCAAAGTAATATGATTCTTTTTTGAAATTATTTTAGATATTTTTCCTGTACCTTGAACAATTCCTGAAAACATTTATGCCCCCCAAGTGTTTCTATAGATATTTAAGCCTTCAAGATGTTCTGTAAGCTCAGATTCATTTTTGACATATCCAATTAGAGAGTCAAGATTAACAATTGATGTGACATTCAGATTGAATTCACTCTCTAATTCTTTACTGGCTGATTCATTAGAAACTCCTTTCTCTTGTCTATCAAGACCAACAATAAAACTGGAAGGAGTCGCATTGTGATTAATTATTGAATTAATTGATTCTCTTCCAGCAGTTCCAGCCGATAAAACATCATCAATAATTAAAACGTTCCCAGTTGGATTCGCACCAATAATATTTCCACCTTCTCCATGATCTTTCAATTCTTTTCTATTGAAGCTAACAGGATAATTTTTGCCCTGTTTACTTAAAACTGTAGCAACAATAGAACCAAGAAAAATACCCTTATAGGCTGGACCATATATGCAATCAAACTCAATATTGTTATCAATTATTGTATCGACATAACATTGTGCTAACTGGAATAAATTAGAGCCTTTAAGCATATTTGCAGCATTAAAAAAATATGGGCTTTGTCGACCTGATTTGAGTGTAAATTCTCCAAATTGTAGTGCTTGAGATTCTATTGCTAAATTTAAAAATGACTTTTGATAATCTTTCACTTATTCAATACAAGCTTTTTGTTTTTTAATAATATCAGCTATTGCTGAGCTTCCCATCACAAGCATATCATCAAGTTCCTTTTTTGAAAAAGGAGCATCTTCAGCGGTACCTTGTATTTCAATTAGTTCGTCTTTATCGTTCATAACAATATTTAGATCGGTGTCTGCTGTGCTATCTTCATCATAGTCTAGATCAAGAAGAATTTGGTTTTCTTTAATACCCATTGATACTGCAGCAACAAATGATTTAATTGCACGTTGATCATCATGATGATTTTTAATAGCTAAAAAAAGTGCAACACAGCCACCTGTAATTGATGCTGTTCTGGTTCCACCATCAGCTTGTATGACATCACAATCAACATTTATTGTTTTTCCCTTGAGATATTTAAGATTCACTGCCTGTCTCAATGATCTTCCAATGAGTCTCTGAATTTCTTGTGTTCTACCACTTTGTTTACCTCTCGCAGCTTCTCTGCTCATTCTTTCATTAGTAGATCTTGGAAGCATTCCATATTCACCAGTCACCCAGCCCTCATCTGAGTTTTTCATCCATCTAGGAGTATTGTTTTCTATTGATGCATTACAAATTACTTTCGTATTTCCAAACGAAATTAATACAGAACCTTCGGCATGAATATTGATATTTGGTTCAATAGTAATATCTCTAAGTTGATTATTAGTTCGATCTTGATTTCTTTTCATGATTTTGAAAAATATTACTAAGCAAGTTGATCTTTCACTATTTTGCTAACAAGTCCCATATCTGCTGATCCAGCTAAAGTTGATTTTAAAACTCCCATTACCTTTCCAATATCCTGCATTGACTCGGCACCGGTTTCTTCGATGGCACTTTTTACTTTTTCAGTAATATCTTCCTCACTTAACTGCTCTGGTTTATATTTTGAAAGAATTTCAACTTCTTGTTGTTCTTTATCAGCTAAATCCTCTCTGCCGCCTTCTTTAAATTGAGAAATAGAGTCATTTCTTTGTTTAATCATTTTATTGATGATTTGTAATGCCTTCGCATCATCAACCTCTTCTTTGTTATCTATTTCGAATCTTTGGACTTCTGATAAAAACATTCTGATGGTGTCTCTTGTCAAATCATTTTTATCAAGCATTGCTTGTTTTAGGTCATTTTTAATATCTGATAAAAGAGTCAAAACTATCTAGATCTTCGTCTCGGGAATGAAAACTTTCTATTGGATTTCTTTGCTCTTTTGACAGCTGCTGCCATTAGACGTTTTCTTTTTTCAGTTGGCTTTTCGTAAAATTCTCTTGCTCTTATTTCAGGTACAATTGCTGCTTTTTCACAAGCACGCTTGAATTTCCTCAAACCAATATCAAAATGTTCTGTATCTTTTATAATAATTGAAGGCATAATGTGACGCGTAGTTTAGGCTTTTATTTACAATTTTGCAAAATTTTTTATGAAAACATTAGGAATTGAAACATCCTGTGATGAAACGGCAATAGCTATTTATGATACCAAAGACGGAATTATTGGAGAGTCTGTTCATAGTCAAATGGATATGCATGCCGAATATGGGGGAGTGGTACCTGAATTAGCCTCAAGAGACCACTGTTTAAAAATTGTGGATGTGCTTGAAGACGCTTTAGGTAACCTTTCTCTTGATAGTATTGATCAGATTGCTTATACGTCTGGACCAGGTTTGCTGGGAGCTCTTTTAATTGGAGAAAGTTTTGCTCAAGGACTTTCAACAGCTCTCAATATTCCCTTGATACCAATAAACCATTTAGAGGGACATTTGATGTCACCAATGATGGAATTCCCTGATATAAAAATGCCTTTTATATGTTTGCTTGTCTCTGGTGGTCACAGCATGATCGTTAACGTTAAAGATAAAGGAAATTATGAAATTATTGGCCAATCTCAAGACGATGCAGTTGGAGAAGCTTTTGATAAAGTAGCTAAGTTGCTAGATTTACCTTATCCTGGCGGTCCTTATATTGAGAGACTGGCACTTGAAGGAAGATCGAATGCATTTGATTTTCCAAGACCTATGATTAATAGTAATGATTTAAATATGAGCTTAAGTGGACTAAAAACCTCTGTTTTATACACTGTTCAAAAAATTTCTAATATTACTGAAGAAATAAAATCAGATATTGCTGCATCATTTCAACAAGCAATTTCAGATGTTTTGGTCGCAAAGATTAAGAAATCTATTGAAATGACTGGAAGAAAGGAAGTTATTATAGCTGGAGGTGTTGCTGCAAATAAGTTTTTGAGAAGTGAGTTTAAAAAGCTTGAAGAATCACATAACATAAAAGTGTATTATCCCGATTTGAAATATTGTGGTGATAATGCTGCAATGATTGCATTTGTAGGATCTATGATGAAACCATCAATTGAAAATGACAGATCTTCAAGCGCAAGAGCTCGGTGGCCGTTAGATGAGTTGAAAGTATGAAAGACATAATTTATATAAAAGATTTAAGAGTAAAAACAATCATTGGTATCTTTGACTGGGAAAGAAAAGTTAAACAAGAAGTTAGCATTGATATGGAATTTCCTTTTGATTGTAAAAGAGCTGCAAAGACAGATTCAATTGAGGACACTGTTGATTACAAAACCATTTGCAAAGGAGTTATTAAATTTGTTGAGGCATCGTCCTTTCAATTACAAGAATCACTTGCTGAGGGAATTGCATCGCTCGTAAAAGATACATACGGAGTTGAATCGATCAAATTACGTGTGTCTAAGCCTGGAGCACTTCGTGGCGCTAAAGATGTTGGACTCATAATTCATAGATAATGAAGTATTTCTTATCCCTAGGCAGTAATATTAATGCCAAGAAAAATTTAGAATTTGCTCTAGAAGAACTAAAAAAAACTCTTTCAAACATTCAATCTTCATCAATTCATCAAACAAAAGCTGAAGGCTTTGAAGGCGATGATTTTCTAAACTCAGTAGTTTGTGGAAATTCTGAATTAGATTTTAAGGAACTAAATAAAAAGCTAAAGTTAATTGAAGACAATGCTGGAAGAAATAGAAATGCTCCAAAATTTAGTGCCAGAACTCTTGATATAGATATAGTTCTTCAAATAGATGAAAATGATGATATATTATTTGAGAGTGACGAAATTCAAAAATATGAATTCGTATCCGCACCATTAAAAGAACTAATATAATGAACACAAAAAGATTTGTAAGAAATTTTCATAGGTATTTAAGTATATTTGTTTCAATACAGCTACTGCTGTGGACAATATCTGGAATTTATTTTGCCTACAATAAAATTGAATTGGTAAGGGGAGAGCAGTATCGTCTTCCCAAAGAAACAGAGTATCGAATATTCGATAGGCTTGGCACTTCTATAATCGAAACCATCGAGGAGGGCAAAAAGACTTATCAAACTTATCCTGAAGGTAATGTCATAGAACCTCTTACAAAGGAAGAAGTCATAAAAATAACTGCTCAAAAAACTACTTTAAATCCAATGGAGGTAAGTTTAGTAACAGAACTATATCCTGGTGCAGAATACAGAGGAGATTTACCAGTATACAAAGTTACAACAGATACCAAGGACGGTATCAATGTTTATGTTGGATATATAACGGGAGATATTGGATCAATAAGATCAGACTCATGGAGAATATGGGATTTTTTGTGGTCACTACACATTATGGATTATCGTGAACGAGATAATATAAATAATATCTTGCTACAAATTTTATCAGTGCTTGCTCTAGTGACTTCAGTTTCAGGTATTACCTTATTCTTTGTTAAAAGATAAAGAAGTTATTTCAAAAAATTTTCTTCAATTGTTGACCACGCTGCTTCAGAGAGAGGAAAGACCATATTACCTCTTTCCTCAGCATGTTTTGATGCCGCAGTTCCATCCCTCACTCTTCCTAATATACCTTGTAAAATTCCAGCAATCTTAAACATGTTAAAAGCCATATAAAATTCCCAATTTTTTGACAAATCTTTACCAGAATTCTCACAATACATTTCCATATATTCCCTTTCAGAAGGTATGCCAAGTTCTTTTAGTTTAGCTTGATCCCAAAAGGCTTCTTGAGTTCGCCACGAAAGACAGTGATAACTAAAGTCTGCAATTGGGTGACCTAGAGTTGATAATTCCCAGTCTAAAATACCAATTACTTCATTATTTTTTAGTATCATATTATCTAATCTATAATCGCCGTGAACGATAGTTGTTTCATCATCATCAGGTATATTTTTTGGCAACCAATCAATAAGATTATTCATAGCTTCAATATTGTCTGTTTCTGACGCCCTATATTGCTTAGACCATCTTGATACTTGTCTAGCAACATAGTTGCCAGGTTTACCATAATCTTCAAGACCAATTTTTTTATAATCAACACTATGGAGTTTTGCTAAAGTTTTATTCTTATTCCTGTATATCTCTTTTCTATCTCTATTTGTCATTGAGGGAATCATTGGATCCCAAAAAAGATCACCGCCTAGAAAATCCATTACAAAGAAAGCAGTACCAGCAACATCATCATCTTCACAAAGCCCATAAGTTTTTGGAACTGGTACATCAGTCTCATATAAAGCAGTAATAACTTTATATTCTCTATCTACAGCATGCGCGGATGGCAAAAGTTTTCCTGGTGGCTTCCTTCTAAGGACAAGATTTTTTGATTCGGTAATTATTTTATACGTAGGATTTGATTGTCCTCCCTTGAATTGTTCTATTGCTATTATCTTTCCTGCATTAGGAACGTACTCATCAATCCAGGGCTGTAAATTTGCAGAGTCAATTCTTAATCTCTCATCAACATCTTTAGTACCAGAGAATTTTGCATCATCTAGGGGCTTCATTAGAGCGACCTACCTCCATCAACTTTTATAATTTGCCCGGTAATATATTCAGAATCAGCTAGAAACTTTACTGCTTCAGCTATATCTTTTTCTGAACCCATCCTTTTAAGAGGAATAGTATCAATAACTTTATTTTTTTGTTCTTCAGTCCAAGTAACATCTGGTGGTTCAAGCATTGCACCTGGAGCAATTGCATTTACCTTTATTTCAGGCGCTAACTCTCTTGCTAATCCTTTTGTAATCGCCTCTAATCCAGCCTTTGCAGCAGAATAAATGGAGTAATTAGCGACCCCTTTTGATAAATTGGTATCAGTGATATTAATAATTGATCCATTTGATTCTTTAAGCTTATGTTTGAGCCCTTTAATTAAAAACATTGGTCCTTTTAAATTACTACCAATTAATTTCTCCCAATGATCTTCAGAAATATCATCAATTGGAGTAGGGTAAAAAGTGGACGCATTATTTATTAATAGATCTATGCTTGGAAATGCATCAAGAACGACACTGATTATTTTTTCAACATCTTCTTTGACATCTAAATTTCCTTGAACAGTAACCGCAGAGTTAGCATTTGAATTATTTATTTCAGCGGCAAGATCATCAGCTGCTTCTTTTGATGAGTTGTAATGAATAATAATATTCCAGCCTAATTCTTTAAAGGTAAGAGCTATCTCTTTACCAATTCTTTTAGCTGCCCCAGTTATAAAAATTGTTTTATTCATTTTTAGCTGTTAATAATTTCTTATATATTTTAATCTTTTCTTCATCAATATTCTCTTTTGATACATTTGATAAATATGAGAAATCAGTTGTTTTAATTTTTTTTGCAAGCTGGGAAATAAAATCTTTGTTATCGCTAAAATGAGGTAGCGAAATTAATTGATTAATTAATTCAAAATTTCTAATAAAATTAATTTTATCAATTAATAAAATTAAGTCGTCTTGATGGGTATCTTTATTTAATTCCAACGCACTTTTACATATCTCGACTACGTTTTTAAAATCATTTGGGAGGGGAAGCCCGCTTCCTAATTCAAAATTATTATTTATTTGAAGTTCAGTCCACCTTAATGTCTTATTGTTGTGGCTGTCACAAGAAGATTCTTTTAGCTTACTAAAATAAGGATCTAATAAGTTCAAAGATATTATTTTTTCAAAGTACTTACTTGGATTTGAATTAGATAAAGCTCTTTCAGTTTCAGACCAGATTCTATCTGATGAAATGTCTGCTATTTCTCTCGATGAAACAATTTTTTCGATGCATTCAATAGTAGCTGCATCTATATCGAAATCTTTAAGATGATCATAAGAAAAAAATCTTGCTAATCTAATTGCTCTTAAAGGATCTTCAAAAAAAGCATTAGAAACGTGCCTGAAAAGTTTATTTTTTATATCATCTTGACCATTAAAAGGATCAATAATGATACCAGCATCATCCTGAGCAATAGCATTGATAGTAAAGTCTCTTCTTGATAGGTCTTCTTCTAAAGTAACATCTTTTCCGTAATAAAAAGTAAACCCACCATAACCAGTTCCTGTTTTTTTCTCTGTTCTTGCTAGGGCATACTCTTCGTTTGTTTCTGGATGTAAAAATACTGGAAAGTCCTTACCTATTGGTTTAAAACCATTTGATACCATTTCTTCAGGAGATGAGCCCACAACGACCCAATCCCTATCGGAAGATTTAACGCCCATAAGTGAATCTCTTACAGCACCACCAACTTTGTAAATTTTCATTTTCTTCTAACTTGATATAGTTTTTTATCTTCTAATCTTATTGCTGTTAGCTTATTACCCCAAACACAGCCAGTATCTAAGCCGATTATATTATCTAAATTTGTTTTTCCTTCAAGTGCTGCCCAATGCCCAAATACAATAGACTCATCTTTTTTTAAGTTATGAGTGGTTTGCTTAAACCAAGGAATATGATTTTTTTCTGATTTTAGATTTTTTTTCTTTAACTTTAAAACACCTTTTTTATCTAAAAATCTCATTCTGGTAAAGTAATTGATTATTACTCTTAAGCGCTTGTATTTAACTAGTTTATTGTTCCATTTGCTTGGAGTATCGCCCCACATATTTTTAAGTAAATTATAGGAATCATCTTTAAGAGCAACCTGAACTTCTTTTGATAGTATTTTGGCTGTTTTAAAATCCCATATATATGGTATTCCAGCATGAGAAATCCAAAAATTATGACCATTAATTTTAACTTTTAGTAATAGAGGTAGTTTTTTTAGCCATTTGTGTATTTTAGAAATATTGTCAGCCTTTAGAATTGTTTTTAATGATCTATTATTCTTTTTGTGTTCTATAAGATATAAGAGATAAAAATCATGATTACCAAGAACAGCTTTAATAGATTTTTTATTTTCAAGACAGAAATTCAAGACTTCAAGCGACTTAGGGCCTCTATTAACAAGATCTCCTGCAAAGATTAATGTATCCTTTTTTGGATTAAATTTTATTTTTGAACATAAATTAATAAGTTCATCATAACAACCCTGCACATCTCCAATCACATAGTGAGACATCAGAGCATTAAAACCTTTGAGAGGAGAAGATAACCATCAAGAGATATTTCTTCAGGTCTTTTAGTTGGATCAATATCAACTTCATTCCAATTAATACTCAAACTTTTTAAGTTATTCTTGATATTTTTTCTTCTTGATGCAAAAGCTAAGTCAATTAATTTAAAAAAATTATTTTTTTGATTAATGATTTCTTTAAAATTCTTATTTGGTATAAACCTTATAAAGCTTGAATTTACTTTTGGTTTTATATCAAACGCCTCAGGGGGAACATCAAACAAAATTTCGTTATCAAAAAAAGCGGCAATTTTGATAGCTAACTTGCCCCAACTTTTAGTTCCAACTTTTCCCGCAATCTTTTCGGCTACTTCTTTTTGTACCAAAAAATGCATATCGAGTATCTTTTCATGGCTATCTATCAGCTTTAGAATTATTTGAGTAGAAATATTATAGGGCAGGTTTCCAACTATTCTTTGCTCATCATTATCAATCTTATATTTCAAAATATCATCAGTTAGAAATTGAAAGTTTGCAGGACCAGTGAACTTCTCTTTTAATATCTCTGTATTTTCTGAATCTATATCGATTGCAATAATATTTATATCATCTTTATTAATTTGTTCAGTTAAAGCCCCAAGACCAGGACCAATTTCCAAGAAATTATCTGAAGATGTTGGTGATATAGCATCAGCCATTTTAAATAATACTGATTTATCTGTTAGATAGTTTTGACCATATTTTCTTCTAATATCTCTCGATCTCATTAAATCAATTTTTTTGCAGTTTTAATGGCCAGTATTAATGATGAGGAATCTGATTTAGTAGTTCCAGCAATATCCAAAGCAATCCCATGATCAACAGAAGTCCTAACTATTGGAATTCCAAGTGTAATATTAATTGAGTTTCCAAAGCTTAAAGTTTTTAAGACTGGCAAAACTTGATCATGATACATTCCCAAATATGCATCAGCTTCTTTCAATGATTTTCTAGAAAATGCAGTATCTGCTGAAATGGGCATTGATACGTTAATTTTTTTCTTTCTTAATTCTTTTATTGCTGGTTTTATATGAACTTGTTCCTCTTTGCCTATTTTACCGTTCTCTCCTGCATGAGGATTAAGGCCAAGCACTTTTATATTTGGTTTCTTAATATTGAATTTATTTTTTAAATCTTCATTAAGTATTTTTATCTTATTAATAATTAATTCTTTCGTAATTGTTCTAGACACATTTTTAAGAGGTATATGAGTTGTAGCTAGGGCAACGCGTAACTGATCTGATGCAAGCATCATTAAAACATCCTTACTTTTAGTAATCTTTTTTATATATTCAGTATGCCCAATAAATAATTTATCAATTGAAATGATATTTTCTTTACTTAGTGGACCGGTTACTAATGCCGTTTCTTCATTTTGCATAGTTTGTTCAATAGAGTAAGTTAGATTATTAAGAACATATTGAGCATTACTTTTATATAGTTTTCCCGGCCGTGTATTAGAGCATTTAGTCACTTTTATAATTTGTAGAAGCCCTCTAGTATTTTTACTTACCTCATTAAGCGACTCCAATTCAACAATTTGAATTTTTTTCTTCAATACAGCTGCTCTGTCTATAAAAAGTTTTGGGTCACCAATAGAAACAATGGGTATCTTAAGATCTTCCCATAAATTTGATGAGGATAATTTAATGATTAAGTCTGGACCGATCCCACTTGGCTCACCAGGCGAATAGATAATTTTTTTCAATCTAGGTCTTTAAATTCTACGAAAGCCTCTGCTCTCATTGTTCTTAGAGTATTTTCAAGTTCTTCTTCATATTTTCTGGCATATAAAAGGTTATAGGCTCTGTCTCTTATTAAATCATTAGTTTGTTCATAATTTCTTTTATCTATAACTTCTAAAAAATGAAAACCAAACTCACTCTCAAATACTTCAGATATTGATCCAATTTCAGTTGATAACATAACCTCCTCAAATGCAGGAGTAAAGACTCCTAAGCTCATCCAGCCAAGGTCTCCACCTTGTTTGGCAGAGCCTGGATCTTCTGAAAATTCTTCTGCTAGTAATTCAAAATCTTCTCCTTCTAAAATTCTATCTCTTAGTCTATTAAGTTGAATTTCTGTTTCTTCAGCATTTCTGATGGCTGACGGTATAAGAAGAATATGTCTTGAAAGCCACTGATCTTCAAATTTTACAAATTCACCTCTTTTGTCTTCAAGTTTTAGAATATGAAAACCTGAACCGCTTTTCAAAGGTTCTGTGACATGACCAATTGATTTATTTTTAAGAGCATTTTCAAATAATTCAGGCATATCTTTTGGCTTCCTCCAGTTAATTAACCCTCCATTATTAGCATTTGAACTTATGGAGTATTCTTTAGCTAAGTCTGAAAAATTAGAACCTTCATTTATTAAACCCAATAACTTTCTTGCTATATTAATGTCATTTACCAAGATTTGTCTTACCAATAGCTCTGGTTCTAGTGCAGCAAGCGATTCATTTGTAGCCAAAAATGATTCAAATTCATTCTCTGTAATATCAATATTTGAATTTACTCTTCCTCTTTGAATTCTTTGAATTCGCATTTCACGACGCATTGATTCTCTAACTTTTTCATAAGAATCACCGCTATTTTCAATGAACAATATAAATTCTTCTAAATTCATTTGGTTATTCGCAGCTAATCTTGTGATGGTTGAGTTTAATTCAGCATCACTTATTTTTACGCCAGCTCTGTCTGCAAGCTGGAGCTGCAATTCTTCGATAATTAGTTTTTCTTTTACCTGATCAATTAATACCTCTTTTGGAGGCATTTTAATATTTTGTTCCGAATAGTTTTTCTCTAATGTACTGAGAGCATCATTAATTTGTGATTCCATCACTAAACCATCGTCGACAATAATTGCAATTTTATCTAATAATTCAACTTTTGCACTGATTAAGGCAGATGAAATAAACAAACTTATGATTAAAACATGTTTCATAAATATTAATGGTTTAGAAGTGAATTATTCATGAATCTCGAAACTTTTTCAAAGGATGAGTTTAATCCTTTTAGCTTAAATTCAAAATTAATTCTACTTTTGCTTTCAATTTTAATTATATCATCCCAAGCGTCACCTAAATATTTATAAGCTTCAGGTCGGTAGCCATCTAGATACTTAGATAAGTTTTTATCTGAAGCTAAAATCCTAAAAGAAAAACAACAATTCTCAAATCCAATCCCAAAAGAGGATTCAATATTAGAACTATTTTCATCATCTCTCTTAACTTCTGCAACAAAACTCACATTATCCTTTATTTTGAGATTAGCAAAAAATTCAGAGTAGTCTAAAGTTTGATTAAAATCTCCTGTCATCCTGGTATATCTTTTTGCATATCCAACTTTTCCTTTATCAAACATATGATTTATTGTTAGTCCTGCCATTGGAAACTTCTTCATCTCTTCAGAATAGCTACCTGAGGCCATAAACATTGTTTTCATATTGGGCATCCATTTAGCCATAATCATTATTGGATCTTTGTCACCATTCATCATAGACATCATTCCCATATCCATTGAATCAGACATTGTGTTCATATTCATTGAATTCGACATCATGTCAGAGTGCATTGAATTCATGCTCATATTATTGATAAATACTTTTCTGTCTTTTAGATAGAATTTTTGACTTATCTTCAAGGAGATATTGTTCATATTCATTTGACGCCTTTTGTATTCCATACTCAATGTATAAAAATTTTGGTCGCCAATTCTATCCATGCCAGTAAAGCGATTAAGATTAAACACCTGATTCATCATGCCCAACTTATAAGTATCGAAGACAGGATTATCATCTTGTTCTTCATGTCCGACATACCCGTAAAATATTTTTGGTTTTAATATATGGCTCTGCATACCACTTTTCATGATTAATAATGTACTTAAATCAAATTTAAAAGTTGGAACCATTACTGAATTGGAATTTGATTTATTATCAACAATGTCAAAATCAATACCCCTTACGCCAATAGATGTATTTAATTGATAGCCACTTATATTCATAGAATTTGAAATTTCTAGCATATAAAAAATTCTCTCTCCTTCAACAGGGTTTGGTATAGATGATCTAAATTTATTATTTTTATCTATACCAAAAAATCCGTGAATATTATCTGCAACAAAATTTGTATAGTTTAAGTACTCATGAACAGAAACATTTTTGAAGTTTTTGAAATAATTTAAGTTTATTGAAGGTGATTTTTTATAACCATTTGTAAGAATTGGATTTAAGGTTTGGTACCCTTCTTGAGAAACACTAACTTGAAAATTATTAAATACACCATTAATTTTTACATTTTGTTTTAAGCTTTGTTCTCTTTGACTTCCAATTGATGTGATGTCTCCTGGAATATCTCGCAAAACCAAACTATCTGATGACTTTGACCAATCTACATCTACCCAAAAATTTTTTTTATCACCAAATGAATCATTTATGCTAAATGCCCACCTTGAATCAGAATCTGATGGATAGATATTTTCATACTCTTTATCATTATTAAAATAAATAAAATCAATATTTCTTAAGTTATTATTTCCGTGGAGATTTCTAGAATTTGCTTCAAAACCTAAGCCTCTATCTGATATATTTCTGAGCGCAATTGTAAAATCAGATGTCTCTGATAAAACTCTATAGTATGGAATCATGAAATCTAATCCATCAGATGAATATGATATCTTAGGTTCTAAAAAACCAGACATTCTCTCTTGTGAAGTGGCAAACGGAAGATAAGGTATCCTTAAGACAGTTCTATCAAATGCTTTTACCATAACTTTTTTAGCATAGCCCCTCATAGTATTATCGTCTAGCGTTATGCTTTCAGCATTTAATTGCCAGCCATTTTTTGGATCTTTGCAGGAAGTCATTGATATGTCTTCTAAAGTTATTTGATTATCTAGATTGCCAGATAATTTTTTGAAGCTAATTACAAAACCTCTATTGTTGATGTAAGTTTCCCCGTTAGTGAAATCTACAAATAACTTATTATTATCGAAAATTCCTTCCTCTAAATTAAAAAGATAGTCTTTTAATATAAGCTCGCCACCTTTTTTAAAATTAATAAAACCATTTTCTTGATCAATTCTTGCTTTACCGGCATTGAGAATGCCTTCAGGGAAGTCAATTCGCACATTATCATTCAATATCAACACTTTCTCGTCTGTTATTTCAAATTTATCAGACTTTATGTCTAAGCTTTCTGCATCCTTTACGACACCTAAATATGGCTGATATATCATGCATGAACTATTAGTATTGTTTTCTACAAAAACATCAGATTCTAAAATATTACTAAATAAGAAATTTTGATTAAAAATCAAAACTAAAAGATACAATATTTTTGTTATTCTTTTCATTTAATTGATATTTTAATAGTTTGAAAGATTTTTGTTTAAAAAGTTCTACTATTTATTTGAATTGATATATTGTTCAAGTTGATGAAGATGATCTTTACCAAAAAATATTTGATTGTCGTAGAAAAATGTTGGGACTCCAAAACATCCTTTATTTACCGCTTCGTCAGTGTTTTTAATTAGTTTATCTTTACAATCTTGAGAAAGAACAATCTCCATAATTGATTCAACATCTAAATTGCCTTCTTTAAGAACTTCTTTAAGAACTTCAACATCAGATATATTTTTATCCTGCTCCCACATTGCACTAATTACACATTCAAAATAATCTTCAAAGATATCAAGCTCTTTTGCTGCAATTGCACCTCTTTGTATTTGAATGGTCGAAGGAGGAAAATGAGAGTTAAATTTATAATTTGTAAGACTATGCTGTTTTACAAATCTATCTATTTCTATCATTTGATAATCACTCTTATTTTTGCAATCTGCATACGCGATAAAGGGTGGTTGATTATTAGATAATTTATGAATTCCACCTAATAGACATGGGATATATTCAAATTTTGCGCCTGTTCTTTCTTCTATTTGAGGAATAATTTTATGAGCAAGATATGTATTTGGACTCGCTACATCAAAAATAAAGTCTACTATCATTTCTATTCACAATTTTGTAAAGTAAAACAATTAAACACTGTTATGAAAGATTTTTCAAAATTTTCGGCTATTATCATTGGTGCAGGTGACGCTACAGGAGCAGCGTTGACAAAGAAATTTGCAAGTCACGGCTATAAAGTTTGTCCAGCTAGACGTCCTAGAAGCATTGAGAAAGTAAATAAATTGGCAGATGAAATTAATAATTCTGGTGGATGGGCAAAGGGATATGGAGTTGATGCTAGAGACGAGGACGAAATCGCAAAGTTTTTTAAAGAAGTTGAGGAAGAGGTTGCACCTATAGATGTTGTTATTTTTAATCCAGGTGCAAATGTTTTTTTCCCTATAGTTGATACTACATCAAGAGTCTTCAAGAAAGTATGGGAAATGGCAGCTTTTGCAGGATTCTTAACTGGAAGAGAGGCTGCAAAATATATGACGGCAAGGAATGAGGGGTCTATCTTTTTTACTGGAGCGACTGCTTCAATGAGGGGTGGATCCGGGTTTTCTGCATTTGCTAGTGCAAAATTTGCTTTAAGGGCAGTTTCACAAAGTATGGCTAGAGAACTTGGACCTCAAGGCATACATGTCGCTCATTTTATAATCGATGGAGCAATAGATACTGCATTTATAAAAGAAAATTTCCCTGACAGATATGCTTTAAAAGAAAAAGACGGTATTCTACAACCTGATGCAATTGCTGATGCGTATTGGTTTGTTCATACGCAGCATAGAAGCGCATGGACGCATGAACTAGATTTACGTCCTTATATGGAAAAGTTTTAAAAATTAGAGGAAAAAAATATGAGTTTGAAAGATAAAGTAATTTTTATATCTGGTGGAAGCAGAGGTATAGGCCTTGCTATGGTAAAAAAGGCGGCTGAAGATGGAGCGAAAATAGCTATAGCTGCAAAAACAGCAGAACCACATCCTAAGCTACCAGGAACAATATATACCGCAGCTGATGAAATAGTTGAAGCTGGTGGTGAAGCATTGCCAGTGATTTGTGATATAAGAAATGAAGATAATGTTAGAGACGCCATTAATCAAACTGTTGATCATTTTGGTGGAATTGATATTTGTATTAATAATGCTTCAGCAATTCAATTAACGAATGTCACTGATACTGAAATGAAAAGATATGATCTAATGCATCAAATTAATGGAAGAGGCACATACATGGTAAGTAAATATTGCCTACCTCATTTAAAAAAATCTAATAATCCACATATTTTAAATCTTGCACCACCTCTAGACATGGAGTCTAAATGGTTCTCAGGAACAGTTGCTTACACAATGGCTAAGTACACAATGAGTATGTGCGTTCTTGGAATGGCAGAAGAATTTAAGGAATTTGGTATAGCTGTGAATGCACTTTGGCCAAGAACTGCAATAGCAACAGCAGCTGTACAAAATCATCTAGGTGGCGATGAAATTATGAAACTCTCAAGAAATGTAGACATAATGGCTGACTCAGCATACGAGATTCTTACAAAAGACTCTAAAGAATTCACTGGAAATTTTTGCATAGATGATATTGTTTTATATGAATCTGGGGTAAAAGACTTCTCAAAATATGCTTCAGTTCCTTTTGGAGAATTAATGCCAGATTTCTTTGTTCCTGAAGATACTCCTTTGCCTGATGAAATTAAGAATAGTTAGTTGAAAGAAGAAGAAGTAATAAATTTAAGTAAAAAATTTAACTTTAATCCTCTAGAGGCAATACCATTAAAACAAGAAGCTAGCGGAAGAGAGTATTGGCGAATAATTAATGATACCAAAGAAACAACAATTCTGTGCTACCTAGACCCGAAAGAAGGCGATCACGAAAATTTTATTAATATATCTAACGAGCTTAAAAGAAATCATATTTCTAGTGTAAATATTATTCATCATGATAAACAAGCCGGAGTCACCATTCAGGAGGATTTGGGAGACAAAGACTTGATATCAATATTTAATGACGATAATAAGAAAGAGCTATTAGAAAGCTCATTAAATCTATTGATTGAATTACAAGAATCTGAAATTAAGAATCTGGAAGAATTTTCAAAAGAAGACTTAATCAATCAGATGAGCTTATTTGATAAAGTTTTTTGTCAAAAATTTTTAAATCTTGAATCAGATGAGTCTATTAATGACTTAATATCAATCACCATTGATAAGCTTTATCAACATCCTTGGGTTAATTGTCATTTTGATTTTGAAAGACGTAACTTAGTCCTTAATAAGAATAATCATTTAACAGTTATCGATTATCAAGATATGAAAAAGGGACCAATTGGTATTGATATGGCAGGAATCTTAGTAGATCATTATTTTGAAGCAGATATTTCCAACATTAAAAGTTTTTTAAATTTTTTCTCAACAAATGTTAAATCAGAATATTCAGATGATGCATGTTTTGAGTTTACTAGATGGGGATGCATACAA
>CACJCN010000006.1 GCA_902591925.1 uncultured SAR86 cluster bacterium
CAGCAAGTGGTATGGATCAAGGAGCTATTTTTGTTGGAACTTGCCTAGCTGCAGCAATTGCATGTTTTGTGATGGGCATATTTGCAAACTGGCCTGTTGGATTAGCTCCAGGAATGGGTTTAAATGCGTTTTTTACATATACGGTTGTTGGTGAAATGGGTTACTCATGGGAAGTTGCACTCGGCGCAGTTTTTATTGCAGGAATTCTCTTCTTTATAATGAGCATAACTAGATTAAGAAGTTGGATGATCTCCAGTATTCCTTTTAATTTAAGGATTGCTATGGGAGCTGGTGTAGGATTATTTATTGGGCTGATTGGACTTAAAAATGGTGGGATAATTGTAAGCAACCAAGCGACACTTTTATCACTTGGAAGTTTTTCAAACATAGAAACTTTATTAGCTGCTATTGGATTTCTTGCGATTTCAATTTTGTCTGTAAGAAAAATACCCGGTGCAATAATTATTGGAATTTTGATAACTACATTTATAGGTTTATTTTTAGGATTAATCGAATTCAATGGATTGGTGTCTCTTCCTCCAGAAATTGCTCCTACTTTTATGAAGTTAGATATTTTAGGAGCGTTAAATATTGGGATGATAACAATAATAATGTCTTTCCTTTTTGTAAACTTATTTGATACCACTGGTACTTTGCTTGGAGTTGCGACAAGAGCAAATTTGGTAAATGAAAATGGACAGATTAGTGATCTTGATAAAGCTTTGAAAGCTGATAGTACCGCAAGCATTTTTGGAACTTTTTTTGGATGCTCTCCAGTTACAAGTTACGTTGAAAGTTCTGCAGGTGTTGAAGCTGGCGGCAGAACTGGTTTAACTGCAATTTTTGTTGGTATTTTATTTTTATTCTCAATGTTTTTATCTCCACTAGCATCAATTATTCCTCCATATGCTACAGCTGGTGCTTTAATTTATGTAGCAATTCTTATGTTAGGTGGAATGGAAAAACTCAATTGGTCTAATGCCACAGAGCTACTACCAGCTCTTGTGATTATTGTAATGATACCCCTAACCTTTTCTATTGCAGATGGAATTGCTCTGGGTTTTCTTACATATACTGCACTAAAATTTTTTAGTGGCAAATATAATGAGGTGACAATCGGAGCTTGGTTTTTAACTTTAATTTTTATTTCAAAATTTATCTTTTTATAAGATTAAACCAAATACATATATTATTGTAAGACCTGCATTTAGAACAATTAGTGACATTTCTCTCCATAAAAAACCAACAATAACCCATAAAGAATTTGCAATAATAAATGCCCAATGATGATATTCAAGCGCTGGTACAAAACTTGCTAAAAGGGCAGCTAAAATTAATATAGCTGTTGCTATCCATGCTAATAATTGAAACGGCTTTTCATTTTGATTCATTTTGTTTTAGAGTTTATTGCGAATCTTTAAAAAGAAGATCGGTTTTAGAGGCACAAATAAAGTCATTCATATGAAGTCCTTTGATTTTGTGAGACCACCAAGATACTGTTACTTTACCCCATTCAAGCATGATTTCAGGATGATGATCCTCTTGTTCAGCTAGGTTTGCCACTTTATTTGTAAATGCAACCGAGTCTTCATAACTTAAAAAAGCATATGAGCAAACTAATCTCTTAATTCCCTCATCATCATTGATATTCCAAGATGATAATTGTGGCAGTAGGTCGTTAATTTCTTTCTCAGATAAAACTGGTGCATCAGCCCTGCATGCCTCACAATTAGTGTTCGATAATTTAGTCAACTTACAAACCACCCTTTGCTAATTTTGAAGGATCAAGAAGCTTTAAAAGTTTTGCTTTTGTTAAATCAGTCTCTTCAGAAGCCACATCAATTATCGATCTATTTTCTTTATATGCTTTTTTTGCAATATATGCAGCTTTTTCATATCCAATAATTGGATTTAACGCTGTTACTAATATCGGATTTTTGGACAATGAAAGTTCTAGATTCTTTTTGTTAACTTTAAAATTACTTATAGTATTTTTTGATAATGCATTTGAAGCACCCGCCAATAAATTAATACTCTTTAGTAGGTTATACGCAATAACAGGAAGCATAACATTAAGTTGAAAATTACCTGATTGAGCTGCCACAGAAATTGTCACATCATTACCAATGACATCTGCGGATGCCATAGCAACCGCTTCTGGTATAACTGGATTTACCTTCCCAGGCATTATACTGCTTCCAGGCTGAAGTGCTCTTAATTCAATTTCTGAAATACCTGTTAAGGGCCCACTATTCATCCATCTTAGATCATTGGATATTTTCATCAATACTAGAGCAAGGTTTTTAAGCTCACCGGACAACTGAACGGATGTATCTTGTGAACTTAATTCATGATAAAAATTGCTGCTTGGAACACACTTATGTTTTTTTCCTAATAAGAGTGACAATTCTTTAGCAAAGTATTTAGCAAATTGTTTATGAGCGTTTATTCCAGTTCCAACAGCAGTTCCACCCTGAGGTAACTCTAAAAGTTTTTTTTGAAAAATATTTAGCATTTCTTTTGATGAGTTTAGTTGACTAGACCATGCCATTAATTCTTCTGAGAAGTCTATTGGCATTGCATCCATTAAATGAGTTCTACCAGTCTTTATAATGCCTTTTAAAGATTCAGCCTTTTTTTCAATAACATTTATTAATTTGTCTATTGCTGGTAATAATTTATTAGTAAGATCAAGATGAGCACTAATTTTTATTGCAGTAGGTATTACGTCATTACTGCTTTGACTCATGTTGACATCATCATTTGGACTTATTGTCTCTTTAGAAAACTTCCCAGCCAAGTTAGCGATAACTTCATTTGCATTCATATTTGAGCTTGTCCCAGAACCAGTTTGAAAAACGTCTATTGGAAATTCATGATGATGTTTTTCCTGCCAAACTTCCTTGGCTGCTTTTGAGATTGCTTTTGATTTTTTTGAAGATATCAACTTTAATTTTAAGTTTGCTTTAGCGGCTGCATCTTTAATTAGTCCAAGAGATGATACAAATGACTTGGTGAAAGGAAAATCCATTTTTATGCCACTTATGGGAAAATTATTAACAGCTCTTTGCGTTTGTGCGCCCCATAAAGCCTTCGAGGGAACTCTAACCTCACCCAAACTATCTTTTTCAATTCTGTATTTCATATTTGTTTACTAATTTGATAAGCTATTTTAACATTAAAGAGCTTGGGAGAATAAAAACTATGTCAAATGTTACACCTATTAAAATAGACACTACTGATGGACGGTTGCCTTTAAAAGATAAAGGGCTAGTTTTTCAAGAATTTGCAAATCCTGCTGAGGAGCGCCGTAATCAACTAGAGAAGCTTGCAGCTGGATTTAGACTATTCGACTATTTTGGATTCAATGAGGGTGTTGCAGGACACATTACATATAGAGATCCTGAGTTTAAAGATCATTTTTGGGTAAATCCACTAGGCGTTCATTTTTCCCAAATATCAGTTTCTGACCTTTTATTGGTAAATCATGATGGAAAGGTTGTGCAAGGTGATAAAGATGTCAATGTTGCAGCATTTGCAATTCATTCTAGATTGCATAAAGCAAGACCTGATGTAAACGCAGCTGCACATTCTCACTCTATTTATGGAAGAACTTTCTCAACTTTGGGGAAATTGCTTGACCCAATTTCTCAGGATGCTTGTGCTTTTTACGAAAATCAGGGAATTTATAAAGAATTTTCTGGCGTTGTTGAAGAAGTTAATGAAGGTGATGAAATTGCAAAAGCTTTAGGAGATAAAAAAGTTGCTATACTTCAAAATCATGGAATTTTGACAACAGGACCATCAGTAGATATTGCATTATGGTTTTATATGTCTATGGAAAGGTGTTGTCAGGCTCAGTTAATGGCTGAAGCAGCAGGAGAACCAATTTCGGTATCCCATGAGATAGCAGTTAAAACTAGAGAATTTATTGCAAACGATATTGCTGCATGGGCTAGTTATCAACCAGCCTTTGACAAAATAGTTAAAATGCAGCCAGATTTACTAGATTAATCTATGGAGCGATAATCGCTTTAGTTTCTAAACACTCTTCAAGACCATGAACACCGTGCTCTCTTCCATTTCCTGAAGCTTTATATCCACCAAAAGGTGCTCCTGTTCCTCTTGCACCACCATTAATAATTACTTGACCGGCCCTTATTTGTCTCGCTACATTTCTCGCATGCTCAGGATCACCTTGAACATAACCAGCAAGACCATACTCAGTATCATTAGCAATATTTATAGCTTCATCTTCATCATTATATTTAATCATCACTAGAACAGGACCAAATATTTCTTCTTTTGCAATCGTCATATCATTAGTGACATTTGCAAAAACTGTTGGCTTTACATAGTACCCTTTTTCACATCCATCTGGCTTTTCAACACCTCCAGCAACCAATGTTGCTCCCTCTTCAATACCGATTTCAATCAATTTTAAAATTTTTTCATATTGGATTTTATTTGCAATTGGTCCTATTCTAAATTCACCATTTGGATCACCAATGGTGGTGCTATTTGCAGTAGCAACAGCAATCTCAACAGCCTTATCATAATTCTTTGAAGAAACCAGCATTTTTGTTGGAGCATTACAAGATTGCCCTGAATTTAGAAAACAATGTCCCGCTCCACCTTTTACTGATTTTTCTAGGTCAGGAACATCATCAAGAATTATATTAGACGATTTTCCACCAAGTTCTTGATGGACACGTTTTACAGATACAGCAGAAGCTTGTGCTACAGCAATACCTGCTCTAGTTGAACCAGTAAATGACATCATAGCCACATCTGGGTGTTCAGATAAGGCTGCTCCAACAGTTGGGCCATAACCATTTACAACATTAAATACTCCATTAGGAACGCCTGCGCTGTCAAAGACTTCAGCCAACAGCATTGCACAATATGGAGATATTTCACTTGGTTTGAGCACCATAGTGCAACCTGCTGCCAATGCTGCAGAGACTTTTGTTGTTATTTGATTCATAGGCCAATTCCATGGAGTTATCATCCCTATAACACCAATAGGTTCTTTAATAATAGTATAGTCACCCTCAGGTTTTTCAAATTCATAGTTCTTTAAAGCATCCAAAGTTTCGTGGATGTTTTTTATTCCAGTTTTAGCCTGTGCTGCTTCAGATAGCCATAATGGAGATCCCATTTCTTTAGTTATGGTCTGAACAAAATCATCATATCTATTTTCATATTCAGTAATAATGTTATTTAGTAATTCTACTCTTTGTTCTTTAGTTGTCTGTTGATATGAAGAAAATGCCTTAAATGCTGATGATACTGCTAAGTCTATATCTTCTTTAGTGCCAGCAGTAACTTGTCCTATTACTTCCTCATTTGCAGGATTTATCACATCAATTAATTCATTTGATTCAGACTTAACCCATTCGCCATTTATATAAAAGTTCAAATCATTACTCATTACTAATTCTCCAAGAAATATATTTTAAATTATAACTAAATACTTTTTTATTAGGCTATTTTATTAAAATAGCCCAGCTATTTCATTATTTTCATCCAGACCAATAGCCTCAGCAGCTGGAACTCTAGGAAGACCTGGCATTGTCATAATCTCACCACATACCACGACAATAAATTCTGCTCCTGCAGATAATCTTACTTCTCTTATTGGTACTTCGTGTCCAGTAGGAGCTCCCATAAGTAAAGGATCAGTTGAAAAACTGTATTGAGTTTTTGCCATGCAGATTGGATAAGAGCCAAACCCATCATTTTCTAATTTCTTAAACTGATTTCTTACTTTCTTATCAGCAATTATGTCTTCAGCGCCGTAGATATTTTGAGCAATATGTTTAGTCTTATCCCAAAGTAACATATTGTCATCATATAAAGTTTTAAATTCTGATAAATCAGAATCTGCAATTTTTGCTACTTCTTCTGCAAGTTCAGCTGCACCTTCACCACCCTTTTCCCAATGTGAAGAAATTTTGCACTGAATGCCAAGATTTTTACAGTAATTAATAATTGCTTTATGTTCATTTTCTGTATCTGTTACATAATCATTTATCGCAACAACGACAGGAACTCCAAATTTACCAATATTTTGAATATGCTTTTCTAAATTTTTACAACCATTTGTAACTGCTTCAACATTTTCTGAACTGAGATCTTCTTTTTTTACTCCTCCATGCATTTTTAATGCTTTTGTAGTAGCAACTAGCACAACTGCACTTGGTTTGAGATCTGATTTTCGACATTTGATATTAAAAAATTTTTCAGCGCCTAAGTCTGCACCAAAACCAGCTTCAGTTACGACGTAATCTGCCAACTTTAAGGCAGTTTTTGTTGAAATAACAGAGTTGCAACCATGAGCGATGTTTGCAAAAGGCCCACCATGCATAAAAGCGGGATTGTTCTCGAGAGTTTGAACGAGATTTGGTTGAAATGCATCCTTTAGCAATGCAGTAATTGCTCCTTCTGCATTAAGTTGTTCTGCGCGCACAGGTTCATTAGATCTTGTATAACCAATTACGATATTTCCAATTCTTTTTTGAAGATCTTCAATATTAGATGCCAGACAAAAAACAGCCATTATTTCTGAGGCAACAGTTATATCAAAGCCACTTTGACGAGGTATACCATTTCCTGTCCCACCCAGACCACATGTAATATCTCTTAATGATCTGTCGTTCATGTCAACAACGCGTTTCCAAGTAATTCTTCTTGGGTCAATATTAAGTTGATTATCCCAATGGATATGATTGTCAATTAATGCTGATAAAAGATTATGTGCTGCTCCAATTGCGTGGAAATCTCCAGTAAAGTGCAAATTGATATCGGTCATTGGAATAACCTGAGAATATCCTCCTCCAGCTGCACCACCCTTCATACCAAAACATGGTCCTAAACTTGGCTCTCTTAGACAAATCATAGCCTTTTTACCAATGTGACATAGCCCATCAACTAAGCCTATACTTGTAGTGGTTTTTCCTTCACCTGCCGGTGTTGGCGATATTGCAGTAACAAGAATTAATTTTCCACTTTTGTTTTTTGATAAAGAATCAACAAAATCTTTATTTAATTTAGCTTTGTCGTCACCAAACTTTATTAATGCTTTCTCATCGATATTGATTATTTTTGCTATCTCTTTAATTGGTTTCTTTATAGCTGCATTCGCTATTTCAAGGTCACTTGGGTAAGAAGTCATAATTTTTCCAAACACATTAAAAATACACCACAGTATACATTTAAGATTTTGTTATAACTATCTAATTTTATTAATTTTTTGCATCATTGAATGCATCAACTGCTCTTAATCTTGATTGTTTAAGATCAAGAATTTGCATGGGGTAATTCAAATGATTTCTTACGTTATCGGAGGGATCATGTATTTCCTTTTTATCTAGATCTTTTAGCTCTGGAATATGCTTTTTAATGAATAATCCGTCACAATCAAAATTTTTAGACTGAGTTATTGGATTAAATATTCGAAAATAGGGTGCTGCATCAGTACCTGTTGAGCTACTCCACTGCCACCCTCCATTATTTGAAGAAAAATCTCCATCTATCAAACTTTCCATAAAAAATGTTTCTCCCAATCTCCAATCGTGAAGCATATTCTTTGTGAAAAACATTGCTACAACCATTCTTAGCCTATTATGCATCCAGCCCTCGGATGCCAACTGTCTCATAGCAGAGTCAATAATTGGAAATCCAGTATTTCCACTCTTCCATGCATCTAATTCATCTTGATTAAAGCGCCACCTAATTTTTTTTGTATAATCTTGAAATGGTAACCCTCTGCTTACTTTAGGAAAAGAGTGCATTATATTTTTATAGAATTCTCTCCATACAATTTCATCTATCCATTTAATAATACCTTTTTCACCAGAATCTAATTCAAAATTATTTATTTTAAGAGCTTCTAAAATACATCTTTTTGGAGAAATTATGCCAGAAGCTAAATATGGAGACAGCCTGCTTGTTCCCTCTTTAATGGGATCATTCCTATCAAGAGAATATCTTACAACTTTTTTATCTAAATAATCTTTTAAGATCGATAATGCATTTTTTTCACCAACTTTCCAGATAGACATATCAACGGAATGAGTTTTTTTAAAATTAAAGTTAAAATCGTTAACATTCGAAAGAACACCTGAATCATTTTTAAGAGCGTAATTAAATTCAATATCTAGTAAGTCAATGTTGAAATTTGCAATCCATCTTCTTTTGAATGGAGTAAAAACTGAATATGGTTTTTCTTCTTTTGTTTTGATAGTTCCAGGAGCATAAACAACTTGGTCATCATAAGACTCACTATTGACATTATTTTTATTTAAAATCTCTTTTACTTTATCATCTCTAGTACCTTCGTCAGCTCCAAACATATTGTTCCAATAAACTTTGTTTATGGACCTCTCTTTTATTACCTCAAGAATTTTTTTTGGATTATCTTCAAATCCCATTGAATCGATAATTGTAAGAGGGACATTAATTTTTCTTAAGTTTTCACTTAAATCTTTTAGGTTATTAATTATAAATTCGGTCTTACAATTTGCTTCATTGTGAAGTTTTATCTGCTTTGACGAATAAATATAAATACAATGAACCTCCTCAGAATTAATACATGCTTGTCTAAGTGCTGGATTGTCATCCATACGTAAATCATTTCTTAACCAGACTAAACTTTTCATAACTTTTTATTTAATTTTTGAATTTGAAAAAATGATATCAACTTGAAAATTTTCTTTCATATTTAAAATCTCAGCTGATCCGCCAGCAGATTCAACTATAGCAGCGCCTGCAATTATATCCCATAAATAAATACCACTTTCTTGATATCTTTCTGCTTTCCCAGATGCAACATAACATGCAGCCATTGCCGCAGATCCAAGCATTCGTATTTTTTGCCAATCCTGCATATCTTTGATCATATTATTTAAAGAGTTATCTGAATAATTTGTATTATGAGGAAGACCAGTAATCAAAATACTTTCTTTTTTATCTGATTTTTGAGACACACTAATTGTAGTGTCATTCATCATGGAAGTGTTTGTAAATTTATCTCCTGAAAACATATCTTCATTATTAAAATCATAAATGACTCCAAGTACTGGTTTCATATCTTTTACTAACCCAATTGACACACAACAAAAAGGAATGTCTCTGTTATAATTCGCAGTTCCATCTAGTGGATCAATAATCCAAAAAATATCTCCTAAGTCATCTGAAGATTTGCCACTTTCTTCAGCCAAAATTGGATAAGTGGACTCAGAAACAATTATTGATTTTATTAAATTTTCAGATTCTATATCTGCTTTTAACTTTGTATCCTTTGGATTGGAATTTAATATCTTATTAAATTCTTTCTTTTTATCTATCAATAACTTTCCAGACTCAAGAGCTGCCTTTTTTGCAAGAATTATTTCCTTTGAAAAATCTTCTACTTCCATCTATCCCTTATATGTAACTCTATAAATTACATTATATTTATCATCTGACAAAAGCATTGAACCATCTTTCAGAATGAAAGGTGTTACTGGTCTACCCCATGCAGATTCATTTGAAAGCCAACCTGAAATAAAATCTTCTTGATAAAGATAATTACCGCCATCATCAAGCTTAACAAAAACTACTGTGTAACCAGACTTTTTAGTTCTATTCCATGATCCATGAAGAGCAACAAAAACACTATTTTGATATTTTTTTGGAAATACATCTTTATCATAAAATGTCATTCCTAATGGAGCTACATGCGGGCCTAGTTCGGCAATAGGATCCACAAAAACTTTATCTAGAGTGGGTATTAAATTACCAAATTCAGGATCAATTACGTCTTTTGCATGCTTATATGGATAACCATAAAAACTACCCTCTTTATTTATAACATTCAACTCACATGATGGTGAGTCATCTCCCAGCCAATCTCTACCATTATCAGTAAAATACATTTTCTTTGTTATTGGGTGCCAATCAAATCCAACACTGTTTCTGACTCCATCTGCAACAGTTATTAGTTCTCCATCTTGATACTTGTGAATAGCTGCAAATCTTTTATCTTTTGTTTGTGGTTCCAAACAAATGTTACATGGGACACCAACCGGAATATATAAATTACCATCAGGGCCAAAATCTATATATTTAAAGCCATGCCAGGTTTCTGACGGGAGATTATCCATAAGAATTTTTTTTTCAGGTAATGTCTTAGAATTTTTACTAAGCCATTTATCGATATTTTTTATAATCCAAATAGTATCGATTTCAGCAAAATATAAATCACCATCATATACACTTACTCCAGTAGGATTTTGCAAACCATCTGCAACTAATATTTTTTTTTCAGCGTAACCATCTTGATTTTTGTCATAAAGCGCATAAATTTTGTCACCTTTTTTCGAACCAACTAAAATGAAACCTTGATCGGTTTCAGTTATTTGTCTAGGTGAATCTAAGTCGTCAGCAAAGATATTTATTTCAAAGCCATCTGGAAGATTTAAAGTATCAAGTACTTCATTAGCATTTAAGAATAATGAGATAGAATAAGTATTAAATATAATGAAAATAGAAACGAATTTTTTTAGATATGTATTAAATTTAATCATAGTTAGTAATAAAATAAAAAAATGGACTTAACAATAATATTAGATTACATAATTATAAGCATAATTGCATCAATGACTATAAATTCTGTTTTAAGAAATTATGCCAAAAGATATAAAATACTTGTCGATCTTCCTGATAGAAATAGAAAATTTCATAGGAGACCAACTCCCATAACTGGAGGGATTGGCATTTTGTTGGCTCTTCTCATATCTGGGAAATTATATATTGATTTAAATGATTTAACAGGTTACGTACCAGAATTTACTTTTCAGTTAGTGCTTATATCAGTTCCATTACTAATTTTATTTATTATTGATGATATAAAAGATTTAAAACCATATTTTAGAATTTTAATTCAGAGTTCTTTGACGGTTTATATGATCATGAGTACCGGAGTATATCTAGAAACATTAGGAAATTTATTTGGTTTTGGGAATATTAGTCTTGGAATATTAGGTATTCCTTTTACAATTTTTTGTGTTGTAGGTGTAATGAACGCCTTCAACATGATGGATGGGATCAATGGTTTATGTTCTGGTTGTGCAATGCTTGCCTTACTTTTAATTGGTTTTTACTCGGGTTTAATTTATGACTCAATGTTAGTCTTAATTATTGGTTCCATGATAGGATTTTTAATATTTAACTTAGGTTTTTTTGGTAAAAAAAGGGGAGTATTTCTTGGAGATAGTGGTTCAAATTTAATAGGATTTTGGGTTGCTTGGATTGCAATATACTCCTCTCAGAATGAAATTTATAGTATTGAGCCAGTAACTATGCTTTGGTTTATTGCTATTCCGCTTCTTGACTGTATTGGATTGATTGTTGATAGACTAAAAAAAGGAAAAAATTGGAGCACTGCCGGAAGAGATCATATTCATCATAAACTAATGGAGAAGTTCTCATCAAGAGGAACTCTTTTTGTCATTTTGATCATAACTCTTATAACGGGTTTATTTGGTATGTTAATTGATGAAATTTGGCCATCATATATTTCAATGATATTATTTTTAATATACGGACTTGTGTATTATGTAGTATTAGGTTTCTTTGGTAAAAATTTTCTAAAAATAAATAAAGAAAATGTTTAGTTTTTTTAAAAAAAGTAAAAGTGATAAAAAAATAAATGTTAAACCATCATTTGAGATGGAGCTTACTGCAGCTGTTTTAGCATATGAAATTGCGAGATCTGATGGAGAAATAAGTGATGATGAATTAAATATTCTAATGCAGGAGATTGAAAAAATATCTGTAAAAGTTAGTAAAGATAAAAATGAAGTTTTAAAGATAGTAGAGATTTACAGCAAAGATAGTGTATCGTTTCACGAATTTATTGAAGATATAAATTCAACATATTCAAAAGAAGAGAAGATATCTCTTTTGAAGTTCATGTGGCAAACTGCATATGCTGACGGAAAGTTGGATGTAGATGAAGAAAAACTTGTTCGCAGAGTAGCAGATCTAATCAGAATCAAAGATATTGAGGTTCTCAAGCTAAAAGATTTAACAAAAAATACAACTCAATCATAATCGATAGAGCTTGCATTTTCTATAATAAATCTTTCTGAACTTTTTCGGTCACAATCACCATTATAATTCTTTATATTTTTGTCATATTCATCATTACCTACAAAAGTAAACATTTGAAAAAGAACAACGCACTTTTCAATTTCACTGAGCCTTTTATCTAAATATAAATCTTCTGTTAAAGTTTGCAGTGACAAATTATCTTTAGCCATTTGGAGATTTTTTTTATTATCAATGATCATAAATGATCTTTTGCTTTGGTTTTCTTCAAAAAAAGGAAGCCATTGAATTTTATTTGAAGAAAATCCTGGGTCCCCTGTTTTTGCAAAATTACTCCAAAATAGCATCATATTCCTGGAAGTGAAAAATTTTGAAATGCCTTTTGGATATATAAAGTTTGAGATTGGTGAACCTCCCACTAGCGTAGCATCTCCAGCAAGTAATGGTATCTCAAGAGCATGAGATGCTCCAATTAATTGGCTAAAATCAGCAATTATGAACTTTCTCTGATCATCCCAGTCAAACCTATACGAATATAAATTTTTATTTCCAGCAATTCTTAAAGAATTTAATGGTTCATCTACTCCTCTTACTTTCCAAGCAGAACTCCTATAAAAATTAAAGGCTTCATATGCGTTTTTATCTTTAATTAAAACTTTTGGTATATCGAATAAAGAGGAGCCAACTGAATTATCAAGTTCTACGAAATAATCTGAAAAGGCTAGCCAGAATTTTACTTCATCTCTATTTGAACCAGCAATTGTTGGAACATTATTTACAAATTCTTTTTTAGATAAAGCTTCTTTAAGCCCAATTTTTGGAATAACAATACCATCATTGGTTAATAATGGAATTTCTTCAAAATTTTTTCTGTTAAAGTAATATTTATAGAAATCTTGTCCCGATAAATTTAATAAAATTTCTTTTAGTTCCGCTTTAGAAAAATCATCCTGTGACTTATTATCATATTTATCTTCAATAATTCTATTAGCAATAGACCAACTTGTATGATTAGAAGAAAATGAATCTTGTATCTGTTTATATGCTTGATCGGATGAAATTGACTCAGTATATCCTGACATAGAGATAGCTTTGTGAAACAATCCTTTTGCGTGTTTCGATACAAGTAAAGACAAAACATTATGACCTCCTGCAGATTCTCCAAAAATAGTTACATTATCTTGATTACCACCAAAAAGATTAATGTTTTCCTTTACCCATTCTAAAGATGCAATTATGTCTAAAGTGCCAAAATTTGAAGTTTTATCTATCCCATCCTGAAGTCCTTGAATTGCTGGATGTGTAAACCAGCCAAATGGTCCGAGCCTGTAATTAATTCTCACAATAATTACATTATGTCTTTTTACTAATTTGCTAAAATCATATATATCTTTTAGTCCAGATGTATTACCACCTCCATGAATCCAAACCATAACTGGAAGTTTTTCTTTATTTTTTTTTGCTGGCTTAAAAATATCAAGATAAAGACAATCTTCACTACCTGAAATCAATTCATCACTAAAATCAGACGAACCTCCAAAGCCTGAAGTTCTCTGGATACAAAAATTTCCTGTTTTTGGTTGTATAATGCTTGAATTATCAGAAATTTTTCTTGGGGCTCTCCATCTCAAGTCATTAATAGGAGGCTTTGCATACGGAATATCCTCCCATATTATTACCTTATTATTTTTATATCCTTGAGTTATGCCAGAGGACGTCTTTATAAGCAATTCGTCTGAGTTAATAAAACTAATAAATAATAAAGATAAAAGGAAAAAGATCTTTTTCAATTTGAATTAGAATAAATGAATTTAAAAATTAATGCATAATATTATATATAATTTCGGGATGTAGCGCAGCCTGGTAGCGCACTACACTGGGGGTGTAGTGGTCGTCGGTTCAAATCCGGCCATCCCGACCAAAGCTTAATTTAATGAATTTTTTATATTATGTGAGGGTCGTAGAGTTAATTTTTTCCTTTCATTAATCATATATTCCACTTTTGTAAGTGGGTTTCTCCCAATTCTTTTTGGTGAGAGATGATAGTAAAAAGTACCAAAATTGGATATCTTAACTTTACTTTTAAATGAATTCTCAACGACCAGTTTTATAAAGGTGTTTAGAAAAGAATTTGAATCTGAAGAAGAAATAAGAGTCTTGGAAGAGATATTTTTTGCAATATCCTTTTTTCCAAGACTCATTAATTAGTTTCTTCTAAGTTCCTGTACCTGTTCCAGTGCCTGTACTTGTTCCAGTACCTGTACCTGTTCCAGTTCCTGTGGAGGTTCCAGTTCCTGTGGAGGTTCCAGTTCCTGTACTTGTTCCAGTACCTGTTGAAGTTCCAGTTCCTGTTGATGTATCAGTGTTAGTATTTGTTGCGGTACCAGTATCATTATTATCATCAAGACCACCAACATCTCTAATACTAACAGTGATTTCTTGTGTAGCTGCATTTGAGCTTGCATCAGTTGCTGTTACGGTAGCAGTAATATCATATGTACTGCCATCGTAAGGAAGATCAACAGGATTATCAGACTGAGCCTCATAATCCGCAGGTGTTACAAAAGTTAAAACACCATCAGCTGTAATAGTTAAATCATCATTTCCAGATAGAGTGAAAGTAATACTTTGAATATCTGTTGCTGTCACAGTTCCAACAGCTGTAGCACCTTCGTCTACCACAAAAGTTGATGATGAAGTGAATACTGGAGCAGTCGTATCAACAACATTAACAGTTCTTGTTGCAGTACCTGCATTACCGGAAGCATCTGTAGAGGTATAAGTAATTGTATATGTTCCCAAAGTGTCAGGATCTACAGTATCACCACTAGTGACAACAGTAACATCACCTGAAGCATCTGTTGCAGTTGCGCCAGCATCTGTGTATGTTGATCCTAATTCTACAGTTACTGAGGCATCACCGGTTAAAGTTATTACAGGCGCTGTAGTGTCTTCAACATAAACTGGTCTTGTTGCAACACTTCTGTTTCCAGATGCATCTGTAGCGTCATAATTTACCGAGTATCCACCAACTGTATTTTCGTCAACATTATTATCAACTGTAACTACGATAGGACCAGAAGCATCAGTTGCAGTCGCACCAGCATCGGTATAGGTTTCTCCTAATTCTGTATAAGCTGGAACATCGCCAAGAATAGTAATTACAGGAGCAGTAGTATCAACAACATTAACGGTTCTAGTTGCTGTTGCAGTATTACCATCTAAATCAGTAGCAGAATATGTAATAGTGTAAGTGCCAACAGTAGACGTATCCACTGTACCTGAGGAAGTAACTTGTGTTACGCCATGAAATTCATCAAAAGCTGACGCACCTTGGTCAGTATAAGTATCTCCTAGTTCAACAGTAGCAGGATTGTCACCTATTACTGTGATGACTGGAGGTACATTGTCATCGTAACCATCATCGGTCACTGATGCAATTGCTCCAGCACCAACTAGTGCAAGAAGAACTTTTTGTATAGCACTTAGTTCTGCTCTAACTGCAGCAAGTCTTTCCGACATCGCTTTGTTAGTTGATGGATTTTGTGTAACGTTGAGTTCATTCATTAAAGAATCTTCTTCATTAATTAAGAATGATCTCCTGTCTTGAAGTTCTTTTATCCCCATAGAACTAACTTTCTGCTCTATTTCAGCTAATTGAGCTGAACTTAAATCTGCATAAAGCCCCACAGAAAAAATTGTAAAACTTAAAAATAAAAATTTTTTCATAGCTATTACCTCAAATATTTGCTATTCAGAGTCATATTCACATAAATAATTAACTTACACAACTCTGGAAGAGAATAATACGTCATTTTTAATCAAATTGACATACATTTAATATGTTTTTTTTATAATCATTATTTAAAAACAGCTTTTCATGTTTAATTTGGAATATTAAGCAGCAATATCAGTGCCAATTAAATTTTATCTAGCTCTTAATCAATTGGTCTGAATCGAACTAATAAATCATGTAATGTATTTCTTCTAACAAGCTTTGCACCAGGATCCTTGGTCAATGGCCTCCATGTATATGCTATTGAATTGCCAAAAATTGGTATGTTAAAGAAAATACCTTTATCAAAACTGCCCTCCCCAAATTGTTCAGATGAAACATCTGTAAATGTTGCAAAAGCACCGAAACTTACTCCACTTTCTAACCTTCTAGAAAATTCAACAGTTGTGCCTATATCACCTGCCAAATACTCACCCATAGATATTTTTAAATCAAAGGGTATTATTCCATAATTTCTATAGTAAAAATTTGCTGTCAAAAAAGTGTTTTCGTAATCTAAGTGACCAAAACTCCACTCATAATCCCTCTTTTTTACTTTAAAAAGTTCAGCACCAAAAGAATAATTTGTATTTGGTTTAAAAAATAAATATTCAGCTCCTACACCAGAGAACATATCCTCAAGAATGCCTCCTGTTATCATCATATGATGATTATCTTTTGGAGTCATATGATAATCAAATTGCGCTCTACCAATTAAAATACCCTCATCCATATTTTTAAGATATTGCTTCACATCAGATCTTACTTGGGCTGGAAAAGTATCTATTGGTGGAAACCTTAAATCATCAAAATTATTTGCAAGACTATATTTTAAATTAACATTAAAAAATAAATTTTCTCTCAAAATAATCTCAGTATTATTCTCAATAAGGAAGGCGCCTTTAAAAAATTCTTCCCTTGATGCAATAAAAGGTTTAAATCTAAATCCTGTGGACGTATTAAAAAGACTAGTGGTTGGTCTTTCATAAATAACTGTAGCATTTCTTTTAAAAGCTTCGTCAATTTCAGAAACGCCTCTCAAATCTGCAATTTTGATGTCTTTTTTAATATTTTTATCAATACCAGCCTTTAATGATGCCTCTGAAATAATTCTTTCAACAACATTTAAATCAGGATGTATAAATTGAGTTAACTCTAAGCCAATTGATTTCGAACTTTCTGAAATTTTTTTTACACCAATTCCATTTTCTTCCAAATTTCTAATAAGCTTTGTATATTTATCATCATCTTCATTAGTATCAGGATTTTGATATTCGTATTTTTTATAAGATGACTTTGGACTATTTTTGTAAACTATTTTCAACGAGGCATAATTGCCTCTTTCGTATGAGAGACCAACATTAAAATTTTCATTTATTGAATAAGATATTCCAAATGAATATTCACTTTTCTTTTTTTCATATGCGATAATTTGAGAATCTACATTTGTAGTATCTTTTTCAATCATAAATAACAAGTTCCTATTTAAAGCATAAGAGACTCCATAAAAAGGAGAAGCTGTTTTACCTGAAAAATATTTTTTTAAATTAAGTTGTCCGCCTTTATCTTCGAAATTTATAGGTCTATTTTTAAAATCTTCTCTAATGTACCCGAATGGATTAGATATTTTTGAATTAGATCCGTTTAATTGTCCCCATCCAAGTCCAAGATGAAAATCTAATTTATTTTTTCCATAACTTGCAACAATATATTCAGAATTATGTAGCCCCGTTCCAGCAAAATCATTTAATCCGACAGCTATTGCAGGAAAAATACCTTCTTCTTTTAGTCTGATTTTTACATTAAATCCTTTATCTTTATAATCTTGATACGAATATCCTGGATAGGGTCTTCCTTGAATATTGCTGTAAAAAAAAGATGCCTCAAACCAGTCATATGGATTTGATGAAAGAGTTATTTTTTGATCTGGTGTTCCGTCATAAAGTGTTACTCCATGAGCACCTTCATCATAAAATCTGGCTGTAGGTAAATTTATAAGACCCACAACACCATGATTGTTATATATGTTATAAGTGAAATTATCCGCATAAATAACGGATGATAAAAAAAGAAATATAAAAATAAAATCTTTTTTTATAAAATTAGAATTTTCTAACATTCATAATCTCTATCTAATTGTTATCAATTGCAGATAAAGACGCTAATGCAACTCCAAGATTACCTAAAATAGATACATATGCTTGAGTTGCAAGCCTTCTTGATGCAGAGTTATCAATTTTTCTAGGTACAAAAATTACTGATCCTGGATACATTTTGAGATCTCGAGGCTGATTTGCAAATAAGTTTCTTTGTTTTGAATATCTCTGTGTTTCACCGTTTGGATGAAGTATATAAATAGATTCCTTGTCAGCTAATCTCTTATAACCACCAGATTTTTCTACAAAATAATCAACACCTCTATTTGATGAAAAAGATACCGCACCCTCTGAAGAAACTTCTCCGTATACAAAAACACTATTTGTTTTTTCTGGAACAATTAAGGAATCTCCTTCACGTATATTTATAAAATTCTCACTTTCTTCACTCAATAAATCTATAACAATTCTGCCACTAGGAGAAGAATTTTTTATTTCCTCAGTTAATCTTACAATCGGCATTAAATCAGCATTCTGTCCAATGTTTAATTGACTAATAAGAATAATGTTATCGAGGAACTCCTCGTATAATAATTCTTGAGCTTTTTCATTAATTAATTTTGCATCATTATTTTCATAAACAGCCCCAAAAGGATAGGCATTTTCAGTAAATCCTCCAGCTTTTTTAACTAAATCTTCAATTGTTTCTCCTGCAGCCATTATATATTTACCTGGTTTATAAACAGCACCTGTAATTGAAGCAGTTCTGTATGAAAATTCTCTAATATAAATTAAATCTCCATCAATGGGTTTGATAGATTCAAACTGAGAAACATTTGTTATAGGTATTGATCTAAGACTACCATCTAATATCCTTTCTAATGAAATGTTTTGAAGATCTGCTGTTTGTTTGATTCCATTTGAATATTTTACAATACTATCTAAAAATTGATCTTCAGAAATTTCGTACTTTGCTGGTCTTTTAACTGCGCCATTGATTGTGATAACTCCTTTTCTGGCTTCAACAAAGACAACATCACCGGAACGAAGGCGTTTTTTTAATGAGTAATTTCCATCAATAAGTATGTCATACACATCCAAGGTATCAACTATCTTACCATTTCTTAGTAAATTTATTTCTCTGTAAGATCCAAATTCATTTACACCTCCAGCAGCATTCAAAGCATGTAATATGTTTGAGTTTCCAGTGAGAGTATAAACACCAGGATTTTCTGCATTACCGGATACTAAGATATTAACATCTCTTATTTTATCTAAGCTGATGTATGAATCAGTTTGAATGTATACAGAGTCAACAAAAGATTTCACAAGCGTGGAAGCTTCATCTAGAGTTAATCCAGCTAATGTTATTTTTCCAATATCTGGGATATTTATAGATCCATCTCCTTTGATAGTAAAAGTATCAAATAAATCTGATTCACCAATGAGTTGTATTCTTAAAATATCTCCGATATCCAGTGTGTAAGATGAATCAGGATTAGGCTCGTTTATTGGCATAAATGAAGTTTGAAATGTTTTGAAGAAGTCAGATCCAAACAATTTAAGATCCTCAGAAATTTCGAGATTTTCGCTAGAATTAAGTCTTCTTTCAAGCTCCCTTAGATCATTCTCAAGTCTTGTCTTTAACTTAATGAGTTCCTCTTGTTGCTCAAATTTGCTTGAGTAAAGTGTAGACCGATAATTGTTTTTAAGATCATCTATATTTTCATCTGCTCTATCCATTAGGTCATCCTTTATATCCTCTGGAAGGCTATCTAGATATGATTCATCTAATTCTTGAGCATAAACAAAACTCAATGAAAACAAGAATATAAATGGTAAAAATTTTAAACTATTCATAAATTTCTCTGGATTGAATAACAATTATATATAAACTAGCTGGATTATATATAATTTTGTAAATCATTACATTTTTTAAAATAAAGAGTATTTTAAATTTCTAGGCCGGGAATAGTTACAGAGTCAATTGATAAAGCTTTCTTAATAATCTCATCCATTACTTCATTTACGTCTTCATCTTTTATAGTATTGAATTTGGATTGAAAAATAAATCTTATTCCAACTTTGATTTCTTTTGCAATATCATTTTTGTAATAATCAAATATAAATACTTCTTTAAGCAAATCATTTTCAAAAGATAAAATTGCCTTTTCTAATATTTTGCAATTTGAAAATTTTTTTATTGAAAAAGATAAATCTCTTGTGGAACAAGGGAAATCTGATATTTGAATATACTTCTTACTATTAATATCAAAACAAACAGGATAGTCATCAGCATATTTAGTTTTTAAGGATGAGTCTAATTCTATTTCAAGATAAAATATTTTATTTTTTGATTTTGAGTTAATTTTTTCCCTAGATATTTCAACTATTTCAACATCTTTGCCAAGATTTTCATAATTTAAAAAATTACTAAGATACTCTAGATCAATTTTTTTATTAAATTCTTTGTAATTCTTTCCAATTCTCCCGCTTGCAATTATTCCAATAACTCTTTTTTGTAAATCAGAATTTTTAACGTAAATGTCTGCTATCTCAAATAGCTTGATTATATCTTTTTGCCTATTTTCATTATAGATAAGATCATCTATGAGAGAGTCAAGAAGATCAGTTCTTAAGAAGTTTTTATTTTTATCCAGAGGATTATCAATGACAAATGAATTCTTGTTTTTTTTTGATGAAAAGGGATTATTTATGACTTCATAAAAACCCTTATCTATTAGTAATTTTTTTAATTTATTTTCATTGTTATGATTATGTCCTTTTGTATCAATACTAATCTTAAAGTTTTTTGTATTTATGTTGTCATAGCCTATAGCTCTAGCAATTTCCTCAGATAGATCATTTATATTTGATATATCATTTCTATAAGAAGGAACTAAAACAGAATTATCTTTAAATATGAAACCTAGTTTTCTGAGATATTCTTTACATTTGATATCATCTAAATTCACTCCAAGGATACTTTTGATTTTTTCTATGTCGAAAAAAATCTTTTTAGAATTATGAGTTTTTGATTCTGAAAATAACTCAACATTAATTATTTTTGTATGATTTTCAACAATATTTAAAAATCTTCTTAAAACATAATCGTGATTATTTTTGTCGGTATTTCTCTCAAATTTATAGGCAGCATCTGAAGTAATATTGTATTTTATTGGCCTTCCGAGTATTGCTTCAGGTTCAAAATATGCGCATTCTAAGAGAACATGTTTTGTTTTTTTGTTACAAGATGTATTCTTTCCACCAACAATTCCAGCAAAATTAATAACCTCCATATTATTATCTAAAAATACTAATTCATTTTCATCAATACAAATTTTACTACCCAACAAGGTTTCAAATTCTACTTTCTTGCTTAAAAAGTCTAGTGTTATAGGATCTTTTATTTTTAGAAAATCATAACAATGAGTTGGTTGACCTGTTTCATAAGAAATAAAATTTGAAATATCTGTAAAAAAATTGATTTTTTTAAGATTTAAATCAATGAAGTAACTTTTTAAATCACCTTTATAATTTGAAGGGATATCTTCAATCTCTAATTTTAAAAAAGAAATATTACTACAAACTTTTTTTGCATTGTTATTGAAGGATAAAGAATAAGTCCTGATTTCCGGTTCATATATATCTTTATTGATATCAATTTCGTAAAACAATCTTAAATCTCTTAACAATCCATCAAGAGAGATACAATCTCCTCTGTTAGGCGTAAGTTCAAAGTTAAAAATTTCATCAGATATTTCATGTTCATGACCAAGTTGGAAAAATCTTTCTGACAATTCATTTATACTTGGTTTTGATTGAATATTTTCAACAAAATGTTTATGTGGAATCTTCATTTAAATTGATTCAAAAAGTCTAGATTAGATTTGTAAAAATCTCGGATATCATTTACTCCATATTTAAGCATCGCAATTCTCTCAATTCCTAATCCAAATGCAAGCCCAGAAAAATTATTTGAATCAATATTGCAATTCTCTAAAACAGTTGGATTTACGATTCCGCATCCCAATATTTCAAGCCACTTACCCTCTTTAGACATAATATCAACCTCAGCAGAAGGCTCTGTAAACGGAAAATAAGATGGCCTAAATCTAATCTTAGTTTCTGAACCAAATAAAGCCTGAATAATGTCAAAAATTAAGTGTTTAAGATTTGAAAAACTAACATTTTCATCTACATAAATACCTTCAACTTGATGAAACATAGGAAGATGAGTCGCATCATCATCTTTTCTATAGACTTTTCCACCAGAAATAAATGCTAAAGGAGGTTTTCTTTTTAACATACCTCTTATTTGAACAGGTGAAGTATGAGTTCTTAGAACATTGGTCTTATTACTGATATAAAATGTATCATGCATTTGTCGAGCAGGATGAGATTTTTTAATATTTAACATATCAAAATTATATTCTTCTGTTTCAATCTCAGGCCCACTAATTATTTCAAAGCCAAATGATTGCAAAAGATCCATAATAGAATCTTTAACTTGATTAATTGGATGATATGAACCTTTTTCTTCTATAAGTCTTGGAGCACTATGATCTATGGAATCTGGCATAATACCAGCGGCTAACTTGTTGCTATTTTAACAACCTTTCTAAAAGTTGAGTTGTCTGAAATAGCTAGGTCAGAGAGAATTTTTCTATCAATAATAATATTCTTTTTATTCATTGAGTCAACAAGTTTTGAATATGATACGCCGGCTTCCCTAGAGCCAGCATTAATTCTAGATATCCATAATGATCTAAAAGACCTTTTTCTATTTTTTCTATCTCTGAATGCGTACTGAAGTGATTTAATTTGAGATTGTTTTGCAGTTTTAAAAAGTCTGCTTCTGGCTCCATAATGACCTTTTGTAGATTTTAAAACCTTTTGATGTTTCGCTTTAGCTGTGACAGATTTTGTTACTCTAGGCATATGCGTTACTCATTGATTAATTTGGAAGCCATTTTCAAAACTGTTCCTGATAATTTGTTCAGGCCTCTATTATGACGCTTACGTTTAGTGGACTGTTTAGTAAGAATATGATTTCTATTTGCGCTTTTGCTTTTTATAGATTTGCCAGTTTTTTTAAAACGCTTAGCAGCCCCAGAATGTGTTTTTAATTTATATCCCATAACAATATTTAAATCTACTTCTTTTTTAAAGGAGATAAAACCATTAACAGTTGCCTGCCTTCAAGAGATGGTTCCTGATCAACTTGAGCGATATCTGCAACCTCATCTCTTAACTTCTGTAACAATCCTAATCCCATATCACTATTTAAAATTTCTCTTCCTCTAAAACGGACGCTTATTTTAGTCTTATCTCCATCAAGAATAAAGCTTTTAATCTTCTTTAATTTAATATTGTAATCTCCAACATCTGTTGAAGGTCTAAATTTTATTTCTTTTGTATTACTTCTCTTAGATTTTACTCTTGATGAACTATTACTTTTTTTCTTATTAAATAAGTGCTTGCCATAATCTAAAATCTTACAAACAACTACCTCAGAATCACTTGATGAAACTTGAACCAAATCAAGAGAGGCTTTGTTAGCAGTACTAATTGCTTCATTTAAAGGAACCATTCCTTGTTTCTCACCATTTTCATTAATTAGCATAACCACATCAGCTTTTATCTTTTCATTAATGGGAGAGGATTTAGTCTTACGAGTAGCTATTTTGATTACCTTTTACAAGAGAAAATGTTGAATAAGTGATTTCAATATTAAATAAGTGAGGATAAATTACTAATCATAAGAATCAATTTTAAACCATTAATATAATTTCGTAAATAAATCCAACTAAGGCTGCAAAAAATGACTTGTCCATTTTGAATCAGTTAAGTTAAAAACTTCTCTCTTATTAACTCTAGACTCATGACCCTCCCAAAATTCAAAAAAATATGGCTTAAAGCTGAATCCACCCCAATATTTTGGTCTATTAAGATGTTCATCTCGGTTTAGAGTCGTCAAAAAATTTTCATAAACTTTTTCATAGGAATCAATTTTTTCAGACTGCATTGAGGATATTGCTAGAGCATTTTTTTCTCTTTTTCTTAAATTAAAATGGTAATCATTAAACGCATCATCTTTCTTTGAAATTATTGCTCTCATTCTTATCTGAATATTGATTGAAGACCAAAAAATAACAGCTGTTATTTTATTATTCTTTTGAAATTGTTTTGATTTAGGAGAATTATAATTTGAGAAAAAAATAAACTCATCATTGTCAACATACTTAAGATTTACAAATCTTGAATCGGGAATTTCTAAATCTGAACAATATGAACTGATCATTATTGCTTCAATATATTCTTGTTTATTCTTTTCAGCTTCTTTATAAAATTTTAAGAATTTTAAGAATGGGGGTTCGTCATTATTGTTTATAAAATTTACCAAATTTATTCTTCCTGATAATATCTAATTCTTTCAATGTCATCCTCAATAGTTTGTTCACCATATTGGATCTCAATAATATGGCATGGTTCATCATATGGATTAATAATTTGATGCCATGACTTTTTTTTTATAAATAAACTATCTTCGATTTTTAAATTAATTTCTTTAAAATTTTCTGGTTCTTTTTCACTGTAATTAACAATACATTTACCTTTACTTACAAACCATATTTCACTTCTTTGAAAATGCCTTTGAAAGCTTAGTCCCTTTTTTGGATATACAATTAATTCTTTAACTTTGACATTAATATCGCCTGTATCTTCGAAAAGGTTGAAAAACTTTCCCCATATTCTGTCTTCATTCGAATATTGCCAATCTTTTAGGATCCAGCTTGAAGAATTGATCTTATCTTTCCCTCCAACTCCGAAGGCAAAGTTAATTCCTTTTACTTTCATTTCTGGTATGTTTTCTTTATTTCTGTCTCCGCCATTACAAAAAATAATCTCTTCTCTAGGGTTGAGTTTTTTTATTTTTTCTAAAGCATTTATGCAGCTTCCAATTTCATCATCCTCAAAATCTATGACACTATCAATCATGTATAAATTCTCTAGAATGCTCTTTCTCTCATTAAAAGGCAGTAAAAATTTTCCTTTCTTCTTTTTGAGCCAATCGTCACTATTCAAAGCAACATAAAGCTTATCTCCTAATTTATAAGCTTCTTTGAAATAAGAAATATGGCCGGAATGAACAGGATCAAATCCTCCACTTACAACAACTATTTTCTTCATAATAATTTTTGGTTTGATTATATCATCAAGAAATAATAAAAAAATCAGATATATGGTAACCAAAAAAATTTTAATTAACTTATAATTTGAGACCCTTGATAGAAAAAAACAAACAGTTAGTTTCAATTGTGATGCCTGCTTATAATTGCGAGGAGAAAATACATCACGCAATTGAATCAGTAAAATCACAAACATATTGTAATTGGGAGTTAATAATTGTTGATGATTGCTCTAAAGATGAAACATTAAGAGTAATAGAGAACTATGCTAACTCTGATAAGAGAATATTATCCCTTAAGAATATACGAAATAAGGGTGCTGCAGAGTCAAGAAATATTGCAACAGATAAAGCATTGGGACACTATATAGCTTTTTTAGATTCTGATGATTTATGGTCAAAAGATAAACTTTTGAATCAAATTACATTTATGGAGTCAAATAGTTACGATTTCACTTATACATATTATGAGGTCAAAAAGGAAGACCAAAGAAAAAGGATAATTTATAAAGCTCCAAAAATTCTTAACAAAATTAAAATGTCTTTCATGTGTCCAATTGGTTGTCTTACAGTTATGTATAATGTAAAAAAAATTGGAAAAATATATGCTCCAAAACTCCAAAGAAGGAATGATTATATCTTATGGATTGAAATACTTAGAAAATCAAAATTGGCGTTTTGCTTAAATCAGAATTTAGCAACTTACAAAGTTAATAATGCTGGTTTATCATCAAGCAAACTACTTAATATCTATTATTATTTCAAAGTTATAAAATTATCTTACAAATATTGGTATTTAATACTCCCATTAACTACACCAATATATTTATTGCTAATACTTATAAAAAAAACAACACCAGAATTTTATAATATCATTATAAAAAATTTATAAATATTGATTCTTGCAATTATAAATACCATTTGATTGTTTCTATAATACCTTCTTCAAAATTTATTGATGGGGACCATCCTAAATCATTTTGGATATTATTAATGTCAACTGCGTATCTAAAATCATGGCCCTGACGATCTTCGATGTGTTCAACTAGGTCAAGGTGATTAAAATTAGTATCGAAATTTTCATTAAAAAATTTACATATCAAAGTTGCAACGTCAATATTTCTTAATTCGCAATTACCTCCAACATTGTAGGTTTGTCCAACTTCAGAACTTCTTATAATTAAATCTATTGCTTTACAATGATCATAAACATGCAACCAATCTCTTATATTGTTACCCTCCCCATATATAGGAATGACTTTTTTATTTTTACAGGCATCAATAATTGTAGGTATAAATTTTTCTGAATGTTGATATGGTCCATAGTTGTTTGAGCAATTTGATATAGTTATTGGAAGTCCGTATGTCTCGTGCCATGCCCTAACAAGATGGTCTGATCCAGCTTTTGAGGCAGAGTATGGTGAATTGGGAAAATACTTATTAGTTTCTTTAAATTTGAAATCTTTTATCTTTAGGGATCCATAAACTTCATCGGTAGATATATGATGAAATCTATATTTTTTTTTAGAAGATGAGGACTGCAAATCCCAGCACGATTTTGCACATTCTAAAAGAGAATAGGTACCTAAAACATTTGTTTCAATAAATGTTCTTGGGTTATTTATAGATTTATCTACATGACTTTCAGCTGCAAAATTTATAATCGTATCAATTTTATTATTTTTTATAATTAAATTTACTAAATTTTTGTCACAAATATCTCCTTTTATAAATTCATAATTTATCTTGTTATTTACTAATTTTTTATTAGCAGCATATGTTTGGTTATCAATATTTATGATTGAGACATCATTATACTTTTCTAGAAAAAACTCGATAAAATTTGTTCCTATAAAGCCAAGTCCACCTGTAACAAGTATATTTAATGGTTTATATTTCATTTTTGTTTTTTGAAAAAATATTAATCAGCGATGACTCCCAAGAATCAATACTAATGTTGAATGTCTTGCAAATTTTTATAGTAGACATTCTTGAATTCATTGGTCTTTTTGCTTTTGTTTTGTACTGAGAAGAATGCACCTTCTTAATAATTGTTTTATCTTTCAAAAAACCTTTTTCGAAAGAGATATTTATGATTTTTTCTGCAAATTCTGCCCATGAAACAGAAGGATTTTGAACCAGATTATACACACCCCAATTATCATTAATTTTTGGAAGTATTTCTATTATTTTTTTTGAAACTTCATCTGTAGATGTCGGATTACCTATTTGATCAGATACAACATCAATTTTTGTATTTAATTTTGATAGTTCTAAAATTTTTGACAAAAAATTTCCCTCAAAGTCAGAAAATACCCAACTTATTCTAATAATGAGATATTTTTCAATCGTTTTAAAAATTTGTTCTTCGCCTTGTAATTTTGATAATCCGTATTTGTTAATTGGATTGGGTTTGTCATCCTCTGAGTACAAGTCTTTTTTTAGCCCGTCAAAAATATAATCTGTTGAGAAATGTATTAGTGGTATATCAAATTCTTTACAAATCTTAGATAAATTGAATACGCCATCTCTATTTATTTGAAAGACTTTTTCTTCATTGTCCTCTGCATCGTCAACTTGAGTGTAGGCCGCAGTATTAATAATAATATCAGGTCTAAAATTTTTGATGACACTGAAAGAATTCTCAAAATTACAAATATCCATTTCTCTTTTGTTAAGTGCAGAAAACACATGAATACTGCTTTTTTTTAAATTTTTTAAAAATGATTTACCGAGCTGACCGTCGGCACCGGTAATTAAAATTCTCAAAATAACTCACAAAACTTTAACCCTTTTGAATCTTTTTCAGAGATTTTAGGGTTTTCAATTTTCCAGTCTATATTTAATTTTGGATCATTCCATATAAGGGTACATTCATCATCAGGATCATAATAATCAGTGCATTTATAAATAATATTGGCATCTTCGAAGGTCACAAACCCATGGGCCAATCCAGGTGGTATCCATAACTGATGTCCATTAGACATACTTAAGTCTACCCCAATCCATTTCATAAATGTTGCAGAATTTTTTCTAATATCTACAACCACGTCATAGATTCTTCCTTTAACAACATAAATAAGTTTTCCTTGAGGTTTGTTTTTTTGAAAATGTAAACCCCTGAGAACTCCCTTTGATGACGAAGAAAAATTATCTTGAACAAAATTAAGACTTATTTTGGCATCATTTAAATATCTTTCTTTTTGGAAAGTTTCTAGAAAAAAACCTCTATTATCTTTATATATTTTAGGTTTAATTAATAAACAATCTTGAATATCTGTTTTCTCAATTTTCATAATTAATCCGTCATATTTTATTTAAAACATTCTTAAGATGTAAGCCATAATTATTTGAAGGATATATATCAATAATTTTTGCAAATTGTTCTCTAGTAATCCAATTATTTTTAAATGCTATTTCCTCAATACAACCAACTTTGAATCCATGTCTTTTTTCAACAGCCATAATAAAATTCGATGCCTCTAGTAGGGCATTAGGAGTTCCAGTATCAAGCCATACGAAGCCTTCACCAAGATTATTTAATCTCAATAGATCTTTTTTTAGATAGGACAAATTTATATCAGTAATTTCCAACTCTCCTCTTCTTGAGGGCTTTAGGCCTTTTGAAATTTTAATCACATTATTATCATAAAAATATAAACCAGTTATAACTTGATTAGATTTTGGTGAACTTGGTTTTTCTTCAATTGATAGAATTCTATCGTTATTGTCTAACTCAACAACTCCAAAGTCTTGAGGATTATCTACAACACATGAAAAAATTGTGCCACCAGAATTAAAACTTGTAGCTTTAATTAATTTTTCTTGAAAATTATCACCATAAAAAAGATTATCACCAAGTATTAAGGCTACATTTTTATTTGAAATAAATTCTTCACCGATAATAAATGCTTGAGCTATTCCTTCTGGTTTTTCTTGAACTTTATATGATATTTTTATTCCTAAATTGCTTCCATTGCCAAGCAGTTTTTTATAAATAGGCATGTGATCAGGAGTAGAAATAATTAAAATATCTCTTATCTTGGCCATCATTAATGTTGACAAAGAGTAATAAATCATAGGCTTATCGTAGATAGGAATTAATTGTTTGGATATTGCAAAAGTTGAAGGAAACAGTCTAGATCCGCTTCCACCAGCCAAAATAATACCTTTAAACAAATCATTACTATTCATCATTTTTTTAAAGAAGAATATATTTCTAATATTTTATTTGCTGTGACATCCCAATCGTCAATCTTGCGAGCTAAATCAGAAATTTTTTGACTCATATTTACTAAATAAAATTTATTCTCAATCATTTTTTCTATAGTTAAAGACAGAGCCTTTTCGTTTGCTGAATCGAACAAATATCCCATTTCATTTTCAATAATTAATTCACTAAAACTTCCAATATCTGAAGCTATTACAGGAAGATTATACTCAAATGCATCTGCTAACACACCACTTCCATCAATATGCAAATATGGCAAAACAACCAAATGTGCATTTTCAAATAAATCTTCTTTGGTGTTTTCGTCGATCCAACCAAAATTAAAATTAACATACTTGCCTAAATTATACTTTTTGGAAATTTCTAAGATGGAGTTCCTTTTAACTAATAACTTACCAGCAATATTTATATTTAATTGACTTAGAATATTCTCATCTAAAAATCTTAATGATCTTAAAAAAATATCTACCCCTTTATACTTATTAATAATTCCAAAATATAAAATATTAATTTTTTTTCTATCTAAATCACAATATTTTTTAGAATTAATCTTGCGGACTTTATTAAATAAAGGGTGATGAATTATAAAAATATTATCACTTCGTATATCATAATCATCCTCAAGTACTTTTTTACTGTATGACGAGTGCACGATGCATAAATCATAATTTCTTATTAAAGATTTGAATCCAATTCTTTGTAAAAAATTGGCGCCTCCATGAAATGACAATGTATTATGAATTGTGCAGATCACTTTACATTTTCTTTTATAAAGTTTTAAGAAAATATTATCAATCCACGGAAGTGGAGATATTTGAAAATGAAGAATATCTACCTTATAAAAATTTACATGAAATAAAAGTCTTATAAGTCCAATAAAATGATTAATACCCTTAAGAAATTTCATTAAAGATCTCAAGTGCATTGAATCGAATTTAGGTAACGGTAATGTTCCAAAAAAATTTAGATAGTATTTTTGTATATCCTGATCATCCTTTTTAGAGCATACAAGCTTAATTACGCAATCTTTTTTTATCAGAGAATCGCAAAGTAATTTCGTATACTGCCATGTTAGGCAGGCGCTATCAATAATTAATATTTTCACTTTAGAGTTGATATTTTATCAAGCCATATTTTTGAAGAACTCCTAAATATACTTGCTTTAGACGAAAAGTTTCTGTTGAAAAATATAAAAGATAACGATCTGAGAATTAAATACATTTTAATATTATGTGTCCATTCAAGGATAGCAAAAAACTTTAAATTTGTATTTGGACAATTTAACTTTACAAAGAGTAATTTGCTTTTTACTAATAGGTTCTGAAAGTAATCTCTTTTATCAGAAATTTTAGAAGAGCTGCCTCCTCTAGTATGAAAAATTTTTGCGCCAGGTTCGAATACTAATTTCCAATTTTTTTGCTTTAATCTAAAAGCAAAATCTGCCTCTTCAGCATAAAAAAAATAATCCTCATTAAATCCATCCACATCTCTAAAAGCAGAATTTCGGACTAAAATTGCCCCTCCATCAAGATAATTTACAAATTTTATTTTTTTATTGTCAAAATACTTTAACTTAATGCGTTCAAATAAATTAATTAAAGAAGTTATAAAAAACAAATTATATAAAGCATCTCTAATGCCAGGAAAATTTCCATAACTTCTTTGCCAAGAATCATCATCATTAATTTGTTGGCCTCCTGCAGCTGCTATAGTGTCATCAGATTCAATTATTTGTCTAAGAATATTAAGAGAGTCTAATTTAAAAATTGTATCTGGATTTGCAATCAAGCAATATTTCTCAATAATTTCATTCATGCCAATATTAACTGCTTTTGCATATCCAAGATTACTTGAGTTTTTAATAACTTTAATCATGGGAAAATTTTTTTCCACTATTTCGACAGTATCATCCTCAGAATCATTATCAACAACAATTACATTGCCTATATTTTCTGAATTATTGATTATTAATGATTTAAGACAATCGAGAATATAACTATTGCAATTGTAGGTTACAAGCACAATACCAATATCTTTCATAAAATAATTTTATACCTTTATTTTTCTTATAAATGGAAAAATTTTAAGGATAAAAGGAGCTACTTTTTTGAATAGCCTGTATTTTTTTAATTTATTACTAATATTGAATAATATTGAATTTAACGAGGATCTTTTCCTAAAAATCATTAAGTCATTTTCAAAAAATTTCATTTGATTTATAAAATAGTTATTATCTTTACAAAAATTTTCAAAATCATTTTTTACTAACATCTCTTTATAGTTATTAACTTCAGTTTTTTTTATGATTATTAACTTATTAAAACAATATATCCATGGCACAAAATCTTCATTTTCAATTAAAAATCTACACACTCCTTCTGAAACTCCTGGAAAACCGGCATTAAAATAATCATCGACTGCGATAATACCTTCATTAAGTAACGCATTCTTAGCTGTTAACAAGTCGTTATATGTCTCATCGGCGCTATGGCCACCATCAATACTAAAAAAAATACAAGAATTTGAAGTGTCACCAACAGAAAGTTCTCGACTAGGTTTTTCAATAATTTGTAATCCGCCATCCGAATTAAAAAATTTTAAATAATTTTTTTTGAAAATTTCTTTTGAGCCAAGACCAGAATTTGAAATATTTAATTCTTGTTGATCAAAAATATCATTGACTATAAGCTTATGTTTTTTTGGATCGATAAAAATTCCTAGCAACAATGCAGATTTTCCATGATGGACTCCAATTTCAAAGATATTTCCAAATAGACCTTCTTCCCTTTGTAAGTTATTTAAGAAGTAGAAAATCCTAGCAGCATCTTGGTCAAACCAACCATTAATTGCCTTTGATATATTTAAATATTCTTCAAAACTTTTCATAATTTATATTAAAACCCCGCTATCATATTACACACAATTATCTTTAAGTTTTTGTTTTTTATGTAATTTTTTTATATTTAAAAGACTTAAACAGCTTCTGAAAGCAATTTTAAATATTTCATCATTTTGATTTGATGTATTTATAATATTTTCAATAGCCGTATTAATTAAGTTATACATAGGTTTTGAAGAGAATATTTTCTCATCCTCTTTAAAAAAATATTTTGAGTTATCATTGTTATAAAAAATTATTTCTCTTTTCTTTTTATCAAAACCATTACCAGTTAATATCTTGATATCGATGGATGATTTATCTTTTAAATGAATGAACCACTTCTCTCCGATATTATTAACTTCTTTTAATATCTTTTCATAATGAATATCATTTAAAAAATAGTTTGCTATTCCAAGTGAATGAGGACCCCAGTCAAAAATAGGTTCAATAAATTCTCTATACGGTCCTTTGCCGTAATCATAAATATGTATTTTTTTAATAGTCTTCTTATTAAGGTTATTAAGTATTTTTAAAAAATCATTTGAGAAAAAATGAAAATGATTAATAAGCATTCTCTTTGACTTTAATGAGTTTAGACTTTTATAAAAAGATTTCTCAGCCGAAGAGGTAAATAATGGTTTTTCTAATATTAATTGTCCTTTAAATTCTTTTAGAGCTCTAACTATTTCGATTTGAACACTTGGAAGTGTTGATATGATTATTACTTGAATTTTGTTATTTTTTATAATTTCATCTAAATAAAAAGACGGATTAATAGTTTTTTCGAGTATGTGTCTTGCACTTATATGGGAAGCTAAATTAGCTTTTGGATGAGATTTGATTGTATTTAAATAATTCTTAGACCAGTGTCCTTTTCCAATAACAAGGAAGTTCACTATTTTTAAAATTCCTCCACCCAGTTTATTAAGCGTGAAACACCATCTTTCAATTTTACTATTGGTTTGTAGTTTAAATCATCAATTGCTTTTTGAATAGATGGGCATCTTCTGCTTGGCTCATCTTCTGGATAATTATCAGGATATTCTTTAATCTGAACATTGACCTCTCTAGGATGCACATCAACAAAAATATTTGCAAGTTCTAATGCAGATACTTCTGGCTCAGGATTACCTATATTGTATGCCTCTCCAGATATGCCATGTAAAAAAACTTTTATAAATCCAGTAATTGCATCAGTTATATAGCAATATGTTCTTGTTTGTTTTCCAGAACCATAAACTTCCAAAGATCTACCCTCTTTTGCATTAAAGGCAAAATTAGGCATTACACGATAGTCAGTTTTTTGCATACCAGGCCCAAAAACATTAAATGGCCTAATAACATTTGTATGCACATCCTCATAATTATTATAGACATATGCCAAAGTTTCTCCTGCGCGTTTACTTTCATCATAGCAGGACCTTGGCCCCATTGAACTCACATATCCTTTATATGATTCTTTTACTGGAATATTTTGTAAGTCAGGATCACCATAAATCTCACTTGAGCTAAAAAAAATATATCTAGAATTTTTAAGTTTAGCTAGTTCAAGAAGTGATTTTGAACCATTTATGGCAACATCAAAGGTCTGCATAGGTCTCAATTTATACTGAGCAGGACTAGCAATTCCAGCTGCATGAACAACAAAATCAATATTATCTTTAATATCAAATGATTGTAACTTTGACAGATCTAATTTTTTAAATGAGAACCATTTCTCATCATAACTCTCAATATATTCTCCAAGTAAGCCTGATGATACAAAATTGTCTACTCCAATTATTTTTATATTTGAACCATTTACAAGATTGGTTTGATTGAGAGTCTCTAAAAAATATCTTCCAAGAAACCCAGCAACGCCAGCAATAAAAATAGTTTTGTTCTCAAGAAATTTAATATCATCTTGAAGATTTTCACAAATTTCTTTTATGTCCTGATCCAAAAAAAATGATTTCATTATTTAATTTGTTTTGGTGGAATTGGTTGATAGTGAGGAATCCCAAGTTGCTTTGTATACTCAAAAATTGATTCAATGTACTCATAAGCAAAAACTACTAATAAATCTGGCTTTTCTTTTAAAAGGTGGTCCTTGTTAACAATTGGAATATGCATGCCAGGACTATACCTACCAGCTTTTAAAGGACTATCATCCACAACATATTTAATTTTATTAATATCAATGTTTGCAAAATTTGTAATTGTGGCTAGCCTTGCGGGGGCTCCATAACCGGCAATTGTGAGGTTATCTTTATTCAGTAAATCAACTAAATCTTTTGCATTTTTTTCAATTTCTTTTTGAAAATCATTTACATTGCTACTTTTAAAGAAATTTCTTTCAAGTTCAAGGAAATTTTTAACTGAATCATCAATTTTTAAATTATGATCTCTTTTCATGAATGATAGTCTTAATGATCCTCCATGAGGTGATATTTCTTTTACATTTGTAAGCACTAAATTATTTTCTTCAAAAATATTCTTCATTGAAGTTACGGAATAATAGAATGGCCTATCAAAATAAAATCTTTCAAACTGACATTTCTTGACGAGATTGAGTAAATACTCAATTTCAATAAAAATTTCTCCATTATTAGAAATGAGATACTCCAAAGATTCTATGAAATCTTTTGGTTTTTCTAAATGAGTAAAGATGCTTGAAGCTACAATTGCATCAGGCTTTCCATAGTTTTCTTTAATATATTTTGCTGAATCCATATTAAAAAAATCTACAATAGTCTCCAATCCTTCATTATTAGCAATTTCTCCAACATTTATAGAGGGATCAATGCCAAGGCATTTAACATTATTATTCTTCAGAGGCCTAAGCAAGATACCATCATTAGAACCAACATCTAGAACAAAGTTAAAATCTAATAGATCTTTTGCAAAATCATCAAAATGTTTATTAAGCTCAGCATTTACAGAAGAAAGATAGTAGTAGTCCTCAAACATTTCAGATCGATCTATCATCTCATTTAGCTGTCCACAAAAACAATTTGAACAAATGAGTGCTTTTAAATGCCAAAATTTTTCTTTTTTAAAAGCATCTTTATTTGCAGGATATTTATTTGCAAGAGGTTGATTACCAAGATCTGCTAACACATTACAATCTGATCCGCATAGTTCACATTTTTTTTCAGTAGATTTTTTTTCTGGAATTACTTTCATTTGTGTATGCGATTTTTTAATGACTATATGCGAATTCTTTAATAAAGTCGACTAAATTATAATTTAGATCTATCAAAATAACCTTTCACAATTTTAAATACATCAATTGCATCAATTGAACAATAACATGGATATTCAACTAGTTTTTCGTAATACTTTTCTGCAATTGGATCATGCATTTTATTTATTTCTTTAAAACATTTTTTTGGTGAGTAGTCTCCTCCATGCACATAAACAAACTCTTCAGTTAGATAACTTTTAGCATAATATCCACAAAACTTTTTAGGATTTATTTTTACAGTAATGTGCTTTTTAGATTTATCTTTTATAAATTCATTTTGTGAAAACTCCGGCATGTCCCACTTAGGATTAAAAGCACAACTTATTCCTATAGTAGGAATGCCAACAGCAACAGCCCCATGAAGATTTGCAGAAATACCACCCAAATATAGGTCACATTTAGAAATAACCGCTGCAGCCTGTCTTATATTAAGTTGTTTATTATTAATTTTCATACTGTGACCTATTTCGATTAAATTAAAATCTTTGATAAGCATCTTCTTTAATTTTATAACTTCAGTTTCATTCCATTTTCTTTCAAAGTCTTCTTGGATTGCTATATTCTTTTTTTCTTTGTTGTAGCTTTGGCATTGATCTAAATAGTTATCTGCTAGAGACAAATCTTTTTCAGTCAAATATAGTTTTGTTTTGAAGTTTTTTCTTTCTAATCCAACATCCGCCATAAAACTTTGTAACATGTTTGCTTGTGGAAGCCAGTGCTTAAGATGAAATGATTTATCATAAAATTTTTTTACTATTTGAAAATATATTTTTTCAAACCTTTTTGGTAAATGTCTTTCATAAGATACATCGATATATGGATTTGTTTCAGTTAGTGCTTTATGAGATGTTATATATGTTATTTGTGAATCTGGATAAGTTTTTTTGAGTTGCTTCGCAGCAGTTGTTCCTAGGATAATATCTCCAAACATTCTTGGTTGGAAAATCAATATTCTCATTTAATTAATATTTTGAGTCTATGTAACTACATATAATGTGGCCAATTGTAATATGCATTTCTTGTATATGAGCAGTTACATTTGAAGGAACAACTATTGAATGACCGGCAAGACTTTTTGCAACTCCGCCATCTTTTCCAAGAAGACCTACAGTAATGCATCCTAGTTGATTGCTAGTTTTTATAGCATTAATGATATTTTTACTATTTCCGCTTGTGGAGATAGCAATTAATATATCTTTTTCATTTGCAAGAGACTCTATTTGTCTAGAAAATATATTTTCATATCCATAATCATTTGAAATAGCAGTCATAGCTGAGGTATCAGTATTAAGAGCTATTGCCGGTAATCCTTTCCTTTCTTTTAAAAATCTTCCAACAAATTCTGCAGCTATGTGCTGAGCATCTGAGGCACTACCTCCATTACCACAAATTAATAATTTTCCACTTTGATCTAAGCATTGATATATTTCCAAGCATACTTCTTCAATGATTGTTGATTGATCAAGTAATTCTATAGCTACCTTAGAATGTTGATCAATGTGATTAGAGATAAGTTTATTCATAATACTAATTATAGAGATTTTATTTATTTAATCTAAAATTTGATGAAAACAATAAGTATAAAACCCAAAAACTTGCTTCTAGAAGAGTTCCTGTAGCTGCTAGACTCGCTAAAAAAGGTAAAGCACCAATGAAAGTTGAAGCGCGAATAACAAATAAGAGACTGCCTAAAAAAAGAAAAAAACCAATATAACCAAGTGATGCTAGATAATATAAAGGAATATTGTGAATAACAGCTTCTTGCAAATCTATTTGCTCATCCCTGCCAGTAATATAAGATAATTGACCTCCTGACTTATCAAAAAATATATCAACATTGCCAAGTGAGCTTCCGTAGATAGGAGACCTTTCAATAACATAAGATGCTGTATCTAATGAACCATATAATCTCTTAACACTTGATCTATCAGTTCCCCCTATTACCTCTGAAGTTCTATTCAATATTAGCTGATTGAATATTTTTGAAGGTGCGACTGGTGATAGTTCTGCCAATATTAAAAAAATCATTATTGAAAAAACGCCAATTCTTATATTTTTTAATGTTAAAAAAAATTTTCTATCTTTTATAAAAATACAAACTATTAAAAGAAAGATTAAGAAATATGCTGTTAATGATACTGTTAAAAATAATGTAAAAATAACAAAAGAAATTTTATAAAGTGATTCTTTAAACAACTTCTCATCTTTCAAATAAATAAAAGTTAGCATTAATACTTGAGATATTGCATATAATGATGGTTCACCAAATTGTCCTCTTAATTTCACTAACATTATATTTCCAATAGTCCATCTATCTAAATCCTCACCAATTGAAAGAGGACCATCATGCCCTAGCCAAAAAAAGTTATATGGAATTTGTATTCCAGTAATATCTTTTAATAATTGGGAAAATAAGATGTAAACGCCAATAATAGAGTTAATAAATACAACATTTAACATTATTTTTGATATTATTTTTATATCAATTTTTTTAAGAAAAATTGATATGATTGATACGCTTAAAAAATAAAACGAATATTTAAAAAAGGATTTGAAAAATTCGTCTGAAGCAAAAAATATGGAATATTGGTATGCAAAGAATGCAGTTATGAGTATCCACAAATAAATAAAAAATCCATAAAATACCCATGTTGGAATTATAAAAAAATCTTTTGATCTTAAAAAAAGAAATGCCAATGACACAGATGTCAATAATGTAATATCGCTTAGTGCAATCCCAGGAGCAATTAAGCCTTTAGTCAGAGAAGGAGTAAAAAATAAAAGGTATAAAATAATTTTTAAATATTTTATATTTTTTAATTCATCAGTAGACATGACAATTAAATAAGCAACTCAATTATATTTTTCATAAACATCTTTCCAGTTAATGGTAGGCGATATTCCATCTTTATCTAAGTGAGTTCCTAAACTTGGTAACGGCGCCCATAGTTTATATTTTTTTCCAAAAAGTATTTGTCTCCAACAAAACAACCAAGATTTGATAATCCTTATTAAATCTCTATCCTGAGATTTAAGGAATCTATAAAGGGAAGATAACTGCAAAATATTCTTTTTAGTTAGGCTCATCCATAAACTTGAATCAAAATTATTATTTTTTGATAAGGTCTCAAAAATCCATCTATTTTTCTTAAGTAATGTTTTTGAGGTCATAAAGGATCCAGTTGTACAAGATACTGTTCTCCAGATTGTTTTTGAATGAAATCTAATAACACTTTGATAACTGTGAAGTTGTTTTTTGTAGTAATCCAAGTTGTCATATATCGTTATAAAATCAACATCATTTGATGAATTGAAGTACTTATATGCTTCTTCAAGAGCGTTGGGTAAAAATAAATAATCATCTTCAGCCAAGTAAACCGTTTCTGCAATATTTTGATTAATTAAAATTTCGATTTGTTTTTCATATGTACCATAATTACCTACGCCGTTTAAATGAAGGAACTCAACATCATAATTAAATAGAATTTCTTTAAATAGGTTTTCATAAATATCTGGGCAATTGTCTAAAATGATCCAAAATTTAACATTTAGTTTTCCTAAAGCATCTTTTAAAGATTTAACAGCTACTTTTGATAATTCAAATTTATCTTCTGGGTGGATTAGAGGAATTTTTGAAACTCCAGGATAAATCCTGTATACAATTACAAGATCTTTTTTATTAGTCATCATAATATTTATTAGATTCACCCAAAAGCAAGTTTGTTACAATATCAAGTCCCTTATTCTTTCCTTTTTTTAAATCATCTAAATTATTTATATTGAGGTATGCATCTCTAGAAGTATTTTTCCCACTTACAGCAGTAGAGACATAAGGAAAGTCAAACACTTTTCTAAAATTAAAGTGATATGCATACTTTTTTGCACGTTCAACTTGTTGAGGAGTATTAGCTTTTACTAAAGAAGGTTCTTTTAGAATTTTAAAATAATGGTCTTTTGAATCGGGTTCTTTTGAAAATCCTTTATTTCTTGAGAAAGCCTCTCCAACAATTAGCAAAGGATTGGCTCTTAAAGCTATTTCAAGAGAAATATTTGATCCATAAACAACAGATAAATCTGAAATATCAGATAATATGTATGAGCTTATGTCACTATCGGGCTCAATGATTTTGATATTTGATGGGATATTATCAAACATTTTTTTTATTTCTTCTGCAATTGGCTGATCTGTAGTAAAGCCTCCTTTAGACTCAGCAGGATGAATTCTTACTGCAAGTTGTAAGTTATTTTCAATACTGAATTTTATAGTTTGATTTAACCAATCCAAAAGATCATTAAATATTGATGAAGGATAGAATATTTGGGCATCCCATAGAACATTTGTAAAAAGTGAAATCAGAGGTTTGGATTGATCGATATCTAATTTATCAATAATTTTTTGTTTATCAAGAATTGGATTTGGGTGATAATTAACATTATCTCTTCCTCCAGCAAGTTTTGATTGCATATATTTTTCAATTTTGATCTTTTTCTCATCTGTTAGAATTAAATTTTCCCAAATTTCATCGCTCTCTGTCAGATATGTTCTGTGATAAGTGTCATTGACTGATAATATAATAGTTTTTTGCCTATATGGCGTTCCCCAGATATAAATCGGTATTCCCTCTTTTCTAGCAAAGTCTGTAAGAATACCGTGTTCTAAATAAATTCCATGAACTGCGAAAATGCTACTAGGCTTAAAGTCTTTAAGCGATCTTTCAAGAAGGTCTATGTATTTAATTGATGATAATAAATATCTGTAATAAATTGCTTTATGGTAATGATTTGATTCTTCGAGACTGCCTCTAGCCAAAACTCGAAGTGCTGTAGATTTGGAATGTTCAGATATATTAATATTTTTATAGTAAATATCCTCTGAAAAAGATGTATTTTGTTGTTTTAAAAATGATTCAGCGTCTATTATGTCTGAGTGTCTCTCAAAATGTTCTAGTTTAAGTTGATCAAGGCTTAGCTTAGTACAGAGCGCATTAATATTTTCATCACTTAACTTACACAAATCTAATTCATTATATGCAAACTTTTTAAATTTATTTTCAAAAAAATATGGGTTATTATTTCCTGCAGGATCATGTGCGTATGCAGGCAAAGCAAAGCTGCATGACATTATCCTGACATCAGCGCCCCTCATTTGTAGGGCTTTAGCTATTAAAGTTTCAGTAGCCAAAGGAGCCTCATAAAAACCGGTTACAGGGGCAATCAGAATCTTTTTGTTAATAGCTTTATTTGGAATACATTCTGCACTGTTAATAAGCACTCTATCCCATTGATATAAAATAGGAAGGTGCAAAAAATACTTTAAAGGGCTCCCAATAAATCTTGAGAACCCAATTTTTTTTATTCTAGATAAAGTCTTTTTTATAACTGATTTTAAGAACCAATATAATTTCGGAATGATATCTTTCATGAGAGTTCTAGGAGAATATTTTTTTGAGCTCCACAAGGTAATGCTTAATTTTTTTTAAATCACTTAATTTAATTATTGAGATATCTGCTAGCTTTTTATTGGAGGTGTTAATGAATTTATACATATATGTAAACCAAACTAGTATTCTTGATATCAAAATTATAACAGGCATACCTAATATTCCTAATGATTTTATGGCCGGCACACATAAAATAAAAATTAAACATGAACCAAGAAAATTAACGAATGTAACAAAGCCTGGTCTATTTATTGACAAGAAGAAAGATTCAAATGAAGTTATTGATGAAACAAAAATTGCCGAAGACATTAATACAATTGTAGGTGCAATTGCTTCACTAAAATCTTGTCCAAAGATTAAGGGGATAAAAAATATTGATAGTGTAGATAATAATAGAAATAAACATGAAACAATTGCCATCATCACTCTTGACGATTTTGCAGTCAGTTCAGCAGCTGACTCAAAATCTTTTCCTGAGATTTCACCAAATAAATATGTACTAATTGATCTTGGAAGAGAATTAAGCCCATTGAAGGCTGTCAACGCAACAGAGTATATTCCTAAAGATCTCAATCCCAATATTCCTACCAAGAAAATATTTGGTAAGTTATTTATGAATATGGGGAAGATTGAAGATGGATATCTTTTTAGTGAATACCAATATAATTGCCTTATTCTATGAAACTTAATACTAGATATGCTAGAAAATAAAATTTCTCTAAAAAAAAATATCCCAATCGAAGAGGATATAACATTTGATATTAAAAGAGATAGAGTTGCCGAGAAGCTATTTAAGCTTTCTTCCAAAGAAAATATAATTACTAATAAAAAATACGATATTACATTAGTTAAAATAATAATAGAATACTCTTTTGCCATGCCCTTTCCTAAAAACATGGTATGGAGAAACGTTAAAATAACAGTTATAAATATTAAGCAAATTATTGTAACTAAATAATAATTTGAGATCTTACTTATATTTAATACTTGGAAGAGGTATTCATTAAAAAAAATACTAAATATAGACAAGATAGATATGAAACTTAATAAATTAAATATATTTATTAGAGCTATTTGGTTAAATTTTAAAAAATTTTTTTTATAAAAAAATAGTGAGCCAGTTGGTAAGGATAATGAGGTTAATGCAGCAGCCATTGTTGCAATTGTTACCATAAGTACATATAGACCTCTATCTTCTGGTCCTAGGAGTCTGATAACTATAATGTTTGTAACTATCCCAATCGGAATTTGCAATGAATTAGCTAAGAAAACTTTAAAAAATTTATCTAATAGTTTCATATTTTATTATTTTTATCTTTTTATTTGATTTGATCCCACTTTGATGCTATTTCATTTAAACCTTTAAAAATTTCATATGGTTCATCATTATTTAAATGCGAATTAATTAAGAAACACTTCTTGAGCTTGCTTTTTTTAGAAGCCTGCATATCTGAATGCTTATCTCCAACAAAATATGACAATTTTCTATTGATTTTATATTCCTTAATAGCCTTTTCTATTAAATAATTTTTTGGTTTTCTGCACTTACAATTATCATTTGGATGATGAGGACAGTAATATACGCCATTAATATTAATAGAATCATTTTTCAAAATTCTTAACATATGTGAATTGATTTCTTGAAATTCTTGTTCAGTAAAATATCCTCTACCAATGCCAGATTGATTAGTTACAATAATAAGCAAATATTTTTTAAGTTGAAAAAACTTTAGTGCGTCAACAACTCCTTCAATTAATCTAAAATCTGAAATTTTATAGACATAACCATGATCATAATTTATGACTCCATCTCTATCCAAAAATATTGCTTTATTCATTTAGCTATCAATAGTTTCATTAATTATTCTAGTTGAAGATTGATTAGGGATAAGATCAACCAGAACTACTCTGCCTCCATACGAATTTACAAAATCATTGCCAATCACCTTGTCGATTGGATAATCTGATCCTTTTACAAGAACATCTGGTTTAATTTTTATAATTAAATTAAGTGGGTCGGTTTCTTCAAAAATGATAACCTCATCAACAAATTTTATAGCCTTGAGAACTGTCAATCTATTTTCTTGAGAATTTATAGGCCTATCAGGACCCTTAATTTTTTTTACAGAAGTGTCTGAGTTAAGTCCAACAATTAGCTTATCCCCCATTTTTTTTGCTTGTTTTAAAAGATGTATATGACCTGAATGAATAATGTCAAAACATCCATTAGTGAAAACAATTTTTTCTGTTTTTTTCAAAATATTTTAAGGTTTGATTTCATCTTGGCAAACAGTAGAAGTTCCAAATTTTGAAACTACTATTGATGCGCACTTATTGGCAAAATTCATTGAATCTTCATAACTCATTCCGATCGCTAAACAAGCAGAAAAGGCTGCAACTACTGTGTCTCCAGCACCAGTTACATCATAAACTTCTTTTGAAGTTGTAGCTTCATGAAACATTTCTTTATTTTTATATAAAGTCATTCCCTCACTACCCCTAGTAATTAATAATGCGTCCAAATTTATATCATCTACTAACTTAAATGCTTTTTTATTAAAATCATCTTGATCTTTAAATTCTCCAGTCATTTTTTTAAATTCCAGAACATTTGGAGTTAATACAGATGCTCCAAAATATGAAGACAAATCGTATTTTTTGGGATCAACAATAACTTTTTTGTTAGCTTTTTTTATGATTTTTATCAAAGCTTGTGGATCATAGATGAATCCTTTGGCGTAATCTGATACAACAATGATATCTGCTTGAGTGATTAAATGTTTATAAGAATCATACTTTCCTGGGTTATGAACTTCTGGTTTTGACTCAAAATCTACTCTCATTAATTGTTGAGAGTTTGAAATTAATCTTAATTTTTTTGTTGAAATTGCTTTATTTACTTTATTGAAAATTGATTTGATATTAGCTTCATCTAATAAATTTTCTATCACTATAGAATCTTGATCGTCCCCGACAGAAGAAACAAGAGTTACTTGCGCTCCTAAAGATTTTAAATTGATTGCAACATTTGCGGCACCACCTAGACGGAACTCTTTAGATTCCATATTTATTACTGGAACTGGTGCTTCGGGTGAAATTCTATGACTTTCACCATGCCAATATTCATCTAACATCACATCACCAAATACAAGCACTTTTGCCAAAGAGAAGTCCAGTTTATTAGTCATTTTTTAATGGCCTTGATATCAAATTTAAATATGGATAAAAGTATTGTTTCGGGATTCCAAAATTAATAAATACATTTGGAAAAAGACTGATACCAAAGAAAAAATTTTTTCCAAAAAAATTAAAATTTTTACCTATTCTATGAACTGGAGGACATTTTTCTAAACTTGGATAAATGTACTCATCGGGAAGATAGTCCAGTTGGAAGTTATGCTTATTGAAAACTTTTTTTATACCGTTTAGATATCTGTAATAGACATCCCATTCACCTGATCTGGATATGGAATATCTGTATTTCTCACCTCTTAAATTAATATATCTTGTTGCGAGCCATCTTGGCATATGTCCCAGAAATGCAAGTCCTGTATGATCATCAATTGGTTTAATGGGATTAGGTACTAAGGTGAAAACACAGCCACGACATATTCTAAAAATTTCTGGAAGCATCCATTCTAAAACTTCATTTTCAAGATGTTCAAAGACAGAAAACGAAGTTATCAAATCAAATGAATTATCTTCAAATGGAAGAGACTTTTTATCATTATAAATAAAGGTCGATTCGTCCATATTATTTTCTTTTGCTAATATATTTGCTAGCTCAAGATGCTCAGTATGGAGATCAATGCCCCTTGCATCATGACCAAGAGCATTCATTAAAACAACAAATTCTCCAGTTCCTGTACCAATATCTAAAATTTTTAGCTTTTCATTGTTTGTTTGTGTATTACATTCTTTTAACGATATATAATCAAGAATACTCTTCATCCAATCAGCATAACCAAGCTCGTTGGTGTAATTAAGTTTCTCATAATGTTCTTTTAGATGCGCATTCACTCTAGACTTATTAATTCCCTCTTTAGAATAATATTTATCCAAAGCTATCATAAAATTCTTACATTCAATCATTTGGACACCTCTGCTGCAACAATAAAAGTGTCATCTCTGCCAGGCATCTTATCAATGACTAAAAAAATTTTACAACTTAAATATTTAAGAAGGCTAACAATTTGATCTTGAGTCCAAACATGAAAGTGGAAGCATCCATTATCAATTATCCATTTTTTATTCCAAGTCCCATCACCATTTTTTGCATCTTTTTCCCATGGATGGTTGTATGGGTCACATGTAATTTTCAAAAACTCATCCATTAAATGAGAATATCTACCTTCTCTCTTAATATAATCGTTTTCATTGACATCATTTTCAAAATCATAAATATGCTTATCAAGTTTTGATATCTCTCTGCCCTTATCAAAGGTTCTCTCACAATGAGGCAACATAATAAAAATTATTCCACCATTTTTAGTCACTCTAATAAATTCATTTATAGTTTTTATTGGATTGATACAATGTTCAAGGCAATGAGCTGTAACTAAAAAATCAAATTCACTATCATTTACGGGAATATCATCAGCATCACCAGATAAATATTTGAACTGATTTTTTCTTGATTCTGTATACTTGTCTAACAAAATGGTATTTTTTGAAGAAGAGAAGGGAAAGTCTCCTGGGCCAATTTCTAGTCCGTTGCCAGTAAAGTATTTTTTATTAATATAGTGTTTGAATAATTTAAGTTTAGGATGATTATGTTCATTCAGAACTTTAAGAATAATTTGCTTTAACTTATTAGGTAATATCTTTTTTAGAAAATTCATATATTTTTAATTATTTGCTTCTAAAACATCCATTAATGTAATAATTGAAATTATTTTTTTTGAGGAATCTACAACAGGAACAGCATGAATCTTATTTGATAACAAAACCCGTTTGGCTTCTTCAAGGCATCTATCACTGTCTTCAACAAATGTCGGGTTAAGTTCAGCAATATCCTTGGATTGAACTTTCAAAGATGCTCCGTCAATTAAGGCTCTAATAATATCACCTTGGCTAATACATCCAGTTAGTTGTCCCTTCTCATTAGTTAAAAATGTTATTCTAGTATTGCTTGTGTCTATAACTTCGAGCATTTCTTTAATACTAATGTTTTCATCAACTATCATTATCTTCCTCCGAAACAAACTTATTTCTTAGATTCATATTTAATTTAGTTTTTTTCAAAATATCAATAATTCTTTTTGAACTCTTACCATCTCCATATGGATTTTTCACAATTTTTAATTTATTTTGAAATGAATCTGACTCAATCTCTTTTAAAGCTTTTTTTAATTTTTCAAATCCAGGTTTTTCTACGTCTAACACTGATTCAGCAGCAATCCTTGCCCTTTGTCTTAAACCAAGATTAATAGTTGGTATTTTGAAACTTGGTGCCTCCAGAATGCCAGAACTACTATTACCAATTATAAATTTACAATGCTTTAAAAGAGAAAGATATTTTTTTCTATTTAAGCTTCTGAAACCTAAATCTCTTTCAGAAATAGAAGATTCAATAGAGTTTATTATTTTTAAGCTTCCAGAATCATTATTTGGATATATCCATATTTGCTGAATTTTTTTTGCTATACATACTTTATTTATCAAATCTACATAATCTTTGCATTCATCTGGATTTTCTGAAGTTGGATGAACAATACATAAAGCGAATTCTTTTTCAATTTTAGAATTAAGATTCTTCTTAAGTTGATTTAGTGAAAAAAGCTTTTGATTTACAATATCATCTAGTTGAGGAGCTCCAACATTATGTATCCTAAATTCTTGTTCACCGAATCTTTTTAATCTGTTGCTGGCATCTTCATTGCTGGCAAAATGAATGTGGGCCAGTTTGCCTATAGCATGCCTAACCATTCCATCTTTATGTCCGGACAATTCACCTGCTTGAATATGAGCTATGGGTATATCAGAATAATAGGCTGCATTAGCAGCAATAAATGTTTCAGCCCTATCTCCCGCAAGAAGCAAAATATCTATATCCAATTTATTTATAATATCAGGAAGTTGCATCAGAAGAAGACCAAGAGATTTTGACCAAGATATTTCATCGGGTCCGCTTATATTCATATAAATTTTTTCATCTATTTTAAAACCATCTTTCTCAATTTCTCTATAAGTAAATCCTTTTTCTGGTAAGAGATGCATGTTAGCAATTATCGTTTTGAAGTCTACTTTATTAATTTTCATCTGTTCCATTACAGGCCTTAAATATCCCCACTCACCTCTTGAACCTGTAAATATTCCAATTCTATTCTTCATCAAGATCTTTCCAAGATATTAGGGTATTTTCTTTGATTAAATTTAAGGCTTTTTTTCCAATAACTTTTTTATATTGATTGCTAGGGATGCCAAGACCAGGTCTTTTGGTTTGAATATCATTTGATGAAATTATTTCACCGGGATTTATATTTCTTTTAGCGACTATACTTCTATATGCCCAGGTTCTAATATCTACTTCCTTGTCCTGTATTTTTTTTTCAAACCCGGATGTTTTATCAATATATTGAACTGCACTGATTAATTTTTTAAATTCATCGGATTCAATTGATACAGACTGATCTGGTCCAGGTACAAAGCTAGAAATAGTGATATGTTTTTCAAGGATTCTAGCGCCCAAGAAAGCAGATACAATTGTGGTATAAATCTCTGGGGAATGATCTGAGTGGCCGATTATTATATTTGGAAATTCTTCAATCATTTTCTCAATCAAATTCAAATTCATATCGGCATATTTAGGAGGATACTCACTTAGACAATTCATCAATGCAAAATCCAAATTAGTTTTTTTAATATACTCAACATTTGATTTAAGTTCGTCCCATGAACACATTCCAGTCGAAAATAAAACAGGCTTACCAATAGTTTTTAAATTATCAATAAACCAATGGTCTTGGAATTCTCCAGATCCAATCTTAAAAAAAGGAACCAATGACTGAATTTCTTCAGCAGCTTTGAAAGAAAAAGGTGTACACAAATATGTTATTTTTTTTGAATCACAATATTCCTTTAATTTATAGTGCTGTTCAAGACTTAGAGAGTTTCTCTGAAGAAAATCAAATAATGGTTCCTCAAAATTATCTGACATTGGAGATTCTTCAAGCATTTCTTCATAAGCTAAATGATGTTGGAATTTCACCGCATCTGCTCCTGCATCAATTGCAGCATCTACAAGCGCAATAGCCATATCAAAACTGCCCATATGATTGTCACATGCCTCTGCAATGACATAAATTTTGTTTTTTGTTAATGTATTAAAAAATGACATATTTTAAATATTTAGGCCATTATACCTTACCGAGAAGATAAAATTGCTTCTGCAATCCTAAAGTCATCTTCATCATTTATATCCATTGCACTAATCTTATCAACAACATAAGGGTAGATTTTCTTGCCTAATACACGTTTATTGGAAATTAGATTTTCATATTTGGTAACATAAACATTTCCTGTTTCAAAATACATTTTTTCACGATCTTGTCTTCTTCTGGGTTGATTTTTTATAGTGTGTTGAAATTTATTATCAACAATATTTCCAAAACAAGAGTCTGTTTCACAAATGCACATTACTGAGTCATATTCATTTTTATTAAGTAATATATCGATACAATCATCTATTGTTGATGTCTTTCTCAAGGGAGATGTTGGTTCAAGCGTTACAACTATTTTTGGAACTTGATTTCCCTTTTTTACTAATGTTTCACATACATGTATTAATGAAAGTTCTGTTGGTGATTTATCATCAGATATCGAACTAGGTCTTTTTATAACTATTAATTTTTCATATTTTTTACATATATTAATTATGTCATCATGATCTGTACTAACTATTAATTTATCAATTTTTTTTGATTTAAGTCCAGATTCTATTGTGTATTCAATTAATGGCTTACCGTTAAGCAACTTGATATTCTTAAGTGGTATAGATTTTGATCCGCCCCTTGCAGGAATAATTCCGTATATCATATTAATCTCTTTTAAAAATATCTCTCGTGTAAATTATAGATTTATCAAAATTTACCAAATCATCTGAAAATCTATTCGCAATTATTAGATCTGATTCAATAAAAAGCTCATTTAAACTATTTATAATCTTTAATGGTAAGTCTAGTTCATTGTTGTAGTTGGGTTCGTAAAGCAAGAACTCTATTTGAGAATCTTGAATGCTATTTAAAATGTCTATAATTGCAGAAGATCTAAAGTTATCTGATCCAGATTTCATAGTCAATCCAAAAATCCCAAGCCTTTTTGGAGATTTTTTAAGAATTTGGCTCTTAATAAAATCTTTTCTAACAGAATTTGAATCAACTATTGCAGAAATTAATTTCTGAGGAATATTCTCAAAATTTGACAATAGCTGTTTTGTATCTTTTGGCAAACAATAACCGCCATATCCAAAAGAAGGATTATTATAATAATCTCCAATTCTTGGATCTAAGCTAATACCTGTAATAATATCTTTTGAACTTAAATCATTTATCTCTGCATATGTATCCAATTCATTAAAGTAAGAAATTCTCATAGCCAGGAAAGTATTTGCAAATAATTTTATAGCTTCTGCTTCGGTAGATTCAGTTAATAAAATTTCAATATTTTTCTTCAGAGCTGCTTTTGACATTAACTCTGAAAATTCTTTACCAACCTTATGCATATCTCCTACAATTATTCTTGAAGGATATAAATTATCGTATAGGGCTTTACCTTCTCTTAAAAATTCAGGTGAAAAATAAATATTCTCATAATTAAATTTTTCTCTTGCTTTTTTTGTGAAGCCAACAGGAATTGTAGACTTTATTATGATTTTGGCATTGGGGTTAAATTTAATAATGTCATCTATAACCATCTCAACTGAACTAGTGTCAAAATAATTAGTATCTGGATTATAATTAGTTGGTGTAGCGATTATAACGAATTCCGCATCGACATATGCCTGTTTTTTAGAGGAAGATGCAATAAGATTTAATTTTTTATTTTTAAAATATTCATTAATTTCATCATCAGCAATAGGTGAAATTCTTTTATTAATCATATCAATTTTTTCTTTGTTGATATCGAATAGGTGAACATTGTTACTTTGTGATAGAAGAATGGCGTTAGATAAACCTACGTAACCACTTCCAATAATAGATATTTTCTTCATATAAAAATTATGCCTTTACTCTCTTTGATATTTATAAGCATTCCATGCATCTAAAATCATTGACTTAATATCTCTTTTTGCTTCCCATTGAAGAAAATTTTTTGCATATTCAACATTGGCAAAAGATGACCCTATATCTCCAGATCTCCTATCTACAATTTTATATGGTATTTCTATTCCGGTATATTTTATAAAGTTTTTTATTAATTCAAGAACTGTATAGCCCTCGCCAGTACCTAAATTAATTGCTTTACAAAAGTTTTCTTTATCAGCTGTTAGGAATAAATTATTTAATGCTGCAACATGACCATCAGCTAAGTCCATTACATGAATATAATCTCTAACTCCAGTGCCATCTTTAGTCTCATAGTCATCACCAAATATAGATAACTTATTCATTTCTCCAGATGCAACTCTAAGAATGAGTGGCATAATATTAGAGGGTACATTTGGTACTTTTTCAGAGATTAGTCCAGATTCATGTGCGCCAATTGGGTTAAAGTACCTTAACATTATAATTTGCCAGTTTTTACTTGAACTTTCATTATTGCTATTAGATAAACTGGTTAAAATATTTTCTATAATTAACTTTGAATATGCATAAGGACTTAGAGGTAATAGTTCTGAGTCTTCTTTTAAAGGAACACTTTCGTTATTACCATATACACTTGCCGAAGATGAAAAAATAAATTTACTGACACCGTATCTGTTACACATATCGAGAACATTAATTGTTCCTTGAATATTATTTCTAAAATATAGCAAAGGATAATTAACCGAGTCTCCTACAGATTTAAAACCAGCAAAATGAATAACAGAAGAGAAATCATTATCTTTAAAAACTTTCTCTAGTTCATTAAAATTCAATAGATTCAATTTGTAAAATTTAATTTCTCTGGAAGTAATTTTTTCAACAGCATGAATTGTCTTTATAGAACTGTTAGATAGGTTGTCAATGATGATCGGATTATAGTCATTGTTGATTAAGGATATTAGAGAATGACTGCCTATGAATCCTGCCCCTCCTGTAACCAAAACATGAGAATTGTTTGTGCTCATTTCTATATTTGTTTATTAACCTTCAGTTTGTCTTCTTCGATCAATAAAATAAGCAGTCAACATAGAAATCAAGAAGCTCAAAATCGTTCCAATTATGCAAATTATTGATCTTTGAGGTTTAGATTTTTTTTCAGGTATATATGGCTTATCAATAATTGTTACCGCGTAATCATCTTTTATATTTGTAACCATCTTTGTATTTAATTGGGACTCTGTCAATTGAATTAAAGCCTCCTTGAGGGAATTAATTTTTTCATTAACTATTTCTTCTCTTAAATAATTAAGAGCCATATCAGCTTCAGCATATGCTTTCTCTTTTAAACTTTTGTTTAGTTCTGTAATTATTATTTCTAGAAAATTTTTAGCAAATACGGGAGATTTGTGTTCGACATAAATAGTTATATAGTCAGTAATTTCGTTATGCTCAACTCTAAAAGTCTCCATATATGTCTCGTAGGCTTCTAATACTGAAGGCTTTGGTTTGAAGGGATAATTTACATCCCTAATCCATAATTTTTTTTCCTTATTGTACTGTTTTATATCATGGATTATCTCACCTTTTGTATGATCAAAGTAATCTGTTGCCAACAAATCAGCTAGAACGTCATAGTTTAAAATAATTCTTCCAAGAAAGTCTCTTGATCTTAATGTTTCAATTATTAATTGAGTTTCGCTACTTGCACCAGACGGGATCCTGATTCCAGTTAGAGATGCTAGTCCACCAAATTGAGATAGAGTAGATGAAGATGATTGTGATTCAGTTGGTTTCAATAACGCTGAAGATTGATAATAATTTGACAAAGTCAGAGCATATAATACCGATAAGATTGCTCCAAAAAAAGTTATCGTGGAAATTATAAATTTATATTTTAATAAAAAATCTACGAGATCTTTAAGGTTAATCTCGCCTTGAGTGTATTCTTCCATTTCTAAAACCCTATTATTATTTTATACAAAATATATAAAATGGTACCCGGAGCCGGACTTGAACCGGCACGCCATTGCTGGCGAGGGATTTTAAGTCCCTTGTGTCTACCAATTCCACCACCCGGGCATACATAATTGTGGATTATATTACATAATTAGGAATAACATTATAATTTTCTGTATAGGTATTGTTTTAAACTTCACTTTTAGTTTTAAATTATCCCTTAAAATACAACCAAAGAGATGTCAACAATCGAATCTTTGGAGCAATTGTCGTTGTTTATGAATATTTTTAAAGGCAAGTAAGAAAATAAGGAGTTCTAACTGCATAACTCAAAGCTCCAGATTGCATAATTTGAATTTTAAAAATTTTTTTTAAATACTCTGGAGGCTGAGGCCGGAATCGAACCGGCGTAAACGGCTTTGCAGGCCGCTGCATGACCACTCTGCCACCCAGCCTAAATTTTTGTTTATTATATATCAGGGGCACGAATAAGATGCATGGGTATCTAAAAAAGGACGCAAAAAATCTGTGTATCTTAAATTTTAAACTGGTTTTTGTGGAAAATCATTAGTATCAAATCTAGGGAGTTCTAAATTATTATGTTGAGTAAGATTTGCTATCTCAGGCTTAACAGTAAGTCCCACAGAACAATTTTTTTTATTTAATAAATCGAGTGTATTTTTATTATATCCTCCATAAGGATAGCACATTATCCAATCAGAGAGTTTCACCCCAATATCCTCAAGAAATTCAAGAGATTCGTCAATATCTAGTTCTTGATTTTTTTTGTTAAGTTTATCTAACCAATAATGCATAGAGCCATGTGAACCAATAAACATATTATTTTCAATCAGTTCATTTAATTCATCCTTTGTCATATATAATTTTTTAGAAAACTCTTGAGGAGATTGCTTAACATGCTTCAAAAATAATTTATTAATAACATTTTTCCTTACTGAAGCAGGTAAAGCATGTTGAAGCATATTTTTGAAGAATCTTACGTCAGCAGAGTCAAATCTACTTGAAATATAAAAATTTTTTTTAAGATTAATAAATTGTTTTTTTGAAATGCCTCTGTCATAGCACTCATTTTCAAGATCTTCATTAAGAGATTTGATGTCATTTTGACAAGCAAGAATAAAATGTATGCAATTGACATCAAGCATCTCATTATTTTTTATAGCATGCGCAGGCGGAAAAAATGATCCTTGAATACCTCTTTTTTTGAGTTCGGGAAATACATAATCATAATGATCTTTATATCCGTCATCAAATGTAAGCCAGCAAGAATTTTCTGATAATTTTTTTTGGTTTTTAATTGAATAAATTACTTCTTCAGCAGTTACAAAGTTATAGTTTTCAGATAAGAAATCCAATTGAAAACTGAAGTCAGCAAACTCAAGCCCCTTTATGTTTGGATACTTCGATTGCATAATCGGCCTAACATAGTGATACATTATGATAGTAAGATTATTCATTCAATTTATTTGGTCTTTCTTGATCACAATCACCTGTAATTATGTTTAGGCCATATGAGACTTCAGTTAATTTCTTGTAACAAAAGTTTTTTACTTTATATTTATTGATAAGTGGTTCAAAATATAAAGGTAGAAAATTTTGGTTATCACAAATCTCAAAAATTCCTTTCTCAATTTCTGAAATATCTGATAATAGAATATCTATATAGTTGACCTCTCTTTCAAAGAGTTCATTGGAAACATTTCTAGCAAAAATTGAAATTCCATTAAAATCACCAGCAAAATCTACAATCCTAAAAATGCTATTATTATTTGATTCATCAAATAATAGTCTTCCAACTATGAGAGATATTTCTTTACCTTCTTTTTCTATAGAAAAGCAAATATAGTCATAAAAACTAGTACTAAGATATTTATTCTTAATATATTTAGCTTTTTTTAATTCTTCAAAAATCTCGTTATTATTTATCCTACTGATTTTATATTCAATGGTCTTATTTTTTTGTTGAATTAATTTTTCTACCGGCTTTAATAACTGATACATCTTGCCAGTAATGTATCCCATCCTTTCATAAATAGGTATGACATCTGAACCGACACCCATACTTGCAATATAATCGGTATCTATATTACTTTCTAAATAATTAATTAATTTAATACCGCAAGGCTCACTAAGATTCTTTTTACTCATCCACATTGATAGCCATGCAACATCTTGAACAATTTTGGGATCAAACTGAGTATTTGTAATATATCCTAAAATACCAACAATATTTTTATCTTTGTCTTTTGCAAGAAAAAATTGGAGTTCATTTCCTCTTAGGAAGTAATGTTCAAAAACTCTATTATTCTTGCAGAGAATATGATCCTTAGACCAATTTTCTTTTATAAAAAGTTGTATATTTTTATAGTCCTTTATTGATGCAATTGAATAATCAAACATTTTCTTCAATTAACTCAACAATAAATCCTAATGGAGATAATAGAAAGATAACTCTTTGTCCATTAAAGGCAATAGCATTAAAAAATTTTGTTAAAAAACCATAGCCTCTTTCTCTAAATAAAATACATTGATCCTCTATCTTGTTGCACTTATAGGCAAAATGATGAATATTTGATCCCTGATTATCTAGGACCGATGCAATTGGACTTCCTGATGAGAGTGGCTGTATTAGTTCAATATTTGAAGAGTTTTTGTATTTAAGAAATTGAACCTTTACATTGATTTCGATGTCTTCAAACACTTGAGAAGATATAAAGCCAGGAAAATCTCTTTCAAAAACATCTTTAGCTTTTTCTATGTTGTCTACGACAACTCCAATGTGATGAAATCTCATTTGTTAGAAGTTAGGCTACTTATCTTAAGTTTAATAGCTTTAATTGATAACAATTCAGACATATCATCAAAACTGAATCTAATTCCAAGATTTTTTTCTAAAGCCATAAGAAACAACATATTAGAGAGTGAATCCCATTTACTTATGTCCCCTATTTCTAAGTCTTCAAAGTTCTCTGGTATAGAGTCAATCTGCATTACTTCACAAAATATATCTTCAATTTTCATCTGTATTAATTATATAGACTATCTATATTAACAACAGATTTAGAAGAGGGATACTTCACCATAATTTCACCATTTTTAGAAGTTTTCATTTCAAGATCTTTGCAAAGATCTAATAGAAATTCTTTTACTAATTTATTCCTTTCTGTTTCAAGATATTGTATTTGCAAATATGGAATGTCGTTTTCTTTGACGATATTTAAAACGGATTGCATCATCCATAACTCAATATCTCTTCCAAGAATCCTGCAACTCAGTAAGAATGTATCTAAAAAAGCTGTTTTTTTTGCAAGATCAAGTTTCAAAATAAACATCCCTATTTGACCGTGATCTCCAAAATCATCTTTTACAGACAAAATAAATGATTTAAAGTTTCTATTTGCTTGAATTTTGCTTAAATCATTTTCTGAATATCTAATAGTTCTCATGTTAAATTGATTAGTTTTTTGTGACATTTGAGAAGCTCTTAACAAACTTGATTCAGAAATTTCTGTTAAATTAGGTTTTAAGTTTATTTTTTTTAAAAAACTTTTTTTGTCAAAATTAATCTCTTTGGACGCTTTATTAAATTTTGCACGAGATTTATATTGTTCAGACTTATTGATATCTTCTTGAGTAACTTGAATTTTTGAAAAATCAAATAAATTTTCTAAAATTTTAGGCCATTTTTCTACCTCAGGAGGAGCTTCAACAACCATAACATCCGGGAGTACTTTTTTAACTTTTTCTCTTTCAATTGGATTATCATCCCAAAATACAAAACTATCCAGACCAAGGTTTAATTCACTTGCGATTTGAATTATATTCTCTGATTTTTCAATCCAATTTATCCTGCTGCAAACAATATCATCTTTTTTTAAAATCATTTCATCGTGACCATCAAATACACTCCATACATCTTTTTCTTCATTCTTTGAAGAAATTGCCAATAAGACTCCATTTTTTTTGATGTTTTTAATTATTGCTTGAAAATCTTTAAAGGCATGACCAATGCCGTCACCTCCAAGTCTAATACCTTTGATTTCATCTTCTCCAATAACACCACCCCACAGGGTATTATCACAATCTAAAACAAGAACTTTTTTACATGCTGAAATAGATCTTTCAATTACTTTAGAAATCATTTTATCTATTTCCGAGAAACCCAATAATGAAACTCGCATATGTGAGAAATACCAATTTCTAGAATCAAATATGTTTTCATGTCCTAGTTCAGCAAATCGTTTATCCATATCAATTAAAAATAAATTTGGATTATCTTTTGCCAAATCATAAATTTTATCTTTAAAACTTATATATTCATTCAAATCATAATCAGCATATCTTGCTGATGTAATTAAATTTTTACAAAAGTTATAGCTTATTGATAGATATATTTTTTTATTTAATTTAAGAGAGTCTTTAAGAGAGTCAACAATAAGATCAGTAGAGTTTTTTGATTCTTCAGAATATATGTCTTCAAAAAAAATAATAGATATTAAGGTATCATAATCTTCAACTTTGGAGAAAGCATTTATTAAATTACCATAGTCGGCAAAATTGATTTTTGTGAAATGTTTAGAAGTATTTTTCCAATTTGAAATAGATTGAGGCAAATAGGAAGATGCTACTAGAAGGGTTTTCATACTTATAAATAATTATTAATCGATTTTAACATTAAAATTAAGCATCAGTTATAATACATATGTAGTAATTTTTATGAGCTTAATTAAATAATGCCTACTAAAAAGTCCAAATTTAAAGATAGCAAAACTGGTGAGATTTTTAATAGTTCAGATGAAGAGACCAAAGATTTAAATAAATTAAGGAATCATCATATGAACTTGATTCCTAAACTTGGCTTGGGTTGGAATCAACACTCCATAGTTACACTCAGAAGGCAATCCATATCAAGAATTCTTTATTATGACTGGGTATACAAAAAACTATTAGGTAAGCCGGGTGTTATTTGTGAGTTTGGTGTTCAATGGGGAGCAACAATGAGCCTTCTTACTGCGCTAAGAGGTATCTATGAACCATATAACTATACCAGAAAAATTTTTGGTTTTGATACCTTTGAAGGCTTTGTAGATACTTCTGAAAAAGATACTAAAACCTCAAAAAAAGGCGATTATGTTGTCACTAAAAATTATGAAGAAACATTAGAAGAAATTCTATCTATTCAAGATGAGCAAAATCCTGTTAGTCACATTCAAAAAAATCATCTTATAAAAGGTGACGCGAGCAAAACAATTAAAAAATGGCTTAAAGATTATCCTGGAAATGTAATTGGAATGGCAATTTTTGATATGGATGTATACGACTCAACATATGATGTTTTAAAGTTAATTAAGCCAAGATTATTTAAGGGATCTATCCTTGTATTTGATGAGTTTAATGACGACAACTGGCCTGGTGAAACCCAGGCTGTATTCGATGCACTCGAGATGAACGATTTAGAAATGAAGCATTTTCCAAACCAACCAAACTGCGCTATTTGTATTTTATAGAAATTTTTTATTTCTAAACGATTCAAAAGTATAGATATATCCAGTATAGACGGTAATAAGTACTGAAGTAATTAAAAATAAATCGGCTACCAAGATCAATAACATAATGTTAAATGCAAGTCCTGCAATATAAATTAATATTGTAAACAACTGAATAGTGGTTTTTATCTTTGCTAAATTTGTAACCTTAGTTGCACCAGTGTTGTTATTTCTGGAATTGTAGTCTCTTAGTGCACTCACTAAAATCTCTCTAGAAATTATAATTGCTCCTAAAAATGCTATTAAATAGCTATTCAAGTTTACTGCCAAAGCAAATAAGATAAATATTATTAGTACTTTATCAGCAATAGGATCGAGTATCTCTCCTAGTAAAGAAGAGGCATTATATTTTCTGGCAAAGTATCCATCAAGATAATCAGTAACACCAGCAAAACAAAATAATATCAATGCTAAGAAATAACCATCTTTAATAATAAGAAGCATAAAAATTAAAACGGCTAGAAGAATCCTAAGAATGGTCAATGCATTTATTAATTTAGTTATCATTTAAGTCCAATTTAATATCTTTGGCTATTTTCTCATTTATGCCTTCTACAGTCATTAATTCTTTAATATCAGCTGATTTAATTTTCTTTATGCTCTTAAATTTCGTTAAAAGGCGTTTTTTTAAAATTTCCCCAATACCTTTAATAGAGTCTAATTCAGATTGAGAAATTTTCTTTCTTTTTTTATTTCTTTGTGCTCGAATTGCAAACCTATGCGACTCGTCACGAATCTCTTGAAGTATTAAAAAAGCCTTAGAGTATTTATCTAATTCAATAATGCCATCCTGGCTTATTATGGTTTCAGAAGCTCGTACTCTTTTAGAACCTTTTACGATAGAAATTACCTTGATGTCATGATGATCTGATTTATTAATAATAGTATTAACAAAGTTGAGTTGATTTTTACCACCATCAATTAAAATTACATCAGGCTTTAACTCTGGATCAGCATAGTATTTAATTCTTCTCTCTAAAACATGTTCAAGCGAACCGATATCGTTACCAGATAGTTCTGCTGGAATATTAAACAATCTATAGTTCTTTTTTTGTGGTCCTTGCTTAGAGAAAACTACACATGATGCTACAGCGTTATCACCCGAAAAATGACTTACATCATAACCCTCAATTTTTTTAATATCTTGTATTACTAAGTAATTGCTGAGCTCCTGCATTGCAAAAGTATACTTATCTTCTTTGCTAATATGATTTTTTATGACCTGCTTTGCATTAAGTTTGCATAAATTAAAAATAGGTCTTATGGATTTATTTGGCGAGTGAATAATTTTTACTTTTTTTTGATGTTTTGTGCAGAACATGTCCTCTAGCAATTTATTATTTTCTAAAGAGTTAGTGCATAAAATCTTCTTAGGAATATCTGTCTGGTAATCATAAAAATTAACAATGGCACTTTGATAAACATCCTCGATATTTTCAAAATGAGCCTGTTTTATAAGATGAGTCTTAGTACCTCTAATTTTTCCATTTCTTACAACAATAATTGATACACCAAGATAGGTCAATTCTGCATGCACAGAAAAAATATCTACATTTGAAGCAAATGTTACAACTGATTGCTCCTCCTTTAGTAAATTTAATCTCTTTAAACGATCTCTTATTTCAGCAGCTTTTTCAAAGTCTAATTTACTAACGGCAGCATCAATATCTTTAGTCAATCTTTGGATAGTTTTATTATCAGAAGAAGAAATAAATGACTTTGCGCCAGTTACATCTTCAAAGTAATCAACCTTTTTTATATGATTTACACAAGGAGCAGAACACCTTTTCATTTGATATTCAATGCATGGTCTAGTTCTGTTTGCAAATGTGGTATCACTACAATTTCTCACCTTATATATTTTTTGAATTTCTTTAATTGATTTTTTGACAGCCTCAGAACTAACAAATGGTCCAAAGTAATTTCTATCGACTGCTTTTTTGGTTCTCTTTAAATAAACTCCTGGGAAATCATGATCTAAAGAGAAGTATATGTATGGATAAGTCTTATCATCTCTTAAAAGAATATTAAATTTTGGTTTATTTTCTTTAATAAGCATTTGCTCAAGTAATAATGCTTCAACTTCATTTTTTGTTGTAAAAGTTTCTACTTTGTCAGTAAGAAATCTGATTTGTGAAGTCTTTCTGTCTTTGTGAGATTTTCCAAAATAAGATGAGACCCTTTTTTTTAAATTTTTTGCTTTACCAATATAAATAATTTCATGATTACTGAAAAACTTGTAAACTCCAGGCGTATTGGGTACTTTCTTTAAATTAATAGACATGGCGAAAAATATTTTTGCTTTTAATCTTTGTCAGCTAAATATTTCTTAGTATAAATCTTGCCAGCATTTACACCAAACTGATCAAAAGGATTTATTTGCAACATAACCGAGGTTAAAAAAACTCTATGTTCCCAAGTTGCAATTAAAAATCCTAATTTTTTTGCATCAATACCATCAAAAATGAAAAGATTAACAGGAACATTGCCATTTATAATTTCTTCATCTTTCAGAAGAGTTGAAGCTCCTTCTGACAGAAGCCTTGCTTGGGTTATGCCTTGAGAATAAGCTAGACTGTCATGTTTATTTTGTGAATTTAAAATTATATCTGCACAAATATTGTGAGTTCCTTGATGAAATAGTTGAAAATATGAGTGTTGTGCTGTTGGACCATATCCTCCAAAAATAATTTGACCAGTTTTTTTGAATTCAGAATTTTTATTGGGCTTTTTTCCAAGCGATTCCATTTCAAGTTGTTGAAAATAATTAGACAGAGATCTGAGCTTCCAGTCATAGGATAAAATTGCTCTAGTATTTTTTTCTTTGACGTTATGAAGCCAAACATCTGAAAAAGCTAACATTTTTACAAACTTTTGATAATCTTCATCATCTGAGAGATAACTATCTGCAATTGAGCCGCCTAAACAAAAATTATCAAAAGTATTTTCATGATTGGCTGGCATAGCAAAAAAAGCAGCAGCAAAAGATATTCTAGACCATATCGAATATCTCCCACCAATTTCTGTATCAAATTCAGTAATATGTTTAAAGTTAAATTTTTGAGCTTCGTTCTTATTTGCTGTTATTGCAATAAATTTATTTATATCTCCTGACCATTGAATTGCGTCTTTTAGGCTCTCAATTGTTTCATCTGTTGTAAATGATTTAGAAGAAACTATAAAAACAGTCTTTTTTGGATCTAGTTTTTTTAGTTTTTCATGCAACTCAGTTTTATCTGAACCAGTTATAAAATAATGTTTATAAGTGTTAAGTACCTCACCATGACCAAGGCTTTCAATTAATAGTTTTGGTCCTTCATACGATCCACCAATCCCCAAAGAAACAATATTTTCAGCATTAGATTTTGCAACTTCATCCGCAAAGTTATTTAATGCTTCATCTTTTAAACACTCTCTATCTGGAACAAAATCAGTATTTGATTTTATAAATTCATTAATAAAGCCTTTGTTTTTTCTATATTTAGGATGAAATGCTGATTGATTTTCAGTTAGGTTAACAACTCTGCCACTTAATAAATCATCTATCTTTGAATTAAGGCCAAGTTTTGTTGCTTTATGATCAAACTCTGTATAAAGGTCATTTGTAAAATCATTATTACGAAATTCATATCGGAAGAAGTTATTTTCGTAAGTATAGGTTTTAGGCATTTCTATGCTCATGATATGTTTTGAAAAATCTTGTCTAAAGCCTCGCCAACATTTTCAGCCCCTGTAATAGGTCTTCCAATTACAAGAAAATCTGCACCAAGATTTATTGCCTCTTTTGGGGTCATAACTCTTTTTTGATCATCATTTGAATCTTGCAGCCTTATTCCAGGAGTAATTGATAAAAGTGTGCCTCTTTTTTTAACAAGCTTGAGTTCGTGTGGTGAACATACAATACCATCAATACCTGCTAATTCAGCTAAATCAAGCATTGCATTTACTTGCTCTGAAGAAGTTCTTTGAAATATCTCATTTATTTCATCGTCACTGAGGCTTGTCAAAGCTGTAACACCAAAGACTTTTATTTGGGTATCTGAGGTTGCCTCCATTGCAGCCATCATCATATCTCTACCACCAGAGGTATGAATCGTAAGCATTCTTATTGGCAGTGAAGCCAGTCCTTGAATAGATTTTTTAACAGTGTTAGGTATGTCATGAAATTTTAAATCAAGAAAAATATCAAATCCTTTGTCTGCTGCATAATCAATTATTTTCTTTCCCATAGAATTAAAAGCAACGCTTCCTATCTTTACCATACATTTTTTTGGGTCAAGATTGTCTACGAGCTTGGAGGCTTTCAAAAATTTGATTTCATCTATTGCTACTATAATCATTTTCTTAACAATGATTTTGACGGTTTAAAATGCATTGTTGCAGTTTCTCCTAAGTACGAAATTTTTTTTGTTTTAGGATTAACAAATTTTCTAGGTCTTATATATTTTTTTGAAAAAGTTCCAAAACCTCTGATTTCCACTTTTTCATCTAAAGCAACTGCTTCAGTTATTGATTCTAATATTATATCAATAGAATCAGCAATATCAGATTTACTTAATTCTGGGAATTCTTTTTTAAGTGATAGCTCTATATCAGATCTTGTGAAAGTGTCTTTATTTTTTCTATTCACTCAGTTTTAATGAAATTCTTTCTCTTTCTGCATCAATTGCAAAAACAATACACTCAAGTTTTTGATCTTTTTTATAATTTTGAAGAGCGGCTTTTGGATCTTCTTCTTCAGAAATATCTGAAAGATGTATTAATCCATCAATATCGCCTTCAAGACCTATAAATATACCAAAATCAGTTATTGATTTGATGCTACCTTCAACTTTATCTCCAATTCCATATTTATTATCAAATTCAATCCATGGATTTGATTTTGTCTGCTTTAGTCCTAGGGAGATCCTTCTTTTATCATGATCAATTTCTAATATCATGACTTTTATTTTTTCACCCATTTCAACAACTTTAGATGGATGGATATTCTTGCTAGTCCAATCTAACTCTGATAAATGTATGAGGCCTTCTATACCTTGTTCCAACTCTGCAAAACACCCGTAATCAGTTATGTTTGAAACATCTGCTTCATAGATGCCGCCAACAGTATAATTTGATTCAACATTTTCCCAAGGATCATTCTGAATTTGTTTTAGACCAAGTGAAACTCTAAGCTTTTCTTTGTCAAAACTTAAAACTTTTACTTCTATTTCATCACCAACATTAAGATATTCATTTGGATTTGTTACTCTTGACCATGATATATCCGTTATATGAAGCAATCCATCAAGACCTCCTAAATCAATAAATGCTCCATAATCAGTTATATTTTTTACAGTTCCAGTTACTATTTGGCCCTCTTCAAGATTCTTAAGAAGCTCAACTTTTACTTCTGAATTATTTTTTTCTAATACAGCCTTCCTCGAAAGAACAACATTATTTCTTTTGTAGTCTAATTTAATTACCTTAAACTCTTGTAATGTATTTTCTATATCAGGAGCTTCTTTTAGTGGTCGCACATCAACTAATGACCCTGGAAGAAAAGCTTTGACAACATCAACCTCAACTGCAAAACCACCTTTAACGCGATTATGGATCTTTCCTGTTACAAATTCTCCAGTTTCAAGTGCTTCTTCAAGCATCTTCCATGTAGAAATTTTTCTAGCTTTTTCTCTTGAGATTCTTGTTTCTCCGTGACCATCTTCTACTGCTTCAAGGGCCACTTCAACCTCATCACCAACTTCAATTTCTATTTCACCATCATTACTTCTAAATTCATCTAAGGAAATTATTCCCTCAGATTTAAGACCAACATGAATCGTAACCCAATCTTTATCAATATCTAAAACTACACCTGATACTATAGATCCAGGTTGCATGTCTAAAGTGCTTAAATTTTTATCTAGTAACGTCGAAAAAGATTCTGACATTTAATTAAATTCCTTTCTTATCATACTTTCAGTAAAACTGAATACTTCATCTAGCGACATTTCTGAAGAGTCAATTGTTATTGAATCCTCAGCAGGAATAAGAGGTGATATTTCCCTTGAACTATCTTTAAAGTCTCTTTTCTTAATATCAGCTATTAGTGCGGGCATATTAACTTCTTGACCACGATTCTGCAACTCTAAGTAACGTCTTTTTGCCCTTTCTTCAGGAGAAGCTGTAAGAAAAATTTTTAACTTTGCGTCTTTAAAGACCACTGTACCCATATCTCTCCCATCTGCTACCAATATATCTCCGTCATAAAAATTCCTTTGGATATTAAAAAGTGTATCTCTAACTTCTTTTTTTGAACTAAGTTCTGAAGCTAATTTTGCAATTGATTCTGACCTTAATTCGGATGAGATATCATCTTCTTTATAGATAATTGAAAGTCTATTTTTATGATTATTAAAGATAATATTCATATTGATTTGACTTATTATTTCATCTGGTGAAAAATTCATTTTAAAAAAATAAGCATAAAGTCTATATAAAGCTCCGCTATCAAGAATCTTAAAACCGAAAATATTTGCAATTCTCAAAGCAAGAGCTCCTTTGCCTGATGCTGAAGGTCCATCTATTGTTATCACATTAATTTTCATCATCGATTTTCATACCTATTGAGTTCATAATATCTTTAAAGTTTGGAAAGGAGGTTTCAATATTTTTGCAGTTTTTAACTCGAACACAATTCTCTGATCTAACCCCAGAAATCAAAAAACTCATAGCAATTCTGTGATCGTCAAAAGAATTTATGAACTCGTCACACCTTATTTCTTTTGATGTACCAGTAATTGATATTCCATCATCTAAAATATCATGTTTTATTTTTAACTTGAGCAGTCCCTCTGAAATCGCATTTAGCCTATCAGACTCTTTGACTCTTAATTCAGATGCATTTCTAATAACTGTCTGACCATCTGCAAAACATGAAGCAATACTCAATATAGGAATTTCATCAATAATATTAGGGATGATATCATCAGGCACATCAACTCCATTCAATTCTGAAGATCGAACATATATATCTCCAACAATTTCATTTGAAATTTCTTTTTGATTTTTTATAAAAATATCTGCTCCCATTAATGTAAGAATTTCCAACAAGCCTTTCCTAGATTCATTTAGACCAACGTTTTTAATTAATACCTCAGAATCCTTGGAAATAATTGTTGCAACAATTATGAAAGAAGCTGAAGAAAAATCACCCGGTACATTAAATGTATCTTTTGGTTCAAGTTCGGAATAATTTAACTCAATTAATCTTGAGTTTTGATTATTTCCATAAGCAATATCTCCTCCAAAAAAATCAATCATTCTCTCTGTGTGATCTCTTGTAATTTTTGGTTCAGTTATTTTTATATTTTTTTTAGCTGACATTGCGGTTAATAGCAGGCATGACTTTACTTGAGCACTAGCAATTGGCATTTCATATTCAAAATTATTCATAATTTTTGAAGCATGTGTACTTATTGGAAGCATACCTTTATCACTACTTAACCTCGCTCCCATCATATTAAGTGGTTCGATTATCCTATTCATTGGTCTTTTTGAAAGTGACGAGTCTCCAGTTATTGTTGATCTTAAGCCTAGTCCGGAAATGAGACCTAATAACAATCTTGCACCTGTACCTGAATTACCAAGATTTAATACCTGCTCAGGATCTTTAAACATGACTTCTCTTTTTTTTAAGATTACTTCATTTCCATTTATTGATATTGAAGATCCAATAGAATTAAGTGCATTTACAGTTGAAAGTGGGTCTTGAGCATTTAAAAATCCACTAACACGCATATCACAATTAAGTAATGATCCAATAATTACAATTCTTTGAGATACTGATTTATCACCTGGACAAGTAACTTCTCCATGTAAAGATTTTGTTTTGTAGGAGGCTAAATTCAAAACTTGTCTTCTTTAAAAGATTTAATTTCATCAAGTTCTTTATTCAACATTTCAAGGTGAGAAAAGACATCTGGAATCTGTTTGGTTTCAGTGATTAATTCTAAAAGATTATTTAATGAAACTTGCATACCAGCTAGAGCTTTTATCAAGTCAACTCTATTAAGCATAAAAATATCTCGCCACATTTCTGAGTTTGATCCGCTAAGTCTGAGAAACTCTTTCAATCCTCCTCCAGCATTATCATCTACATTATGATTAGATAGTCTAATTGAATCAATCAATGCATATGAAACTAAGTGAGGAAGATGACTTGTCATTGCGAATACTAAATCATGCTCACTAACGGTCATCAATGCTGTTTTCATCTGAAGTGCATTCTTCCAAAAATTATCAACTTTTTCAAAGTGGCCTTTTTTACTTTTGAAAGGATCACACAAAACATTTTTTTTATTTTTAAAAAGATCTCCATTAGCCGCAGAAATTCCTGATTGATCAGAACCTGCAATTGGGTGAGAAAGGACAATATTTGAAACATCAGTCAATTTAATATGATTTTTTACACTTGATGTATCAGTAATGGTTACATCCGTATTCCAAATATTCTTTAAGTTATTTAAAACATCTAATGTTTGTTTTGGAGGGACAGCAACAATAATTAGATCAACTTTTTTGACAAAATCTTTTAAATTTATATCTTCAATAGACTCGACTTTTGAGTCAATTATTTTTTTTTCTAAAGCCTCATTTGTGCAATCATTTGATTTATCAAATCCATAAACTTTTATACCTTTAGATTTTGAAGCTAAGGCAATTGATGAACCAATCATGCCAAGGCCAATTATTAGAATATTATCTACATTTAGATTCATATATATTCAGGATATGAGCCAAAATTTCTTACAATAGCACCAGTATCAATAACTTCTTTTATAGCTAGACGTAATTTTTGGTCTTTGATATGTCCTTCACAATCAACAAAGAAATCATGAGAATTTATATTTCCTCTTGATGGACGAGTCTCAATCTTGCTTAAGTTGATTTTTCTTTTTTCAAAAGGTTGTAGAACTGACATTAAGGAGCCAGGTCTATTTGGAGTTTGGATTAAAAAAGAGCTCTTATCTTTGCTTGTCTTTTCAACTTTATTTTTACCTATTACTAGGAATCTAGTTTTATTTTCTGAGTAATCCTGAATATTTTTGTTGATTAACTTCAATTTATACTTGTTTAATGCCATTGAATTTACGATACATAAAATATTTTTATTCTCTTTTGCATATTGCGCAGCGACTGCTGAGCTCGGCATTTCAAGTCTTTTTATGCTTCCCAAATTTCTTTCAATCCATTTTGAGCATTGTCCTAATGCCTGAGGATGAGATGCAATAGCGAAAGCTTGTTCAATTTTAAATTTATTTCCTGCTGCTAATTGATGATCAATATTTAAATATATCTCTCCAATAATATTTATGTCTTTACTGTCTGCAAGACAATTTAGAGTAGTATTTATGACTCCTTCCGATGAATTTTCTACTGGAACAACCCCTAAATTTACATCATCGTTTATTACTTGATAAAAGACATCATCAATAGTTGATGTAGGTATTCTTAGAGCCTGAGAGCCAAATTGATTATGAACAGCTGCCTCTGAATGAGTTGCCTCAGGTCCAAGATATGCAACTTTTAAAATTTCTTCAAGAGACAGACAGCCAGAAATTAATTCTTTATAAATGGCTCTAATCTTAGAATCTGGTAATAGTCCTTTTTTATTTGCATTTAAGATATTTCGTAAAATTTTTGTCTCTCTATCAGGTTTATAAAATGACTCTTTAGGACTTACTTTTGATTTAATCTTTCCAATTGCCACAGCATGTGAAGCTCTTTTTTGAATAAGAGAATAAATTTCTTTGTCTATTTTATCAATTTTGACTCTGTGACTTTTTAATTTCTTATCTGTCATTTTTGTTAACCATATTTTGACTCAAAGTATTTCATATACTTTATAAGTTCCTCAACCCCCTCTAAAGGCATTGCATTATATATGCTAGCTCTCATTCCTCCAACTGATCTATGTCCTTTTAAATTTAAAAGGCCATTTTCTTCTGCATGTAATAAGAATGGAGAATCTAATTCATCATTTTCAAGAAAAAATGTAACATTCATAATTGATCTGTTTTCAATATCTATGTTATTTGAATAAAAATCTGAACTATCAATATATTGATATAATTTTGATGCTTTTGAATAATTCTGCTGTTTAAAAAATTCAAGCCCTCCTTTCTCTTTTATCCATTTAAAAACCTTTCCAGCCATATACCATGCAAATGTAGGAGGTGTATTTAACATTGATTCTGCAATTGAATGTTCAGAATATTTCAGAATATTTGGAATTTTTTGATTTCCTAATTCCATGAAGTCTTTATCAATAATTACTATTGTTAAGCCAGCAGGACCAATATTCTTTTGAGCACCTGCGTATATTAATGAGAATTTACTAACATCTAGAGGCTCACTCAAAATTACTGAAGATGCATCTGAAATAATAGGTTTATTTAAATTAGGTGCTTCATGAATTGCGACTCCCTGAATCGTCTCATTTGGACAATAATGAACATATGCAGAATTTTCAGATATCTTCCAAGCTTTTGGATCAGGGGCATAACAGTAATTTTTCGCTTCAGATGAAGCAATTGTATTCACTTTTGTTATCTTTGATGCTTCAGAAATTGCTTTTTTTGACCATGAGCCTGACAAAATATAGTCAGCCCCGCCCGAACTGTTACCAAAATTATATGGAACCATTGAAAATTGATGTGTTGCTCCACCTTGGAGGAATAAAACATCATAATTTTTAGGTATATTCAAAATATCAATTAAGTCTTGTTTTGCCTCTACAGCGACGGAAGAATATAACTTTGACCTGTGACTTACCTCCATTATGGAGGCTCCAGAATTGTTATATTCTAATAACTCAGATTTAACCTCTTCTAAAACCTCTTCAGAAATTACTGCAGGACCAGCACAGAAATTCCATTTTCTCATTACTATTAATCTTGATCTTCTTCTTGAGGTATAGTTACACACTCAATAAGTTTTTCTTCTTCTTTTGGAGTAATGATTTTTACTCCTTGGGTGTTTCTGCTTAATGTTGGAACTTGGGAAACATTCGTTCTTATCATAGTACCTTTATCACTTATCAACATTATTCCATCTTCTTCCTCAACTAATGCTGCCGCAACCATCATTCCGTTTCTCTCACTTGTTTTTATAGAAATTACACCTTGTCCACCTCTGTTATGTGTTGGGAAATCTTCTAGTTCAGTCTTTTTACCATAACCATTTTCTGACACACACAGAATAGTCTTTGTTGGATCAGCAACATTTAACGAAATTAGTCTTTGGTCTTTTTTTAATTTCATGCCTTTCACACCTCTTGCGGTTCTACCCATAGGCCTAACTTTAGACTCATTAAATCTGATCAATTTTCCTGCAGATGAGGCCAATAAAATTTCTTTTTTACCATCAGTTATTGCGGTCCCTATTAATCTATCATCATCATCAAGATTTATAGCCTTAATTCCTGATTTCCACTTTCTTGCAAAAAGGCTTAGGCTAGTTTTCTTTGTTATACCTTTTCTTGTTGCCATAAAAATAAATTTATCTTCAGAAAATTCTTCAACTGGCAAGATATCGCTCACCCTTTCATCATCATCTAATTTAAGCATGTTTACTAAAGGTCTTCCTTTTGACGTTCTAGATGCAACAGGTATCTCATAAACTTTAAGCCAGAATACCTTTCCCTTTGTTGTGAAGCATAAAATTTGAACATGACTACTCAAAACATAAAGATTTTGAATTAAATCTTCTTCTTTTACAGATGCAGCCGCCTTGCCTTGTCCTCCTCTTCTTTGTTCTCTATATTCATCGAGAGGTTGGGTTTTAGCATAACCACTTCTTGAAACTGTAAGCACCCTTGTTTCTTCTGGAATAAGATCCTCATTTGTAATACCTCTTCTAGTGTCATTAATTAATGTCCTTCTATCATCACCAAAATTTTCTTTAATTTCTTCAAGCTCTCCTATCATCAAATCGATCAGTGTTTGCTTATCATCGAGAATTTTTTGAAGACCAAGAATCTTTTCAACGATATCTGAAAATTCTTTGCTTAAATTATCTTGCTCCAAACCAGTCAGTCTTCCAAGCCTTAGCTCGAGAATTGCTTTTGCCTGGTCTTCAGAAAGTTTATATTTTTTACCTTTGAGTCCAAGATCCTTACTTAATCCTTTTGGTTTACATGCGTCACTTCCAACTTTTTTAAGAATTGCTTCAACTGGACCAGATTTCCATACCTTTTTACAAAGTTCTTTGGCTGCTATCTTTGGATCTTTTGATTTTTTGATTATTGAAATAATTTGATCGATATTTGCAATTGCAACCATCAAGCCCTCAACAACATGGCCCCTATCCTTGGCTTTTCGAAGATCATACTTAGTCCTTTTTGTAATAATATCTTTTCTATGCTTAACAAATGCTTTAAGCATTTCTTTTAAATTAACTTCTTTTGGCTGGCCTTCTGATAGAACAGTGAAGTTAATTCCAAAAGATTGTTCAAGTTGAGTTTGAGCAAAAAGGTTATTCTCTAAAACATCAACCGAATCACCTTTTCTAACTTCAATTACTACTCTTAATCCATCCTTATCTGACTCATCCCTAATTTCAGTTATCCCCTCTATTTTCTTTTCTTTAACTAACTCAGCAATTTTTTCTAACATCTTTGCTTTATTAACCATAAAAGGTATCTCATTTATGATTAAACTTTGTTTGCCAGATTTGTCCTCTTCAATAGAGGTATTAGACCTAATATGAATTATTCCTCTGCCTGTTTTATAAGCCTCATATATTCCAGCTTTTCCGTCTATAGTTCCACCTGTTGGAAAGTCTGGACCAGAGATATCCTTGATCAATTCATCAATTGAGATTTTTGGATTATTGATTAAATTGATACATCCATTTAAAACTTCGTTTAAATTATGTGGAGGAATATTTGTTGCCATGCCAACTGCAATTCCAGAAGAGCCGTTTACAAGTAAATTTGGAATTTTTGTTGGCAGGACGTCTGGAATATCTTCACTACCATCATAGTTTGGTGAAAAAGAAACAGTCTCCTTTTCTATATCACCTAACATTTGATCTGTAATTTTAGACATTCTTACTTCTGTATAACGCATTGCGGCAGGAGGATCGCCATCAATTGATCCAAAATTTCCTTGACCCTCGACTATCGGATATCTCATTGAAAAATCTTGAGCCATTCTGACCATTGCATCGTAAACAGCAGAGTCTCCATGTGGATGATATTTTCCAATGACATCTCCAACAACTCTTGCAGATTTTTTATAAGGTCTATTATAGAAATTTTTAAGATCATACATTGCGAATAAAATTCTTCTATGGACCGGTTTTAAGCCATCTCTTATGTCGGGAAGAGCCCTTCCATGAATAACGCTTAATGCATAACTTAAGTAAGATTGCTTAAGTTCATCTTCAATATTTACAGATATAATTTCTTTAGCGAAATCATTCATTTTATAGCTCGGAAAACCCTTGTTTTATGCACAAATTTTATAACCCTAATAGGGTAATATTTTAACATATTTATAAGTGAAATTACTCTTTAAATTCAGTAACTAAGCCGCCAATTGACTCCTTTGCGTCACCAAATAACATTCTGGTATTTTCTTTGAAAAACAAAGGATTTTGCACACCTGCAAAACCAGATGACATTGATCTTTTTAGAACAAAAACTGTCCTTGCATTATGAACTTCGATTATAGGCATTCCGTAAATTGGACTTCCTGGTTCTTCTGTTGCAGATGGATTTACTACGTCATTTGCTCCAATTACTACAGCAACATCAACAGTGTCCATAGATGGATTTACATCTTCTGGTTCAACTAAAACATCATAGGGTACGTTTGCTTCTGCAAGCAAGACATTCATATGACCTGGCATTCTTCCAGCAACTGGATGAATTCCATATCTTACTTCAGTACCGTTTGCTTCAAGAAGCTCTCCTAGTTCTCTTACAACATGCTGAGCTTGCGCAACTGCCATACCATATCCTGGAATTACTAGAACAGAACTCGCATTCTCTAAAATTAAATATGCATCCGATACATTTATTGGTTTGACCTCACCAGTTTCTTCAGATTTTGAAGCAGAAGTTGATGAAGCGTAGCCAACAAATAAAATGTTGCCAATTGAGCGATTCATAGCCTTAGCCATGATGATAGTTAAAATTAAACCACTAGCTCCAACTAAAGATCCAGCAACAATAAGAACATTATTTAATAGTAACAATCCTGCAAATGCTGCAGCAATACCTGAGAATGAGTTTAATAATGAAATAACTACTGGCATATCACCACCACCAATTGGAATTACGAATCCCACACCGCCTAGCAATGTTAAAATCAATAAAATTGTGTAGAAATCAAAGCCTGGACTGAAAACCTTTGTTATAAGAATTGAGTACAACAAATATATAATTGAAATGTAGAAAAAAGTTGTGAAGAATTTTGTAATTATCGAGGACTTTTCGACCTTTAGTGTCTCTGATAATTTGCCATAGGCAATAACACTTCCAGAGAATGTGACGCCTCCAATGTAAGTTGTAATCATTACCAATATATATTGAAAATTATTTGATGGTATTGAATTAAATTCAGACCAAGCAATAAAGAATGTTGCCAAACCTCCAAATCCATTAAAAAGTGCTACCATCTCAGGGATAGAAGTCATTTTTACTTTTAGTGCAATAAGTGAACCTATAATTGCACCAATTCCGATCCCAACTAAAACTAAAATAGGATTTATTACATTAATAAATGTGACAGAAACAGCGATGAACATTGCTAATGCCGATAAGAAATTACCTCTTACGGCAGTATCTTCTTTCCCAAGCATCTTGATGCCTGAAATAAATAATATAGACGAAAATATATAAATAATATTTTGAATAGAAGATATGTTTTCAAAAAAGCTCATTGTTATTTCTTCTTAAACATTTTTAACATTCTGTTTGTAACAAGATAGCCACCAAAAACGTTAATTGATGCAAACATTACTGCAAGGAAAGCTAAGGCTTGTTGAAGTTGAGTATCGGAACCAAGAACTAAAGCTCCAACTAAAGCAATTCCTGAAATTGCATTAGCACCTGACATAAGAGGTGTATGCAAGGTACTTGGAACTTTAGATATAAGCTCTAATCCAAGATAAATTGAAAGAATAAGGACAAATCCTAAGAGAATATATATTTCCATTATTGCTTAAACCTCTCATTTTTAATTTCGCCATTGTGAACTAAAACACTACTTGAAATAATTTCATCATCAAAGTCAAAGCTAATGCTTAGATTTTCTTTATCAAAAAAATCTGAAATCCAATTATTGTAATTATTTGAAAGTGCTAAAGAAGCATGATTAGATACTTTTGAAGCTAAATTTGATATGCCAATAATCTTAACTCCATTTCTTTCAACAACTTTATCTACTTCAGACCCTTCAACATTGCCACCTGATTCTACTGCCATATCAAAAATAACACTTCCAGGCATCATTCTATCAATTGTTTTATTATCAACTAATAAAGGTGCTGGCCTCCCAAATAACTGTGCTGTGGTTATAACAATATCAGATCTCTCACACACTTTTGACTGAAGTTCTTTTTGTTTTGTTATTTGTTCTTCTGTAAGTTCTTTTGCATATCCTTGATCAGTTTCTCCTGTTTCTCCTAAATCAATTTTTACAAACTTCGCTCCAAGAGAATTTACTTGTTCCTCAACAACATCTCTTGTATCAAATGCTTCAACTCTAGCTCCCAATCTTTTTGCAGTTGCGATAGCTTGAAGACCGGCAACTCCGACACCTATAACAAATACCTTTGCAGGTTTTAGAGTACCTGCTGCTGTCATCATCATTGGTAATGCTGTTGATAAATGTTTTGCGGATTCAATAACAGCAACATAACCAGCGAGGTTTGCTTGTGAGCTTAAAACATCCATCTTTTGAGCTCTAGTTATTCTGGGAATAAATTCCATACTAACTAAATTAATTTTTAAGTGAGAGCATGATTCGATTAATGCTTGATTACTGAATGGATTTATCATGCCGAGTATAGTTGAATTTGGTCTAATTAATTTTAGTTCATCATCTCCTAATGGTTGATTAGTAATTATTAAATCGCCCTTTTTGAGACACTCTTCTCGTGAAAATTTCTTTAATCCACTTTGTTCAAAGATTTTATCGCTAACATTAATACCTATTCCAATATTTTCTTCAAAAAATACATCTGCCCCAAGGTTTAACAAAGTACTGATAGTATCGATATGGATTGGTGATCTTGAATCAGTATCAACGGAAGACTTTAAAGCTGAAATAATCAAAATATGTGTATAAATAATTTTGTAGTGAAGTTAATCTTATCAGTTCTAATAAGTCAATTGAATCAAATATCTTATTTTTGTGCACCTGTTAGATAAATTATTTTGTAGTATCGCTACATATTAATATTTTTATTTGTACTTAAATAAATTTTTAAGAGTTAAAATATGCGGATGACTAACATTGATCAACAAGAAGTTAAAAAGTTCTCTGATATTGCAGAACAATGGTGGAACAAAGATGGTGATTTCAAACCTTTGCATGTGATAAATCCTTTGAGAGCTAATTACATAAAAGAAAAAATTGAGTTAAAAGATAAAAAAGTATTAGATGTAGGATGTGGTGGAGGACTTTTGTGTGAGTCTTTGTATGATTTTGGTGCTGAAGTTACTGGTATTGACGCAGCAGGTCCTGGAATCGAAGTAGCAAAAATACATGCACAAAAAAATAATAAAAATATCAAATATTTTGAAAAAACTGCAGAGGAATTAAATACAGAATATATTGAATATTATGATGTCGTAACTTGTTTGGAGGTTCTTGAACATGTTCCTGATCCAAAGTCACTTATAAAAACATGCGTTCAATTACTTAAGCCAGGCGGCTTGTTATTTCTATCAACTATCAACAAAAATCCGAGATCATGGATTACTGCAATAGTGGGCGCCGAATATATATTCAATTTACTCCCAAAAGGCACTCATGAATTTGATAAATTTATAAAACCATCTTCATTAGCTAAATATGTAAGAGATGCTGAAGCTGAATTACTTGAAACAAAAGGAATGTTCTACAACCCTATTACACATAAGGCAAACCTGAATAATGATTTAGGTGTTAATTATCTAATGTATGCAAGAAAATCATAAAACAGATCTTATTTTATTTGATCTAGATGGTACTCTAATAGATACGGCGCCTGATTTTCATACTTCATTAAATACCATGCTAAAAAAATATAATATGAATGAAGTCAGTGAATCTGATATTCGGCCTCATATTTCTGAAGGAACATCAAAACTGATTAAAAAATTTTTTGCTATTGATGAAGATGATTCTAAATTTGAACCATTAAAGTCAGAATTTCTTTCTGAATACAATATAAATAAAATAAAAGGCTGTAAGCTTTTTGATGGCATGACATCATTAATTAATTTTATGGACAAAAATAAAATTAAATACGGAGTCGTTACTAATAAATTTTTTAAATTTGCAAGTCCTATAATTGACTCATTCTCAGAATTAAAAAATATCAAAGTAATAGTTTGTCCTGATCATGTAAAAATATCTAAGCCTGATCCTGAGGGCATTTTGTTAGCTTGTAAAAAACTTGATATCAATCCATTAAATACAATTTATTTAGGTGATCATATTAATGATTTAAAAGCTGGATTAAGCGCGGGGGTCAGAGTCTTAGGGTGTCTTTATGGATATTCTCTAGATGAGAACAATCTTAATAAACTTAATTATCCATATATAAGAGACATTTCAGAAATTTACTCACATATAAATATTTAATTATTAAGAATGAAAAAGGATTTTTTATTAAATAAAAATATACTTATTACAGGTGCGACAAGTGGTATTGGCAAATCACTTACAAAATATCTTAGTGAGCATGGAGCAAATATCCTAATGCTTTCAAAAGATGAGTCTAAGCTTGACGTTTTATATGATGAAATTGTAAAAAAATATAATACTGATCCATGTATATTTAAATGTGATTTACAGAAACTTAACGAAGATAGTGCTATAGAAATAAATAAAATTATTAATGAAAATTACTCAGGTGTAGATGCTGTAATCTTCAATGCTGCAGCTCTTGAAAAAATGTCACATATAGAAAGTTACGACTTAGCTACTTGGGAAAAAATTTTGAAAATAAACTTAACAAGCATTTTCCTCATAGCAAAAAATTTAATACCTTTGCTTAAAGAATCGTCAAATCCAAGAATAATATTTACTAATTCGAGCGTTGGCAAAAAAGGAAAGGCCTTTTGGGGTGCATATTCTGTTTCTAAAGCAGGTTTGAATGCTTTATCGGAAATAATTGCCGATGAAGTTGAATCAGTATCAAATATAAAAGTTTTTAACTTTGATCCAAAAGCTACCAGAACTAAAATGAGATCTCTTGCATATCCTGCTGAAAATCCTAACACCATAAAAGATCCGTCAAAGCTTATGGATTATTATTTATGGATGCTTTCAGAGGATAGTTCTTCTTCAAATGAAATTCATATCGAATATAGAGATGATAAGTTCAAATAGTAACATTTTCATCTTCTAGCACTCTCCATAAAAAAAGACACATATAACTTCTATAAGGCCTAAAACTTTCATAAAAAGACTCTTTATAAGAATCAATTTTAAACATCTTTAGGTGAGCATTTCTTAGACCTAAATCTAAAATAGAAAAAACATCTGGATCGCCAATGAAAAATATCCTAGACATTTCAATTGACCATGGTCCGATACCTTTAATTTGAATTAAGAAATCAAAATATTCTGCTGCGTTCATTCTATTAAGTTCTTTTTTAGAGATATTTATAAGGTCTTTATTAAAAATAATTCCATTAAGATATTCAATCTTTTGCCTTGATAGACCAGCATCTTTAAACTTTTGGTTAAGTTTTATATTTTCCTTTTTATACTTATTTTCTTTGAGGATCTTATTTGTCCTTTTCCATATTGCCGCCGCAGATTGGACAGAAAGCTGTTGACCAATAATTATTTTTGATAAATGGCTTACAAAATCCATCTTAGATACTTTGATTTTTAAAGGGCCAACTTTCTTAATGTGATCTGCAAGTTGGATATAGTCCTTCTCAACAGCTTTATCATATAAGAATTTGTGTGCAAGCTTATATTCCATAGTTCTTTATTGAATTTATTTCTTTGCTAGATAATTCTAAATAACTCCCTTTTTTTAGTGAAGAAGGCAAAAAAATGGGTCCAAATCTTGTTCTTTTTAACCTGCTTATCTCTAATCCAACAGCATTAAATATTTTTCTTACTTCTCTGTTTTTTCCAGACATAAGACAAACAGAAAACCATTGATTAGATGATTGTTTTTCTCCTTCTACAATATCTGTAAACCTATAAATATCTTGATTAATCTTAATTCCTGAGAGCATTTTTTCTTTCTTTTCTTTTGTAAAATCTCCTCTAGCCCTTACCAAATACTCTCTGTCAATGCTTGATGAAGGATGCATGCAATAGTTAGCAAATGTCCCATCATTTGTAAAAAGCATCAAACCTGACGAGTTTATATCTAACCTCCCAATTGAAATCCATCTGATATTTGATTTAACTTCAGGCAAAAAATCAAAAACTATTGGTATGTTTTTTTCTTTTTTGTTTGAAGACAAAACTCCTTCAGGTTTATTTAACATTAATAGTTTAATTTCTGACTCGGTAAAAGAAATAATGTTGCCATCATATTCAACTTCATCATTTCTATTTACTGTCGCACCTATTAAAGCTATTTGACCATTAACTTTAATTTTTTTAGATTTAATTAATTCCTCACAATACCTTCTTGACCCGATACCAGATTTTGCTAAAAATTTTTGAAGTCTCTCTGCCATTAATTAGTTATATGGCTTGAGACAATATGTCTTTCTCTTCGTTTTCCTCAATTTCAGGTAATTCTGGTAATTCAGAAATACTTTTAAGGTTAAGATCATTTAAGAAATCTTTTGTTGTCACATATAAAGTTGGCCTTCCAGGAACGTCTCGGTAGCCAGATACTTTTATCCAATTCCTTTCCAATAAAGTCCTTATTATCCTTGTACTTACTGTAATACCTCTGATGTCTTCAATATCGCCTCTAGTTACAGGTTGCTTATAAGCAATTATTGAAATAGTTTCCATTAATGCTTTTGAAACTCTTGGAGCTTTTTCATTCCAAAGTGCACTAAGAATATGACTGAAATCCTCATCAATTTGAAGCCTATATCCAGATGCAACTTCTGTGACTTTAAGAGAAGTCCCTTCATATCTGATCTCTAAATCATTAATTGCTCTTTTGATTTCACTTAGCTCAACACTTAATCCAGTGTTTTCAAGAATACTTTTTATTTCTGACAATCTTATAGGCCTTCCAGAACCAAAAAGAAGAGCTTCAACAGAATTAATAACCTTATGTTCCAATTTATATACCCCTTACAGATTTAATAAACAATTCTTCACTCTTATTCTGAATTAACTCAATATAACCATCTTTAGCAAGTTCCAATGAAGCTAGAAGAGTTACTACGACCCCTTTTTTACCCTCTGGTTTTCTGAGTGTCTTTGAGAAACTGATAATGTTTGTATTATTTAATATATCCAATAGAATCTGAATTCTCTCTTTGGTTGATAACTCTTCGAAATCAATTAAATGACTATTTTTATAGTTCGGTCTCTTCAATACTTCAACCACAGAAGTAAATAAGTCCGTAATATTTATTTCAGAATCTTCTTTTAATAAAGATTCTTGTAATTTTGGTACCTTAGCACTTGCTATAAAAAAATCTCTGTCAACCCTTGGTAAAATCGCTATTTTTTCAGAAACTATCTTAAATCTTTTGTACTCCTGCAGTCTTTTTATAAGAGCTGCTCTTGGATCTTCTTCCTCATCTTCAAAAGATTCTTTTGGTAACATTAATCTTGATTTTATCTCAGCAAGAGTTGCCGCCATGACAAGATAATCAGCTGCTAATTCAAATTTTAAAGCATCCATTAATTCTATGTACTCTAAATATTGATCAGTTATCTTTGATATATCTAAATCAAGAATATCAATATCATCTTTCCTTATAAGATATAAAAGAAGGTCCAGGGGCCCCGAAAATGATTCAAGAAAAATTTCAAGAGCGTTTGGAGGAATGAAAAGATCGTCTGGCAACTCTTCCATGTGATTTCCCATCACTACAGGAATTTCAAGCTGCGCAAGACTATTATGTTGCATATTTAAACACTATATAGTGTAAGTTTTAGCTATTTTAATACAATATATTGTGTATTTCCTTAAAAAATGCATATTTATAGCAAATTTTTTATTTTCAATTACTTCATAAAAATGGTTTTAATCAGTGAATATTAATTTAATAATATGAATCCATTTCTCTAAATAGAGTTATAAAATATAAAAAATATGAATTATTCAACTGATAACACAAGAATTATTGATAGAAAGAAAGTTCCTGCTCCCTATGAGTTAGTGAATAAGTACCCTATTAATGATGAAATTTCAAAACTTGTATACGGTACAAGAAATGAAATTAGCCAAATTCTTCATGATAAAGATGATCGAATATTTGTTGTTGTAGGGCCATGTTCAATTCATGATCCTCAAAGTGCAATTGAATACGCAGAGAGGCTATCTATTGAAAATAAAAAGTTTAGTGAAAATATCTTAGTAATAATGAGAGTTTATTTTGAAAAACCAAGAACTACAGTTGGATGGAAAGGATTAATAAACGATCCCGATATTAACGAAACCTATAACATTGCCAAAGGTGTCGAAATGGCTAGAAAACTGCTTATTGAAATTGCTGAATTGGGATTGCCTGCTGGAACAGAATTTTTAGATCCAATTTCACCGCAATATGTAACTGACATTATTTCGTGGGGGGCAATTGGTGCAAGAACAGCTGAAAGCCAAATTCATCGAGAACTTGCATCAGGTCTTTCTTGTCCTATTGGCATAAAGAATGGAACTGATGGTGGTTTAAAAGCTGCAATTGATGGAATACAGGCAGCAAACCACTCTCATGTTTTTCTTGGTGCAACAAAAGAAGCTGATATAGCTATGCTTAAAACAGCTGGTAATAATGACGCCCACATAATTTTAAGAGGTGGCAAAGTACCAAATTTTGATAAAGAATCAGTAGAAAATACTTTGACTGCTCTTAAAGAAGCTGAAGTTAATGAATCCATAATGATTGATGCCAGTCATGGAAATAGCCAAAAGAAATTTAAACAACAAATCCCTGTAATTGATTCGATATGCGAACAGATCTCTGATGGTAACAAAAATATAAAAGGTGTCATGATTGAAAGCCACTTAAATGAGGGTAATCAAAAAATTTCTGAAAAACTACACTATGGTCAAAGTATTACAGATGCATGTATGGGTTGGGATGATACTGTAATGTGTCTTAACAAATTAAATGATGCAATAAATCTAAAAAGAGGTAAATAATTTAATTGAGCAGTGAGAAAAATTTATCTTTTTCAAGTGAGGTAGCAGAAACACTTGGTGTTGAGTGTGCAATCATCCTGAATCAATATAATGAAAATTTATTAGAAGACATCTCTTCATTAGATAACCTAATTAAGTCAACGAAAAAAAATGTAAGTTTTCTTGATGAAGAAAAAATTAAAGACTCTTTAAATAAGCTAATAAAATATCAATTAATTGATATCAATAAAAAGACTTATAGTCTTAAAACTCCAAACAAAACTTCAGATTCATGTCAGCTTAATATTGAGTGGATCCCATCACCTGAAGTAAAAGAAGTCTTAAATATGACTGAAATTACTGACGATTTCTATAACCTTAAACTTAAAGAATTTAAAATTTATTGGATAGAAAGAGGTCAAAAGAAGAATAACTGGAATTCAACTTTTATTGATTTTATTAGACGCGAATGGGCAAAAGAAACTAATTCAAAAAAGACTATTCCTCATATTATTGATGAAAACTGGTATCCTGATGATGATGTGTTTGATATTCTTAATCTATCAGAAATAAGTAAAGACTCTGCGTTAAGATATCTTAGAGAGTTTATCTTATATTGGAAGGATAAAGGCTCTGCATTTACAACATGGAATTCTAAATTCATTGAGCATGTGAAAAGACGTCATATGATGAGTAATGAAATAGGTAATGATGAAGAAAATAAAAAATATTCTGAGCCAGGAAAATATAAAAAAGACTTCAAAACAAGAAAAAATGACAACACTTGGGCAAAAGAAATCAATCTCGACTAAAGAGGATTTTATAAAATCCATTGATGCAATGTTTCTTAAGCTTGAGCTAGCCTATCACTATCAATTTTATAAAGTTTTTGGCACTGATGAAAAACTTAAAGAAGGTAAAAAACTTTGGGCTATTACATTAAAAAATGAATCTCCAGAAACAATTCTTGCCGCTGTCGAGAAAGTTGTAGCATCTCAATCATTTTTACCTACGCTAACTGATCTCATCAAAGCATGTAGAGAAATTAGCAAAATTGATGGCTTCCCCACTGCAGAAGAAGCATACTTAGAAGCAAGAAGGTCATTCCAGCCAAGAGCTAAATTTAATTGGTCTCATCCTATTGTTTATTTCACTGGGAAGAAGATTGGTTGGAATAATCTAATTGAAAAAGATACAAAAGAAAATTTTAATTCATTTAAAAAAATATTTAATAATTTAAAAAATGAGGTTAATAATGGAAAAATTTTTGAAATAAAAGATAATACTGACCTTAAAAATAGAAAACCTCTTAATAAAGATTTATTTGAAAAATTAAGAAAAGAACATAAAGTTTAAAACTATTAATTTTTATTTCAGTGGATTGATTCTAATAATATGAACTTAACTAAAAATATAAGAATATCATTGTACATACTTGTCCCAATTCTTTTGTGGATGATTTCAGGTTTTTTTAAAAATGATTCAATTCAAGAACCTATTCAATCATCCGAATTATTCAATGTTCAAACAGTTTTAAGTATTGCTGAGGAGTATCAACCATATATAAAACTTAAAGCTACTACAAAATCTGAAAAAAGAATTAATGTAAAAGCAAAAACATCAGGTGAAGTAGTAAAAATTGGTGCTGTTCAAGGACAATTTGTCCAAAAAGATACTGTCCTCTGTAGCTTAGGAGTAGTAGAACTAAATAGAACAGAAGTTAAAGCGCCCTTTTCTGGTTATATCGAGCAAATTGTAAAGCCAGGAAATTTTCTTGAGAGAGGTCAGGTGTGTGCAACTATTATACAATTAGATCCAATATCACTTGTTGCTGGAGTTCCAGAATATGACATTAACAAAGTAAGAATAAATCAAAATGTTTATGTTGATTTAGTAACTGGACAAGCTATTAAAGGAAAACTTACATTTGTTTCTAAAAGTGCCTCTCCAGATACAAGGACCTTTAATGTGGAGTCACAAATAAATAATCCTAATGGCATAATCAAAGATGGTCTTACAGCAGAAATAAGCATTGAAATTGATAAAGTTAAGGCACACAAAATATCACCTTCAATTCTTCTTTTAAATGATGAGGGAAAATTAGGTATTAGATTAGTAAATCTAGGCAACCTTGCACAGTTTATTGAAATTGAAATCTTAGAGGATTCTGAAGAAGGACTTTGGGTTACTGGCATTCCTGAAGAAGTTGAAATAATAATTCAAGGTCAAGGTTTCGTTGAAGACGGTCAAGAAGTTATAACTAATCGTATATGATTAAAATAATTGACTTTGCTATAAAAAAAGCAAAAACAACTCTTCTAATTGCATTCATGGTAATAATTGCAGGATCATATGCAAGACAAGAAATACCAATTGCTGCTTCACCAAATGTACAACTCCCTTTTATCACCGTATCAGTTTTCCTTGATGGTGCATCTCCAAGCGATACTTCAAGACTAATTGCAAGACCCTTAGAAAACAGATTAAAAACAGTTACTGGCGTTGAGAGTATTAGATCAACCAGCTACTTGAGCTATGCAAGAGTATTTCTAGAATTTGAAGTAGGTTTTGATATTGATAAAGCTTTGGTTGATGTAAAACAAGGAGTTGAAGAGATTAAATATCAATTGCCACTTGAAGCCGAAGATCCTCAAATTCAAGAGTATAGCGAAGCTAGTTTTCCTGTAATGAATATAAGTATTGTCGGTGGGAGTTCAGTAAGGCAAAAAGTCTTTTACGCCAGAGAACTAAAAGATCTGATTGAACCTATTGAACAGATTTTAGAAGTTAGAATGACAGGAGCTCCTGAGGAAGTTCTTGAAGGAGTAATTGATAAAGCAAAAATGGAGTCTTACGGCGTAACATTGTCTGATATCTATTATTCTGTTTCTAATAACAATTTAATAATTCCTGGTGGTAAGCAAGATACTGGAAGAGGAAGTTTTAATATTGAAGTTCCAAGTATTATTGAATCTGCAAAAGATGTATATGCAATTCCGGTAAAAGTTACGAAAGATGCAATAGTAACTCTAGGTGATATTGCAATAATTAAAAGAACATTTAAAGATTTCACCTCTTATGCACGAGTAAATGGAGAGGATGCAGTTACATTAGAAATTTCTTTAAGAGAAAGTGCCAATGCAATAGATGCCTCAACTGCCATTAGAGAAATACTTAAAAGCTTCGAGAAAACAATTCCAAATAATCTTGATATTGTTGTTTCTAATGACGATACGATATACGCAAGTCTCATGGTAAAAGAGCTCAATGGAAATATCATAGCTGCAGTAATTTTAATTATGGTGCTAGTAATAGCAAGTATGGGGACTAGAGTTTCAATGCTGGTAGGTCTTTCGATTCCTTTTTGTTTTTTAATGACATATTTAATTTTGTATGCTTTAGACATGGAAGTAAATTTTCTTGTAATGATGGGTTTGCTTCTCGGTATGGGAATGTTAATTGATGGTTCCATTGTTATTACAGAATATGCGGATAAGAAAATAGCTGAAGGTCTCTCTCGTGTTGAAGGATATACTCTAGCTTCAAAAAGAATGTTTTATCCAATTATTGCATCAACAGGAACAACGCTTGCTGCTTTCATACCAATGATGTTTTGGCCAGGCTTCACAGGACAATTCATGAAATATTTGCCCATTACAATTTTCTTTGTTTTATCAGCATCTTTATTTTATTCACTAATTGTAATACCTGTTCTTGGTGCCTACTTTGGACAAAAAGAATCTGCTTTAAATAATGACGATGGTCATACCTCAGTTTTTGTAAAGTTGACTGATTGGTATGGAAAATATATTAAAAGATTTGTAAGAAATCCCATTGAAACTGTAACTGCAGTTGTATCTGTGCTGCTAATAATAATCATGAGTTATTCTATTTCTGGCATGGGCACAATTTATTTTGCAATTGTTGATCCAATTCAGGCTAACGTAACCATAAAGGCTCGAGGTAATTTTTCTGCACTTGAAACAAAAGAAATTATTGAACAAGTTGAAGAAAGATTTATGGAAGTTGAAGGTATAAAGAATGTATATCTAAGATCTGGTTCAAATTGGTGGGAGTCAGGATCGGACAGAGTTGGAGGTGGTTTTATAGAGACATTGGAACCTTCCCAAACAAAAATTACTGGTTTCGAGATTATGGATCGCTTAAAAGAGTCAACTAATGATTTACCAGGAATAACAGTTGAAATTGAAGCAGATGAGGGCGGGCCATCATTTGACTCCCCTATTGAATTAGATATTTTTGGTGATACAGAAGAACAAGTGAACGAGGCAGTTACTAAAATTGAAAATTATATGCGTAATAGCATGATAGGTTTAAATAATATCTTTTCTTCCAAAGCATATCCATCGGTTGAATGGAGTGTTGAAGTTGATAAACAAAAGGCTGCACAATTGGGTGTTAGCGTAAGCGACGTTGGAGCTTTAGTTCAAATGTTAACATCTGGTTTCAAGGTAGGTGAATATAGACCAGATGATGCTAAAGACGAAGTTGAAATAAGAGCACGATTTCCTGATTCTGATAGGACTATTACAGGAATAAGAGACTTAAATGTAGTCACCAGACAAGGTACCGTGCCGGTGAGTTCTTTTGTCCAAGTTGTTCCAAAAGAAAATCGTCAAACAGTTAACAGAAAAAATGGAAAATATTTTCAAGAAATTGGAGCTGGAACTGAGGATGAGTCTAAGGTTTCTGAAAAGATTAATCAGTTGAGTGATTGGTTAGAGACTACTAATCTTGGACCTAATATCAGTTACAAATTCAGCGGAATGGCTGAAGAAACAGAGGATGTTAATAGGTTTATAATTATAGCTGGAGTAACAGCTGTATTTATGATGCTACTAATGCTCATCACCCAATTTAATAGCTTTTATCAATCTTTTATCATCTTATCAGCGGTAACAATCTCATTTGTTGGAGTGCTTTTGGGCCTTCTTATAACCGGTAAGTCTTTCAGTACTACTATGACTGGTATATCTATAGTCACACTAGCAGGTATAGTTGTGAACAATAATATAGTATTAATTGATACCTTTAATAAATTGAGAGATGAGTCACCTCAGATTGATCAATCAATTCATATCATTAATGCATGTAAGCAAAGGTTGAGGCCGATTATGTTAACATCACTTACAACAATTTTTGGTTTATTGCCTCTAGCAATGGGTACAAGTGTAGACATCATTTCAAGAGATATTGTCATTGGAAGTAGAGTTGTAGATTGGTGGTCAAACCTTGCCGTTTCAATTGTATGGGGTCTTGGTTTTAGTACTTTTATGACCTTAATACTAACTCCTGCGGTTTTATCACTACCTTATGCATTAAAAAATGAGTATAAAAAATTCTTTAAATCAGAAGCTAATGGCATACAATAAATCATGGCTAAAGAAGACAAAAAAATAGATTTTGAATCATCTCTTAAAGAGCTAGAGAATATAGTTGCTAAATTAGAAGATGAAAATATTAATTTAGAGGATTCAGTTAAGTCATTTGAAAAAGGTGTAAATCTTGTTAAAGAATGTCAAAAACAACTTCAAACAGCAGAACTAAAAATAAAAAAACTTCTTGATGATGGTTCTGCTTCCGAAATTGATAACGAATAAACAAAGTGTTAGAAAATTTCCTGTCTCAAACTAGGGAACAAGTTTCTCAAAATATTAAGAAATCAATTGGTAATTCCAATTTAATTGAAGAAGCTATGTCTTATTCAGCATTGGGCGATGGTAAGATGATTAGAGCGGCTTTGATTAATGCATCTGGAAGGATAAATAAAAATATGTCTGATTCGAGTCTATTAACATTCTCAACAGGAGTAGAACTAATTCATACTTACTCATTGATTCACGACGATCTCCCATCCATGGACGATGATGATTTAAGGAGAGGGAAAGACTCAAGTCATATTAAGTTTGGTGAAGCTAATGCAATTCTTGCTGGAGATGCACTTCAATCTCTTGCCTATGAGATTATTTGTAATGAAAGCTCGCTTGAAGACAAACATAAAATTGAAGCTATTAGAATGATAAGTAAGGCATGTGGAAAAAATGGAATGGTTTATGGTCAGTATTTAGATATGAATGCAGAAACAAAAAAAATAAATGAACAATCAATTGAAAATATTCACACTTTAAAAACTGGCAAACTCATAGAGTGTTCTGTGATGTTAGGTCAAATTGGTAACAATAATTTTGAAGAAAAAGATTTTATAAAAAGTTTTGGTAATAAAATTGGTTTAGCGTTTCAAATAACAGATGATATTCTTGAGGTGACGTCAAATGAGGAAGCTTTAGGAAAAAATATTAATTCAGATATAAGAAATTCTAAAGCCACATACGTTAATATTCTTGGCCTTGAAGAATCAATTAAAAAGTCTAAAGATCTTTGTGAGTCTGCAATTAATGAATTAAAAAACATTAAATCAGATGAAATTGATTTACTGATAGAATTAGCAAAATACATATGCTGCAGAGAAAAATAAATTGAAAATTTTTAAAGAAATTCCAACTGAGTTGCCAATTACACCTTTATTGGATTCAGTTAATTATCCTTCAGATTTAAGATCGTTCTCTATAAATGAACTTAAGACCCTGGCAGATGAGTTAAGAGAATTTTTACTATATTCAGTGGGACAAAGTGGCGGTCATTTAGGTGGCGGACTTGGCGTCGTTGAACTTACAATAATTCTGCATCATCTTTATAACACTCCTTATGACAATCTAGTTTGGGATGTAGGACATCAGGCATATCCCCACAAAATTCTAACTGGAAGAAAAGAAAAAATTATGTCTATTAGAAAGAAGGATGGTTTAGCGCCCTTTCCTTCAAGATCAGAAAGTGAATATGATACATTTGGGGTTGGTCATTCAAGCACATCTTTAAGTGCACTTGTTGGAATGGCGGAGGCTACAAAAAATTCAAATCCAGATAAAAAACATGTTGCTGTAATCGGTGATGGAGCAATGACTGCAGGCATGGCTTTCGAAGCACTAAGTCATATAGGACATTTAAAACCGAATTTGTTAGTAATATTAAATGATAATGATATGTCTATATCTGAAAATGTTGGCGGTTTATCAAATTACTTTTCAAGAATATGGGCATCAAAAACTTACAAGGGTATTAAAAAAAGTGGTTCTAGTTTCTTGAAACCTTTACCTCAGGCATATCATTTAGCTAGAAAAGTAGAAACGCAAATGAAAGCAATGGTTGCGCCAGGAACTATTTTTGAGGAACTAGGTTTAAATTATATTGGTCCTATAGACGGTCATAATTTAAAAGAGCTTAAAGATGTCATTTCAAATTTAAAAGAATTTGAAGGTCCTCAATTTCTTCACGTAATAACAAAAAAAGGTGCGGGTCTAGATTCAGCAGAAGCCGACAGAATTGGCTTTCATGCTATAGGAAAGATAAATGCAATAAAAGATAAAAAAATTAAGCAAAAAAAATATCAAGATATATTTGGTGAATGGATTATAGATATGGCCGAAACAAGTGATGATCTTATTGGCATTACACCAGCGATGAGAGAGGGATCAGGACTTGTCGAGTTCAGTAAAAAATTTCCAGACAGATACTTTGATGTTGCTATAGCCGAACAACATTCTGTAACATTTGCAGCTGGTTTATCAGTTGAAAAAAAGAAGCCAGTAGTTGCAATATACTCAACTTTTTTACAAAGAGCGTATGATCAATTAATTCATGATGTTGCAGTTCAAAATCTTGATGTAACATTTGCATTGGATAGATCTGGTCTTGTTGGTGAAGATGGTCCTACTCACTCAGGAAATTATGATATTGCTTACTTAAGATGCATTCCAAATATGGTGATTTGTACTCCTTCAGATGAAAATGAAACAAGAAAATTATTAACGACAGCATACTTACATAATGGGCCAGCCTCTGTGAGATATCCAAGAGGTACTGGGCCAAATAGTAATGTTGACAAAGATCTAAAGCCTTTAAAGATTGGAGAAGCAAATATAATCAACGAAGAAAGTTCAGAAATAGTAATTTTGAACTTTGGAACTCTTTTAAGTGAAGCAAATCAAATCTCAAAAGAACTAAAGGCTACTCTAGTGGATATGCGTTTTGTAAAACCTTTAGACGAAAAGCTTTTAAGCAAACTTCTAAAAAAGGCAAAGGTTTTCATTTCTATTGAGGATGGTTCAATTATGGGTGGTGCTGGAAGTGCTGTTCAAGAATTTGCATCAAAAGAGAATTTAAATGTTAGATCAATCCTTTTTGGTATTCCTGATAAATTTATTGAGCATGCCTCTCGAGAAGAAATGTTAGTTGAAGCTGGTTTAGACGTAGAAAATATTAAATCTAAATTAAGTAAATTGTTATAAGCGAAGCAAATATTGCTGCAAAAATTGCAGCAATAAGATCGTCAAGAACAACTCCAAATCCGTTTTTAAAATTTTTGTCTATGTACGAAATTGGAAAAGGTTTTGAAATATCAAATATTCTAAACATTGTTAGTGCAAGCAATGCATATATTGATCTTTCATATTGTGATGAAGCAATAAAAATTACAGGAATCATCGCTACCCAAATACCAGCTAATTCGTCAATTACAATAGATTTATGATCTTTTTCAATAAGGTCCTTGGTTACAATACTAGATATAAAAACTGAAAATATAATTATAAAAGTTGTCAAAATAACTAGAGCAATTGCACTAATAAAATGAGACAAAACTATAAAAATGAACCAACCAAATATACTTCCAACAGTACCTGGCCCAATAGGAGAAAGTCCAAGACCACCTAAGGTTGCTAAAAAATGATATGGATCTTTTAAATTTGGGAATTTCTGCATCTTAAATCATTGTAACAATTTTTCTAGCAATGGTAGGCGATGTTGTCCATTTGCCACCAAATATAGTTAAGAGTGAGTCATTTTCTTGAATAAAGAAATCTCTTGAGGATTTATGAAAATTCTCTTTTGATTTTATTAAGGGTCTTACTCCAGAATACGCACTAATTATTTCATTTTTAGAGATAGGTTTTCTTAAAATTTGATTAAAACTATCAACAAGATATTTCATTTCATCTTTACTTATCTCTGGAAACTCAGGATGAGAGACTTTTTCCTCTGTTGTTCCTAGCAAGGTATGGTCTTTATAAGGTAAGGCAAAAATATATCTAGACTTACATATGCCTGAGAACATCAAACCAGATTCTAACCTTCTATTAATTATCAAATGACTACCTTTTATAAAATCGATGTCTTTTTGACTCTTAATTTTATTTTGTTCGAGTAACATTTTTGACCATGGGCCTACTGCTAAAATTATTTTGTCAAAATGACGTTTATTAACAGCGCCTTGAGTATCAAAGTTTTTGACTTCATTAAATTCAAGTATTTCTATATTAAGTTCTTTCGCTAATGAAATTAATTCTCTTCCAAGAGATTCATCATCCATACTTCCATCAAAAAATGACAAATATGTTTTATAGCTATCTTTTAAAACAAAATGATCACTCTTGATTTGCTTTGATATTGAGCTTTTACCTAAATTTTTTGCGCCTGCTAAAAATTCATATAACTTAATTCCAAAAAAAGATTTAATTAATGTTAAAGAAAATATATTTTTAAATGGAATAAGTATCTTCAATTTTCTGGTATGATCTGGGAAATTTTCTAGCCACCACGATCTATCATTTAGGCCATTTTTAACTTCATTAAAGTGGAAATTCTCAAGATATCTCAACCCTCCATGTAAAAGTTTTGTAGTTTTTGAGCTTGTCTCGCTTAGTAAAGTATTTTTTTCAAAAATTGATACCTTATGTCCCTCTTTTGCTAAAAAAATACCAACTATAAGGCCAGTAATTCCACCACCAATTATTCCAATTTTTTTATTCAAAAGAATCCCATCCATGTTTTTTAAAATTAATTGATGAATTACCTTTGTTTAAAATGATTTCGGTATCTGACTTTATTTCACCAATGTGAAAGTCTTGTGATATAAATTCGTTATCTCTAAATTCCGGTGAACATGTGTAACACAATTTATAGTCGTCGCCATAAGACAGATCATTGATATCATTTGTTATAGGTATATTTTCATAGATAATCTCAGCGCCTACTTCAGAAGATTTGCATATTCTAGATAGGTCTTTCATTAATCCATCTGAAATATCAATACAACTATTAGCATATTTAGAAATATATTTACTTTTATAAAAATCCACTTTAGGTTTAAAAAACTTTTTTATGTATTTTGTTTGTTGATTATTTTTCCAATCTTCTAATCCCTTTCTTCCTTCTCCAAGTGGGCCAGTTATATATATCAAATCGCCAACTTTTGCAGTTGATCTTAAGATATTCTTCTCATATGCATAGCCAAAAACATTTACACAAACACTAATTTCACCATTTGTAATATCTCCTCCTATCAACTTTAGTTGATACTCATTCAGTATTTCCTCAACTCCGCGAGTAAATTGTTTATACCATTTCAAATCAGTAATATTTGATGTCAGGCCAATTGATATAAATGATGGAAATGCTCCCATGGCAGCTAAATCACTCAAAGCAACTGCAATAGATCTGTATGCGATGTCCTGGGGCATGGAATCTTCAGGAAAATGAGAATTAATTTTTGAAATATCAACAGAATGGACAAGATCTTTCTCTATAGATTTTATTACAGCAGCATCGTCTCCTGACCCAACTATTACATTATCATCTTTATTAAGATCAACTAAATGTTGAAAGCAATTTAAAATTGCTGATTCTGATATCAAGAAGGATATCTTTCAAACAATCCGCTGGCTCCCATTCCACCGCCAACACACATTGTCACAACACCAAACTGTTTGTCCAAATTTTGAAGCTGTCTTGCAAGGTGTCCGACTTGTCTAGAACCAGTCATTCCAAAAGGATGTCCAATTGAGATTGAACCACCATCTAAATTAAGCTTATCCATAGGTATGCCAAGCTTATCTCTACAATATACTACTTGAACTGCAAAAGCTTCATTAAGCTCCCAGACATCAATGTCATCTACAGAAAGATTGTAATTTTTTAATAATTTTGGAACAGAATAAATTGGTCCAATTCCCATCTCGTCTGGCTCACAACCCATTGTAGTAAAGCCTCTAAAATAAGCTAAAGGTTTTAAATTTAGTTCCTTAGCTTTGTCTTCTGACATAACCAATGTTACTGATGCTCCGTCAGATAATTGTGAAGAGTTTCCTGCAGTAACAGAACCATTTTCAGGATCAAAAACTGGTTTTAAAGATGCTAAGCCTTCAAGAGTAGTTTCTGGTCTGTTACATTCGTCTTTATCAACTGTATAGTCAATTTCTTTTGATTCACCTGTTTCTTTATTAGTGAGAAGCATTTTAGTGTCCATTGGTATGATTTCATCATTATAACCGCCAGATTGCTGAGCTGCAGCAGTCCTCATTTGACTCTCAAAAGCATATTCATCTTGCGCTTCTCTTGAAACCTCGTATCGTTTTGCAACAACTTCTGCTGTCATTCCCATTGGAAAATAAATTCCTGGAACTTCCTCAGCCAATCTCTCGTTAACAAAGTTATCCATATTCATATTCATCATAGATATAGTTTCTGCCCCGCCAGCAATAACTGTGTCATATGAACCAGCCATTATTTGACCTGCCGCCATAGATATTGACTGAAGTCCAGAGGAGCAGTATCTGTTTATCGTTGTTCCGCCAGTTGTTATTGGTAATTTAGATAATACTGCTGCATTTCTTCCGACATTATGACCTTGAGCACCTTCAGGATTACCACAACCCATAATAATGTCTTCAACCTCATCAGGAGGTAAATTAGGATTTCTATCTAACATTGCATCTATAATATGTGCAAGCATTTCATCAGGCCTGGTCATATTAAAACCGCCTCTATGTGATTTTGCTAATCCAGTTCTAACGCTATCTACAATTACTACATTCTTCATAATTTCTCCAATTAAAGCTTAACTATTCTAGTCTATCTTCATCTTTACTTAAAGCCTTATACCATTCAGGAATAAGGTCTATTTCATGCTCTTTAGCTTTTTTGAGAACATACGGGATTGAAATTGGACTGAATGGAAGGATAACCAAAATACCAAGACCTAAACTTTTAAAAATTTGCTTTAACTGTTTATTTGCATTTTCAATATCTT
>CACJCN010000007.1 GCA_902591925.1 uncultured SAR86 cluster bacterium
CTTTAGGAACTGGTGGAGGTATTTTGAATGCTATAGATTTGTTGGGTGATGAAAATTTCTTAGTTATGAATTCTGATATTTTTCACAAAATTGATATTAAAAATATACCAAAAGAAATTGATGCTGCTCATTTAATTGGAGTTCCAAATCCATCTCATAATCAGGAAGGGGACTTTTGCATCAAAGATAATAAAGTTGCTATAGACGAGTTTAATGATTTAACTTGGAGTGGTATCTCCATTTTAAATCCAATCATATTTAAAGAAAAAAACTTTAGTTCGGATTTTTTTAATATTTGGGATACAGTACTTCCAAATTATCTTAATAATGGAGATATATCGGCTCACAAATCTAATGATTTATGGATAGATGTTGGAACGCATGAACGTTTAAAACTTGCTAATAGCCTATATAATGATCAAAATTAAGTTATGAGTGACCAGAAAAATATAATTGCACCTTCTATCCTAGCATCTGATTTTGCAAGACTTGGAGAGGAGGTACGTAATGTCCTTGATGCAGGAGCTGATTGGGTTCATTTTGATGTAATGGATAATCATTATGTTCCAAATCTTACTATCGGACCAATGGTTTGCAAAGCTTTAAGAGAATTCGGTATAAAAGAATTTATTGATGTTCATTTAATGATAGATCCAGTGGATGAATTGGCCCAAAGCTTTATAGATGCTGGAGCAGACTTAATTAGTTTTCATCCCGAAGCAACCAAACATATCCATAGATCAATTCACGCCATAAAAGACAAAGACTGTAAAGCAGGACTTGTTTACAATCCTGCAACTCCACTTCATACGCTAGAAAGTGTTCTTGAGGATCTAGATTTAGTATTAATCATGAGTGTAAATCCTGGTTTTGGAGGCCAATCGTTTATTCATAGCTCGCTTGAAAAGATTGCTCAAGTTAGAAAAATGATAGATGAATCTGGAAAAGATGTCCGCTTGGAGGTAGATGGTGGAATAAACAAGGATACTATCGGCCTTGCATCTGAAGCAGGCGCTGATACATTTGTAGCAGGCTCAGCTATATTCAATACTGAAAATTATGAGCAAACAATATCTGAACTTCGTTCAAAAATTGTTTAAGTACCTTATATTTTTACTTTTTGTAAGCAATCTTCATGCATCAAAGGTTATAGACATTAAAGAATATCTATCTGACATAGAGATTGTTTCAAAATACGAAGATAGAAAGAAAGGACTTATGAACAGAAGTTCTATTCCAAATGATTATGGAATGTTATTTATATGGCCATATGAGAGAAAACAATGCATGTGGATGAAAAATACTTATATTCCATTAAGCGTTGCATACATTGATATTAGAGGAAAAATAATAGAAATATATGATATGGTTCCGTTTTCAAAAGATTCTGTTTGTTCAACAAAGGCAGCTAAATATGCCCTTGAAGTAAATTCTGGATGGTTTGAAGAAAAGAATATAAATATTGGAGACTCAATAGAGATTAAAAAGATACTTTCTAATGATAAGTAAAGAAGAATATATAGAATTTGCAGAAAATGGATTTAACATTGTTCCATTGATTAAAACTATTGAGAAAGACTTGGATTCACCCATAGAAGTTTTTTCAAAAATTAAAAATAAAAAAAATACTTTCTTGCTTGAATCTATTGAAGGTGGAGAAAAATGGGCTCAGTACTCAATAATCGGATTGGATTGCAAAGACTCAATAAAAGTATCAGATAATAAAATTGAAATTAAAACAGCTCTGGGAACTAATCTGATTGAATGCAAAGAGCCCTTAAATGAACTGAATAAATTAATTGCTGAATACAAGTCTCCAATTTTAGAGGGTATGCCACGATTTTATGGAGGATATGTCGGTTTTTTTGCATACGAAAGTGCTAAGTATGCTGAAAACAAAATTAATGCTCTTCAAAGAAAAGACTCAAAATTTGATGTTCATATGCCTGATATCTATTTGGTAAAGTCTGAAAAAATAATTGTTTACGACAATTTTAATAATAGTATTCAAGCAATTTATAACGCAAACCCTCAAAAGACATCATATGAAGATGCTTTGGAAATCATTGATGAGATTCAAAACAGCATTGATCATTCTGGAGAACTTGAAGAAACTTCATATTCAAATATTACTGAGCAATTAGAATTTAAATCAAATTTTACAAAAAATGAGTACACGTCGTCTGTGAATAAAATTAAAGAGTATATAAAAGAAGGTGATGTAATGCAGGTTGTTCTAGCACAAGATTTTTATAAATCCTTTAACGGCGATTCATTTGAATTATATTCAGCCCTAAGACAGATAAACCCATCACCATATATGTATTACCTCAACCTTGATGAGTGTGAGGTGGTCGGATCTTCACCTGAGATATTGGTTAGATTAGAAGATAGCAATATTACTCTTAGACCAATTGCAGGTACGAGAAAAAGAGGCGCAAACGAAGAAGAGGATAAAAATAATGAGAAAGATTTATTAAATGATCCAAAAGAGTTAGCTGAGCATCTTATGCTTATTGATCTTGGAAGAAATGATGTTGGAAGAGTTTCTGAAATTGGTAGCGTGAAACTAACTGAAAAAATGGTGATCGAAAGATACTCCCATGTCATGCATATAGTATCAAACGTAGTAGGCAAATTATCCAAGGGATTAAATTTTACTGATGCTCTTAAAGCTACTTTGCCAGCTGGGACTCTTTCAGGCGCTCCAAAAATAAGAGCTATGGAAATAATCAATGAGCTTGAGCCAAGTTCAAGAGGTATATATGGCGGTGCAATAGGTTATATATCTTGGAATGGTAATATTGATACTGCGATTGCCATAAGAACTGCCGTAATAAGGGATAACAAAATTCATGTTGGAGCCGGAGCAGGAATAGTTGCCGATTCAGATCCAGAAAAGGAATGGGAGGAGTGTGTCCAAAAATCAAAAGTATTTTTAGACGCAATGGAGATGATTTTATGATCATTGTTATAGATAATTATGATAGTTTCACATATAACCTAGTTCATTATCTTGGTGAGTTTGAACAAGACATCAAAGTCATAAGGAATGATGAAATGTCTGTACCTGAAATTATGGATAATAATCCAAGCAAGATTGTAATATCACCAGGTCCATGCACTCCAAAAGAAGCAGGCATATCAGTTGAACTCATTAAGACTGCAGAAGTTCCAATTCTTGGAGTGTGTTTAGGACATCAAGCAATTGGTGCAGCTTTTGGTGGAAATATTATTAAGGCACCAGAAGTTTTTCACGGAAAAACTTCTAGCATTGATCATGATGGTAGCCTTCTTTTTAGTGAAATTGAAAAATCTTATGATGTTGTAAGATACCATAGCCTAATAATTGATATGAAAACTTTACCAAGCGAACTCAATGTGACTGCAACTTTGAGTGATGATAAGGAGATAATCATGGCGGTTGAGCATATCAATAGACCAATTTATGGTGTTCAGTTTCATCCTGAATCAATTGATACAAATAATGGCACAAAGCTTATAGAAAACTTTATTAAGAAAATATGAAAGACTTTATTAACAAAATAAATAATAAAGAAGATCTAACTCTTAACGAGATGCAAGAAGCCATTAATTTAATAATGTCTGGTATGTCTGATGATGACGATATTGAATCTTTTCTTATTGGATTAAATGAAAAGGGTGTGTCAGAGACTGAAGTTACTGCTGCTGCAATTGTTATGAAAGAAAAATCTTTAAAATTTGACATAGGCGATGGTTCACATATTGATACTTGTGGAACAGGCGGAACAGGTCTACATACTTTTAATTGCTCAACAGCCTCATCTTTTGTTGCTGCAGCTGCAGGAGCAAAAATTACTAAGCATGGTAATAAAGCAATTTCTAGCAAATCTGGTAGTGCAGACTTTCTTGCACAGTCAGGTGCAAATATTAATCATGATAGAGAAAAATTAATATCAATTTTCGATAAAGTTGGATTCGTATTTTTATTTGCACCACTTCATCATGAAGCCATGAAGTTCGTGATGCCAGTTAGACAAAAGATTGCTGAAAAAACTATTTTCAATTTGCTAGGACCGCATACTAATCCATGCAGTGCAAAAAAACAGGTCTTAGGAGTTTACGATGAGAAGCTTGTAAAAATGTTTTCTAATGTTGCAAAAAATCTTGATATGAAACATGTCATGATTGTTCACGGCGATGATGGTATTGATGAGATTTCAATTTGTGCAGAAACCACTGTTTCGGAATTAAAAGACAATAATATTAGCGAATATAAAATTTCTCCAAAAGATTATGGACTAAACCTATCTTCATTTGATCAAATTACTGCGAATTCTTCGGACGAAAGTCTTTTACTTGTGAATAGCGCATTTAATGGAGAGAGTTCTGCTGTGCAGGACATGATCGCATTAAATAGCGGGGCTGCTTTATATATAGCAAGTGTAGTTAACTCTATAAGAGATGGCGTAGAAATGGCATTTGATTGTATGAATAACGGACAAGCTGCACAAAAATTAGCAGACTACGTGAGGGTTTCAAACGAATAATGAATATTCTTGATGAAATAGTAGCAAAAACAAAATCTAAACTTGAAGAAAAAAAACAAGGACTATCGCTTGAAGAATTGATTTCTAAAATAGATTTCAAGAATCTTAAAGAAACAAATTTTAAGAAAAGTCTTCAGAATAAGGCTGAAGCAATTATTGCTGAGATTAAGAAAGCATCTCCAAGCGCAGGCATTATCAATGACAATTTTGATCCAGTTTTAAAATCAAAAGAATATGAATCTTTTGGAGCCTCGGCACTTTCTATTCTCACAGAGGAAGATTATTTTTTAGGAAACATTGAGTATCTTAAGGATGTCAAAGCAATTACAAGTCTTCCAATTCTCAGAAAAGATTTTATAGTTGATGAGTATCAAATATATGAGTCAAAGTTGATTGGAGCAGATTGTATTTTACTCATTGCTTCAATACTAAATGACGAAGAATTAAAAAACTTTTCAGAAATAGCAGAAAGACTCAAGCTTGATTATATTATTGAGGTTCATGATGAGGAGGAATTACAAAGAGTACAACATTTCTCTAATGCAATTATTGGAGTCAATAATAGAAATTTAAAAACTTTTGATGTCGATATTAATAATTCAGTTGAACTAAAAAAAATTTTTGATGGACAAAATACTTTTATTGCTGAATCGGGCATAAAAAGCAAAAAAGATATTGAGTACCTCAAACAACATAATATTAATGTTTTTCTAATTGGTGAAAGCTTGATGAAAGGAGATTTTTTTGAAACTTAGGGAATGGCAAGAGAAGGCTTTTCCACTTTGGTGGGCAAAAAAAAGAGGTATCATTAAAGTTGTTACTGGCGGCGGCAAAACATTCTTTGCTATCCATTGTTTAAAACAATATTTAGAGGATGATCCTCAAAAGTCTATTTTAATTGTTGTTCCCTCAATAGCTCTTCTAGACCAATGGTATGAAAGTCTCTCACAAGAATTTAAACCAAAAGACATTTCACTTAACGGAGGAGGAGAGCAGACCAACGAACTCAAAAAAATATGCATTACAACTATCGATTCGTTAAAAAATATTATTGAAGAGGTTAATTATCAAAATACGCTACTAATAGTTGATGAATGTCACAAAATAGGAACAGAAAAAAGAGGAGAAATGCTCACCAATAACTGGAATGCCACTCTTGGATTGTCAGCTACTCCTGAGAGAGACTATGATGATAATTTTTATATCATTATTAAAAAAATACTTGGCGACATAATTTTTGATTACGATTACATAGATGCCAGAGAAGACGAAGTAATTGTTAATTTTAAACTTTTGTACGGTTATGCTGCATTGCTTCCTGAAGAAGAAGAAAAGTATAAGAAATTTACAAAGAGCATACAAAGAAGAGCAGCCACTATAGGCGGTCAAGATATGAACGATTATCCTTTGAAAATGCTAATTTTCAATAGAGCAAGATTAGTTAAAAATTCTAAAAATAGAATTCCCTATGGAGTTGAATTAATCCAGAAACATAAAAGAGAAAGTTGGATTGTTTTTACGGAGAACAAAAAACAAGCAAAAGAGTTTGACAAAATAATTAATAAAAAAGGTTTTAAGTCTGGTATTTACAATACAGATCTTAAAGACGATGAAAGACAAGAAAATCTTGAAGCTTTTAAATCAGGTAAATTAAATGTTCTCGTAAGTTGCACAGCACTTGATGAAGGTTTTGATATGCCTGAAGCAGATGGAGCAATGATCTTAAGTGCATCTTCATCAAAAAGGCAAAGAATACAAAGGATGGGTAGGGTGCTTAGAATAACTGCTAACAAGGAAAATGCTTTAATAGTAACTGTTTATTCATCAAAAACTGAGTACGAAAAATTACGAGAAGAATCAAATAGATATAAGCTAGAAGGTGTCCCAATTAAGTGGCAGCAAATGAGTCTATAATATTTATATGGCTTTAACTTACTCAAGCATGTTGGATCTTCAAACAGATCTCATTGAATTTGATTTATTAAATTCAATAACAGGAGAAACTTTTGCATCTAATTCTCTTGAAGATAACAAACCAACTTTAATAATGTTTATATGTAACCATTGTCCATATGTTATTCACTATCATGGAGAAATTGTTCGGTTATCAAACGACTATAATCAAAAAATTAATATGGTTGCAATTAGCTCCAACGATATTATTGAATACCCTCAAGATAACCCAGAAAGAATGAAAGAATTATGGAATTCTTTGAATTTGTCTTTTCCATATTTATTCGATGAAACACAAGAAATAGCAAAAAAATATAAAGCTGAATGTACTCCAGAGTTCTATTTATTTAATCAACAAAATAAGCTTGAATATCGTGGAAGAATGGATGAAACTTCACCCAGTTCTGACAAAAAACCCTCCGGCAAAGATTTAAGATTAGCAATTGATAATTTACTCAGCAATCAACCCGTCTGTGAAGAGCAGTTACCGTCTATGGGATGTAATATTAAATGGAAGGCTAATTAGTTTTAACATTTCTTTTTCTTCTGCTTCCATGTTTTAAGTATACTCTTCTTGCTTCTTCTTTGAACTCTTTACTTTTTCTTATTCCCCAAACTTTATCACGAGCAAACTTAGCAGAGACTTTAAGATCAACTATTTGAGGTAAGTATATGTCATTTAATTCTGCGCTGTGAATGAGCCTTGGTTCAACATTATTAAGCTGAGGCAGAAGATTTTTTATCCACTCTGCACTTAGATCTTGATCCATACTTTGCTTTGGAATTGAATATATTCTTGGTAAGTTTATACCAGTAACACCACTTTGCATTTGAACCTGACTGATATGAATTCCTGGCTCATAATCTGTAAAAAGTTCTGCTAGAAGAGGTGATGTCTTTTGCCATGGTTGCCACATATTATATGAAGCAAATGACATGATCATTGCTCTCATTCTAAAGTTAATCCATCCATTGATTTTTAAAAATTTCATACAAGCATCCAAAAACGGGAATCCAGTTTCACCCTTAATCCATTTATCAATCATTTCGTTATCATGCTCAGTTCTTAACTCATCGCACATTCGATGCATAGAATTAAACTCAAGTTCCGGCTCTGTATGGAGTTTTTGAACAAAATGACAATGCCAATATAGCCTTTTTTTAAAAGAATACAGATCTTTCTTATTATCAAGTGACGGAAGTAATTCATTAAGCCTTTGGTAAACTTGCCTTATTGATATTGAGCCATATGTAAAATGTGGCGATAATCTTGAGCAACTATCCTCTGAAAGACTAGGACTGGACATTTTTACTCTGTAATCTTCGCATCTTTCATATAAAAAACTTTCTAAAAGTTCATTTGCAACTGATGTTCCACCTTTTTGGATATGCTCCATATTAGTAAATTTACTTTTAATTTTATTGTTATGTTCATTAAACTTAATAAGATTTGTTTCAGCTGAATTTTTATTTATTTTAGGCGCATCTATTAAACTACTATGCATAACATGATTCCAATTCTTGGACCATGTATCTCTATCAAAATTAGTTAGTTGTAATCCAAAATCATCATATACTTTTAGCCTGTCTCCAAAGTCTTGTTTGAATTTTTCAAATCCTTTTCTGAAATAATCAATATCTGTGCAGTGATTGATGTGTATAAAGCAATCATTGACATTTATTTTTATCCATTTTTTAAGATCATCGAATGAACCTTCAAATATATTTACCTCAGAGCCAATTTTCTTAAGGTTATCATCTAATTCTTGAAGACAATCATATGAGAATTTTAGCTGTCTGACAGACTTACCATTTGCTTTCCAATAATTTTCATCATAAAGATGAATAACAATATAATTCGAATTTAGAGAACCATAGTATAGAGCTGCATTATCATGCAACCTCAAGTTTCTATTTAAAATAACTATATCAATCATTATAAAAATAATTTGATTTGAATAATTTCTAAATTATATTTCTTCGTCTAAGTTTGACTTATATGTCTCGGTTAGAAGCATTACAGAAATTAATGTAAGCATAGATGCAAAGGCAATATAAGCCGATACCCAAACAATATCAAAATCAGTCCATAACTTTACAGCTATTGTTGGTGCAAAGGCACCTCCAACGATCGCACCAAATTGATAACCTAGCGTCGCGCCAGAATATCTTACTTCAGTGCTAAATAGCTCTGTAAAAAATGCTGCCTGAGGACCATACATCATTGCTAAAAATATTAATCCAAAGGTTAATGCAAGTACTATTAACCAGAAATTTCCAGTATCGACTAAAGGAAAAATTGCAAAAGCCCATGCTCCAGAAAGTATTGCTCCGAGCATAAATATTCCTTTTCTACCGTTTCTATCTGAATATGAAGAGAACATAAACTGAAGCGGTACCATAATGGCACAGCCAATAAGAACTGCAGTTAACATATCGTCTCTTTCCATGTTTGCACTTGAAACTCCATAAGCGAGCATAAATGCAATCAAAATATAGAAGGTTACTTGGACTGATAAAAAAGCACCTGCAGCAAGCATGATTCTTTTCGGATACCTTCTTATTGCTTCAACAACAGGAGAACTTTTTACTTTTTCATTTGAATTATTATCTGAATTTGTTGCTAGTGCTTTAAAAGCTTTAGTATCTTCAAGATTAAGTTGTATATACATACTTATCAGAATAAGTACTGCACTTGCTAAGAAAGGTATTCTCCAACCCCATGTATTAAAAAATTCTTCAGATACTAATGCGCTTGTAATGATTAGTGCTAAGTTGGCTAAGATTACTCCAATTGGAGCGCCAGCCTGTGCAAAGGCACCATAATATCCTCTTTGATTTGAAGGAGCGCTCTCTGTAACCAATAACATAGCACCTCCCCATTGACCACCGATTGCAAGACCTTGAGCAAATCTCAGAAGTGTGAGGAGAATAGGGGCGGTAACTCCAATCATTGCATAGGTTGGTAATAGTCCTATTAAGGTTGAAGATATGCCCATTAACATTAAAGCTGCAATGAGAGTTTTTTTTCTTCCAACCCTATCACCAAAGTGTCCAAAAATTATTCCACCTATTGGCCTTGCTATAAAACCCGCAGCAAATGTTAATAAAGATAGAATTAAAGCTGTTGTCTCAGGTACTTCTCCAAAAAAAGCAGTTGGAAATATTAAAGCTGCTGCAGCACCATAGAGAAAAAAGTCATACCACTCAATACTAGTTCCAGCTAGAGCGGTTAATGCAACCTTTCTCATGTTTTTATCTTGGTTTACTGATGTGGATTGATTCATTTAGATATTAATTAGATATAAGCACTTGTAGAAGTCATAACCTTTGCAGTGACTTCCATTACTTTTTTTGTAGGCGATTCTAATTCTTCTGCACCTGATTCATTTGCTTGACCAGCATGCAGATCTTCATCAGCTTGCATGGTCTTTAATATCTCAATAGTCTCTTTATCTTTCTCTGAAATTTTATCTAAGTGTTTTTGAAGATGTATAACTACCTGTTTTTCTGTTTCTTCAACAAATCCAAGACTTGTCTTTTCTCCCATAGAACCAAAAATAGCTCCAATGGTAAACGACCCAGCATACCAAAGGGGGTTTAGAATTGAACTATTACCACCAAGCTCATCAAGTCTTTTTTTACACCAAACCAAATGATCTGTTTCTTCTTCACCAGCATGAATTAGATGTTCTTTTATTTTTGGATCTTTGCATACAAAAGCCTGTCCACGATAAAGTGCTTGTGCAGCAACTTCTCCAGCATGATTTATCCGCATCATTTGAATAGATAAATCTTTTTCTTTTTTTGAGAGCTCTTCAGTATTTTTTTCTTTTGGAGCAGGTGGGTACTCTCTGTCAGTTCCAGTTTTTTTGTCTGATAAAGTCCTTAAAGCTATATCAAGCTCATTAACAATACTATTTAAAATGCTCATTTAATTCCTTTGAATCCAATGTCGTTTCTGAAAAATGCACCGTCAAATTCGACATTATTTACGAGATTATATGCGTTTTTTTGTGCATCTTTCAAATCGCTTCCTAATGCTGTTGCACAAAAAACCCTACCTCCGTTTGTAAGTACTGTTTCATTTTCATATTTTGTTCCTGCATGAAACAACTTTGAATCTTTGATGTTATTTTCTTTTATAGAAACTTTTTTGTTGGATTCATAGTTTTCAGGATAGCCTTCAGAGGCAATTACAACTCCACATGAGTGTTTTTCAGTCCACTGAATTGAATATTTATCCAATTCATCATCAATAGCTGCTTTGCAAAGTTCAACCAAACTCGAATTAAGCCTTAATAAAATAGGCTGAGTTTCTGGATCACCAAATCTGCAATTAAATTCAAGAACTTTAATCTCATTATCTTTAATCATCAGCCCTGCATAAAGAAATCCTAAATAAGGCGAACCTTCATTAATTAAACCATTCATAGTCGGATACATAACCTCATTAAGAATCTTTTGATGAATTTCTTCAGTTACTATTGGTGCTGGAGAATAAGCACCCATTCCTCCGGTATTTAAACCGACATCACCATCTCCTACAGCCTTATGATCTTGACTTGTTGCCAAAGGAATTACCTTATCTTTACTTACTACAGCAATGAATGATGCTTCCTCACCTTCTAAAAATTCTTCGATTACGACTCGATTACCGGCAGTTCCAAAGGCCTTATCATTAAAAATACTATCAAGTGCTTTTATTGCTTCTTCAGAGTTTTGACAAATTATTACACCCTTACCAGCTGCTAAACCGTCAGCTTTGACGACTGTTGGAAAAGAAATCTCATTTAAATATGCTATTGAGCTATCAAAGTTGTCGAACGATTTGTATTTGGCTGTTGGAATGTTGTACTTCACAAAGAAATCTTTAGAAAAGGTTTTTGAACCCTCTAATTGAGCTGCATTTTTAGATGGACCGAAAGTTTTAATATTTTTACTCTGTAAAAAATCAGTTAAACCATCAACAAGTGGTTGTTCTGGACCAATAATGACAAGTTTTATTTTTTCTAATGAACAAAATTCTTCAATTGAGCTAAATTCGTTTATGTCAAGTTCAACATTGCTTACTTTATCCTCTAAATGGGTTCCTGCATTACCAGGACAGACAAAAACATGTTTGACAATATCATCTTGAGCACATTTCCAGGCCAAAGCATGTTCTCTTCCACCTGAACCAATTATCAGAACTTTCATTAGTGTCTAAAATGCCTCATTCCAGTAAACATCATTGCAATGTTGTGTTCATTTGCTGCAGCTATTACTTCATCATCTTTAATAGACCCACCTGGTTGAATAATTGCAGCAATTCCGCTTGAAGCTGCTTTATCTATTCCATCTCTAAATGGAAAAAATGCATCCGACGCCATTACGGCATTTTTTACTTCTAATCCTTCTTCTTTGGCTTTTAAGTTGGCAATTTCTGCACTAATGACTCTGCTCATTTGACCAGCCCCTATACCGATAGTTTGTTTATTCTTTACATAAACGATGGCATTACTTTTTACAAATTTAGCTACTTTCCATGCAAATAAAAGATCGTCAAGCTCGTCGTCTGAGGGTTTTCTCTCGGTAACACATCTAAGTTCATTAGTATCTAACTTTTTTGTATCATCATCTTGTATCAAAATACCTCCAGAGACTTTTTTAATTGTTCCTGGATAAGGGTTATCTTGATCTAAATCAACTTTAAGGACTCTTATATTTTTTTTAGAAGAAAATTCTTTAATCGCATCCTTTTCATAATCTGGAGCTATTACCAATTCAACAAATTGTCTTTGATTTATTTCTTTTGCTGTTTCTTTATCTAATTTTTTATTGAAAGCAATGATTCCTCCAAACGCAGAGGTTGGATCTGTTTTAAAAGAAAGGTCATAAGCTTCATTGATTGATTTCGCTTCAGCAACACCACATGGATTAGCATGCTTTACAATGACACAGGCAGGATTACTAAATTCCCTAACACATTCCCAAGCGGCATCAGCATCTACAATATTATTATATGAAAGCTCTTTTCCTTGAATAATTTCAGCATTAGCAATATTTTTGTTTTTTAAATTATCAAAGGTAAAAAGGGTTGCATTTTGATGTGGATTTTCACCATATCTAAGATTTACATTACTTGAAAAATTATAGGAATGAATATCTTTAACACCTCCTTTGAGGTAATCAGATATTGATTTATTGTAATCGGCCATTAAAGCAAATACTTTTTGAGAGAGATTCTTGCGAGTTTCATATGAAATGCCATCATTTTCATCCCACTCCCTAATAATATAAATATAGTCATTTGGATTGCATACTACGACGACATCTTTAAAATTTTTTGCAGCAGCTCGGATCATTGTCGGTCCACCTATATCGATATTTTCTATCGCATCCTCAAAAGAAGAACCTTTTTTTATAGTCTCTGTAAATGGATATAAATTAACAATTACTAAATCAATGGTTTCATATCCTCTCTCTTCAAGGACCTTCATATCAGATTCTCTCCTAGCAAGAATGCCTGCATGAATCTTTGGATGAAGAGTTTTAACTCTTCCATCCATCATTTCTTCAAATCCAGTAAACTCAGAAACTTCTATAACCTTATCCGTAATTTCTTTTATTGCTTTATAAGTTCCACCAGTTGAAAGAATTTTCACATCTTTTTTAATCAAAAAAGATACAATTTCTTCGAGATTTGTTTTATCAGATAAACTTATCAGGGCTGTTTTTGGATTAACAATATTCATTGCTACTCGATATTATATTTTTTGAGTTTTGTTCTAAGTGTTGTTCTATTTATTCCTAAAATCTTTGCGGCTTTTGATTGATTATTATTAGAAAATTGCATAACTGATCTCAAAAGAGGTGGCTCAACTTCATTCAAAACAAGTTGGTATACATTTATTGGAGTATTTTTTTGATCAAGTTGATTAAAATATCTATTTAATGCTTTTCTAACCTCATCTTTAAGAGGTTTTTTAGAGTAACTATCGAATGATTTTTTGTTATTTTTCAAAATAATTTATTTTGTGTAAAGAAGATTAAGTTTACAGTTGTTTAAAAATTGCTCAATAGTTTTTTAAAGATTAATAAATGTTTTTTTATCTTTATCAATTGAGAAATTTATGAACTCTCCATCTTCAATAGTTATTTTTACGATTGAAGTGTAATCAGGATAGAAATACAAGAGCTTAGTTTCTGAATTTAACTCACTTAATAGTGCATTTATCACCATAAAATGAGTAAAAATAACACTATCTTCTGAGAATGTTATTGTTTTAGAAATTATATTTTCTTTCCACTTAGTAATATTCTCTGGCAAATCATTCTTATTCATTTGAAGGATTTTCTTTAACCATTCTTGTTTATTCTCAGGCTCAATATTTGGTGATGGTATTTCTGTAAAAATATTTTCTATTATTAGCTCTTTTTTAAATTTTTTTGCCAGTGGTCTTGCTGTTTCTACTGCTCTTAGTTTTGGACTTGAAATAAAAGAATAATGATCAAGCTGTTTAAGTTCAGGTCTATTAATTAATTTTTTTGATTGAGCTATACCAGTATCGCTAAGACCAGGATCATGATGATCGCCCCAAGAACTGGAAGCCTCAGCATGCCTTATAAATATAACTTCAATAGATGCCATTTATCAATTCTCAATAGCTATAATAATAATATGAGAATTCATAGAGTATATTGTAAATCTGTATCAGGACCTAACACGAAATTTGCCTTAGATAATATACAGTCGCATCACTTAATTAAAGCTCTTCGCTTAAAAGAGGGAAGAGTTGTTGAAGTATTTGATGGAAAGGGTAGCTCAGCATCTTGTGAAATAGTTTTATTAAATAATAACAAGTGTGAGCTGGAAAGAATTTCTGAAGTTAATAAAGATAATGAGCCACATCGAACCCTAACAAATGTAATTCCATTCATTAAAACAAATAATTTTAATTATATGGTTCAAAAATTATCTGAAATTGGAGTGAATAAATTCATAATCTATAAACCTGAACTTTGCGATCAAAGCATTGCGAAAAAGGATTTAGAAAAGATAATTCTAAAATCTAAAGATATAATTATTAATGTTTGCAAGCAGTGCGGAAATAATTTTTTGCCACAAATTATTCATACTAAAAACTTAGAAGAGGCTATTAATTTGATTGAAGATGACAACAACAAATATGTATTTGATACGGATGCAGAAAAATACTTTTCTTTCGAGGAGTTAGGTTCTACTTCTTCTATAACAACTATTACAGGACCAGAGTCAGGTTTCTCAGAAAAAGAATTAAACTCTATCAAGAAAAAGAATATTGAAATTAGATATTTAGGTGAAAATATTCTTAAAGCAGAAACGGCCCCAATTTTTGTATCTTCCATTGTAAAAAACCATTTTGGTAAAATTTAATCATGACTGAGAAAGTATTATTCATAACAGATACATTTGAAAATTTAAATTTCAAAAAAGATACCTCGATCCTTATGATCGAAGAAGCTCTTAAAAAAGAAATGAATGTTTTTCAGTGTGAAATAAATGATTTATTCGTAGATAACAATGATGTTTTAGTAAATTGCAGAGAGATAAACTCATTAAGTGAAGATATTGATACAGAAGTTAAAAAAATTGATATTGACCTTAAAGATTTTAAATATTGTTTTATGAGAAAAGATCCTCCTGTTGATGAGGATTATAATAATGCTCTTCATTTGCTTAATTTAGCTAAACATAATGGCGCAGTTATCCATAACAATCCATGTGCGTTAAAGAAATTTAATGAAAAAGTTTTTGCAACACATTTTCCTGAATTTATACCAAAAACACTCATTTCATCTAGCATTAACAAAATAAGAGCTTTTTTCAATTCGCAAAAGAAAATAATTATTAAACCTCTAGATGGAATGGGAGGTACTTCAATATATAAAGTAGATGATTTAAACGAAGATAATTTAAAGATAATAAGAACCATGACAAATTCTGAAAAAACACAGATTATTTGCCAGAGTTTTATTGAGGATGTTTATGAAGGAGATTTTAGAATTCTAATAATTAATGGTAAGCCATTTCCAAAAACCCTTGCAAGGATACCAAAAGATGGTGATTTCAAGGGTAATCTTGCTGCAGGAGGGAAAGGAGTTGCTAGAGATATAACAGAAAATCAAAAGAAGATTGCTAAGGCAATTGCACCAATATTAGTTAAAAATGAGATTAGTTTTGTTGGAATAGATATAGTTGGAAAATATTTAACTGAAATTAATATTACAAGCCCAACTTGTGCAAGAGAAATTCTTGATCAAACACAGATGAATCCAATAGAAGAATACTTTAAAGGCCTATGAGTATTTTTTCCTCGACAGAAACTATAAGTAAACGTTCTTTAACTTTTAATAAATCTTTCATAATTTCTCTTTTAATACATCTATTATTGATTTTTGGTATTTCAATTACCACATACTATAAATTACCAATTTTTAAAGAATCTCCAATAATTAACATTAAATTCGCTAATTCAAATCAAGATTTAATTACTAAAACTAATTTGGGTGATTCATTTAGTTCAGATTTAGATTTATCAATCTCTCAGAATGGAAACATCAGTTCATCAAAGAAAACATTACAACCATATAAAGTAAAAAAGCTTCAGGCAAATTCTATTGTTAATACTGAGGAGGCTGTATATTTAAATTTATGGCAAAGACAAATAGAAACTAATGGAGACAATATAATTTCAGAGAGTAAAAGTTTCTTGGATGGCAGGGTGCAAATTATGGCTACTATAGATGTTTATGGTAATTTAGTTAAATCAGAAATTCTTATTTCATCAGGGGATAAGGCAATTGATGAAATGGCTATCAATATTTTAAAAGAGTCAGCTCCTTTTGCTCCTTTTAATGAAACCATGTCTGACGAATATAGTGTTCTTGAAATAGTTCGTGACTGGAATTTTTCGATTAATTAAATGCAAATTATCGCTTTTGATTATGGTGAGAAAAAAATAGGCGTTGCTGTTGGACAAACTGAAACCAATACTTCTTCACCGTTACAGCTAATTTTTAACAATAATGATCAAGTTAATTGGAATGAGATTTGTGTTTTATTAGATGAATGGAAGCCTGATCTTATTATCATTGGTAAGCCACTGAATATGGATGGTACTGATAGTGAAATAATGAAAAAAGTTGAAAAGTTCGTTAAACATTTAAAAACTATTTACGATGCACAATATGAATTTATTGATGAAAGATTAACCACATTTGAGGCTAAAGAAATTCTCATTGAAAATAAATCTGATATCGTAGATGCTAATGCAGCAAAAATATTAATTGATAACTGGTTTAATAAAGAATTATAAGTATGTCTATTCCTTCAACATTTATAGATCGTTTATTGTCTTCAGTAAATATAGTTGATGTCATTGGAAGAAGATTAACACTAGAAAGAAAAGGTGGTGCTTATTGGGCCAAGTGTCCTTTTCATGGCTCTGGTGAGGAAAGAACAGCTTCCTTTAAGGTATATGAGGAAACAGGTACCTATCACTGCTTTGGATGTAAAGAGTCAGGAAATGCAATTCATTTTTTAAGAAAACATGATGGTTTAGATTTTTTAGAGGCTGTTGAAACACTAGCAACTCAGGTTGGAATGGAGATACCAAAGCAGGAGGCACCTATAGATACTTCTAATGCCACAAAGATTAACAATCGTGCCTCTCAGGTATTCTACGAACAACTTAAATCAGATCAGGGGAAGAAAACAATCAAATATTTAAAAGAAAGAGGAATATCTGGAGAAACAGCAAAATTTTTTCAATTAGGTTATTCATCTAATAAGAAACCTACACTTTATGAAAATCTTAAAAATGAATTCAAGGAAACAGATTTAGATGAATCAGGACTATTTGGTAAAAACGACGAAGGCCAATATTACGATAGATTTAGAGACAGACTTATGTTTCCAATTAGAAATATTAAGGGAGAATGCATTGCATTTGGAGGAAGGCTGTTATCAGACAAAAAAGGTCAGGCCAAATATCTTAATTCACCAGAAACAAAAACGTATAAAAAAAAATATGAACTATATGGTTTATATGAAATAAGAGAAATCAACAAAAGACCTGAATCTATATTTCTTGTTGAAGGATATATGGATGTTATTGGATTATTTCAACATGGTATAAAAAATGCTGTTGCTTCATCGGGGACAGCTTTTACCCAAGAGCAACTAAGAAAAATTTTAAGTTACACAAATACTATTTATATTGTTTTTGATGGCGATGAAGCGGGATATAAAGCTTCTTGGAGGGCGGTTGAAAATGCATTACCACTTTTAAGAGAGGATACTAGAATAAGTTTTATTTTTTTGGAGCCGGATGAAGATCCAGATAGTTATGTGAGTAGTAATGGAAAAGATGCTTTCTTAGATTTATCAAAAAAAGCTAAATCATTTTCTGATTTCTTTTTTGATTATGTTAAAGATCAAGATGATTTATCGAAACTGGAAGGAAGATCGATGGTGGCAAAATTTGCACTACCTTTAGTGAATAAAATTTCAAATGATACTTTAAAGGAAGCATATATTAATGAAGTATCAAAAATATGCGATCTTGATTTCTCAAAATTAATTCAAGGAGAATCAAAATCTAAAAAAGTTACTCCTACAAAAAAAGAAGAAGTGAAGGAATCGATAAACACAGTTTTAAGGAAATCTGTGTTGGGAATCTTTACGGCGCTTATACAACATCCAAAATTATCTTCAATTAATGAGTTTTCATTGATCACTCATGACTCAAAATTTAATTTTATTAATGATATTAAAAAATTATATCAAGACTCTCCAGATTCAAATCCATCAATTATTTTTGAGAAGATAGAATCAGAAAGAATTAAGAATGTTTTTGGCGAGGCTTTAGTATCGGAAATTAAATTATCGGAGGAAGACGCCACCTCGATGATTAAAGATTGTCTTAAAATAATTTCTCAAACAAACTCTGAAAGAGAAGAAATTTTAAAAGAAAAGTATAATATGCAAGAGCTAACATCTGCAGAAAAAAGAGAATTACAACAAATTATTCTAAAAAAAGATAAAATGTCGCAGGATGAAGAAGCTTTGATAAAAAATTTAAGCTCTATATAGATTGATTTTTGCTAATCAATCCTTAAATAAAGCCAATAATATAAGAGGAAATTTTCTGTGGATAAATTAAATCAAAAAGGCTCTAAGATTGCTGAGCTTATTGAAAAAGGAAGAGAGCAGGGTTATTTAACATACTCTGATGTAAATGATCATCTTCCAGATGATATATCCGATCCTGATCAAGTAGACGAAATCATTGGAATGATTAACGATTTAGGTCTTCAAGTTCACGAAACTGCACCTGATGCGGATACCTTAATGTTAGCTGAGTCAGAAAATTCTGATGATATAGCTTTGGAACAAGCAGCAGAAGCTTTAGCAGCTGTAGAAAATGAAACTGGAAGAACCACTGATCCTGTAAGAATGTATATGAGGGAGATGGGAACAGTTGATCTTTTAACAAGAGAAGGTGAGATTGAGATTGCCAAAAGAATAGAAGAGGGAATGAGAGATCTTCTCAATGCAAGTGTTCAATATCCAAAAACTGTTGAATATGTTCTTCATTATTTTCAGTTAGTAAAAGATGGAGAAAAGAAAATTAATGATTTCTTAACAGGATTCCTTGAAGAGATGGAAGAAGTTCCATCAGCGGGACCTGGAAGCCAAAGAGCTAAAGAAGAGGCAGAAGCTGCTGAATCATCTGATGAGGAAAGCTCATCTGGACCAGATATGAAAGAAGTTCAAAAGAGAATGACTAGCCTAAAACGTCAATTTAATAAAACAACAAAGGTTATTGATAAAAAAGGTAGGCATTCTAAAGAAGCTAATGCAGAATTTAAAAAACTCGGTGAAATATTTCAATTTCTTAAATTCAGCCCTAGGATGTTTGAAGATATTGCTGCAATTGCAAGACATGGACTAAATAGTATTAGAGAGAAAGAAAAATTTATTCAGACTCAGTTAGTGAAAAGTGCTCGTATACCAAGAAAAGACTTCTTAGCTCTTTATCCAGATAATTTAACAAAAGTTCGATGGGTAGACTCTTTAATGAAAGAAAAAAAATATAAGAAGGATCTTTTGGAGAAAGTTAAGCAAGATGTTGTTATTGCACAAAAAGATATATTAGAAATCGAAAACAAAGTTGGACTTAGTATAAAGGAAATAAAAGATATAAATAGAAGCATGTCTATGGGCGAAACAAAAATGAGAAGAGCCAAAAAAGACATGGTTGAAGCTAACTTAAGACTAGTAATTTCCATTGCTAAGAAATATACAAATAGAGGACTTCAATTCTTGGACTTAATTCAAGAAGGAAACATTGGCCTTATGAAGGCCGTTGATAAATTTGAATATAGAAGAGGTTATAAATTCTCTACTTATGCAACATGGTGGATCAGACAGGCAATTACAAGATCAATTGCTGATCAAGCAAGAACAATCAGAATCCCAGTTCATATGATTGAGACTATCAATAAATTAAACAGAGTTTCTCGTCAGATGATGCAAGATATGGGTAGAGAGCCAACTCCTGAAGAATTAAGCAAAGAACTTGATATGCCTGAAGATAAGGTAAGAAAAGTTCTAAAGATTGCAAAGGAACCAATTTCAACTGAAACACCAATTGGAGATGATGAAGATTCAAGTCTAGGTGATTTTATTGAAGATACAGTTATTGAATCTCCATTAGAAAATGCTACCGAAGAAAGTCTTCACTTTGCTACCGATGATGTTCTTGCATCTTTAACCGCAAGAGAAGCAAAGGTGCTAAGAATGAGATTTGGAATAGGTATGAATACTGATCACACTCTTGAAGAAGTAGGGAAGCAGTTTGATGTTACCAGGGAAAGAATCAGACAAATTGAAGCTAAAGCTCTCAGAAAACTAAGGCATCCGAGTAGATCAAGTCATCTTAAAAGTTTCTTAGACGAATAATTTATTTCCAGTTTCCCTTTCTTCCTGATAGATCCCAATGAATTCTACTCCACATGAGCTGAATTCTTCTTTTTACATATCTTTTAGCAAAAAAACTTGAGTAGTTTGGAAGAGGAATAAATGCTTGTGAGCCTAAACCATCAATTACTTTTATAATGATTTTTTCGTTATGCCAACTAATAACAAGATTATGAGGTATAAGATTTTTAGTCAGAATTAAATGTTTTTTCAACCAGTTTTGAAACTCTTCTATGGCAAACTTTATTTCTTCAGTAATACCTTCCCTATAAAGATATGTTTCAAGTGTTTCAGCGATTTCTCCATTATTTGTTATTAACTCAGTCTCAGAAGCCATACCAATATTTGTTTCTGTCATACCATACCATTTGGCTAAATGTGTCCAAACATTAGGATCATCTTTTTGAAGTGCTTTTTGATTATATGCTTCTTGCTCTCTTAAATTATCATCAAAGCTTTCTAAAGATCTAAATCTTTTATACCAAGACTTATTTTCTTTAATTTTTTCAAGCAATCCTGGATGAATTACTTTTAGACATCTATTTGGATTATCAGGATGTACATAGCACATTCTATTGCCACCTTCTGCAAAAGGGGTTATGCCATTCAGATTAATCATAATAAGATAATAACCTATTAGTTTTATTTGAAAAGTTTAAGGCTTCCTTAATATATTAATTCTTATATAATTACACGCTCTTTTGTTCTTAAGAACATTGGGCCTGTAGCTCAGTTGGTTAGAGCAGTGGACTCATAATCCATTGGTCGGAGGTTCGAGTCCTCCCGGGCCCACCATTTATATATTAATCACACAAATAACGTTGATTTTTCATGTATGATATTAGTCTTTTCATTCTTGTTAAGGATAATCAATGGCAAATTTAATAAACGAATCTTTCACATTACCTTGTGGCCAAATACTGAAAAACCGTGTTTGTAAAGCAGCAATGACTGAACGAATTGCAAGCGGTGACAATCTAGCTAACCAAGGTCATATTAATCTTTATGATATGTGGGCTGATGGAGATATTGGAATTTTATTAACTGGTAATGTTCAAGTTGATCGAAGAAACCTTGAGGGACCAGCAAATGTTGTGATAGACAAGAATAACTATAAAAATCAACTTAGTAATCTTAAAGAATGGTCTGCAGCAGGAACAAAAAATAATACACAGTTATGGATGCAAATTTCCCATGCCGGTAGACAAACACCCGGTGAAATAAACTCTTCTCCAATGGCACCTTCTAATATTAGATTGAAGATACCTGGTAAAAATTATGGCACTCCAGTACCGATGACTGAAGAAGATATATTAGATGTTATTGAAAAATTTGTTTTTACCGCGAAGATTGCTAGAGAAACAGGATTTACAGGAGTTCAATTTCATTCTGCTCATGGCTATCTATTATCTGAGTTTCTGTCTCCAGACATTAATAACAGAAATGATGCATGGGGTGGAGATATTGAGAATAGAGCTAGGATTCACTTAGAAATAATTAAAAGATGCAGGGAAGAGGTTGGAGAAGATTTTCCTATTTCAGTGAAAATGAATTCTGCAGACTTTCAAAAAGGAGGCTTTGCTGCTGATGATTCCATAATAGTAGCAAAGATGTTAGAAAATGCTGGCGTAGATATTATTGAGATTTCAGGAGGAACATATGAACAACCAAAGTTAATTGGAGTTGACGATTTAACTATAAATCCTGAAAGAAGTGAACAAAGAAAAGAAAGCACAATTGCAAGAGAAGCTTATTTTCTAGAATATGCCAAGGATATTAGGAAGGCAGTTTCCTTACCACTAATGGTTACAGGAGGTTTTAGAACCAAAGAAGGTATTGAGGATGCCTTACAAAGTAATATCTGCCAAATAATAGGAATCGGAAGACCTTTGTGCGTAGACCCATATTGTATAAAAAAAATGATTGAAGGCGAGTTAGAAATATTACCAAGTTTTGAGAAGACTCTTTCATTAGGACCTTCAATTCTCTCTCCATCAAGTCCATTTACTATAATTAAAGCAGTAAACGCATTTGGTGCAATGGCATGGTTTTATCAGCAAATTAAAAATATGGCCAAAGGACTTATGCCTAATCATAAACAAAAGCTTCTAAATGCTTTAAGAGCTGACATGAAAGCAGACAAGCTTGCATTAAAAGATTATTTGAATCATTAAATGTTTTGATAAAGCACTTTAAGCATGATTAGTTAAAATTTATTGATTAAAGCCTTATATTCTGACCCAAACTACTACTGAATTTCTGGCCATGGAGGGAATGGATCATTAAGGGTTGTCCAGAATTCCTTTCCTTTTAACATATCATCTTCAGTTACAAGACAATTATCTAATGCATTTGTTATAGCTTTTTCATCAAGACTTTGACCAATAAATACCAATTCTTGTCTCATATCACCAAAAGGCTCAATCCAGTTTTCTTTTATCGATGCAAGAGCTTGCTCGTCAGTTGGCCAATCTTTTCTTGGAACAGATCTCCAAAATAAACCTGCATAACCATAACGGGCAATCCCTCCTGCCTGACTCCATTGTCCTGCATATTCAAGTCGAGATCCTAACCAAAAGAAACCTTTTGATCTTATTAATTTGCCATATTGCTCAGTACTATGGAGAAAGTTATGAAATTTTTCAGGATAAAAAGGCCTTCTAGCCTTGTAGGTAAAACTGCTGATACCATATTCCTCTGTTTCTGGAATGTGGTCGCCTCTAATTTCTTTCAACCATCCTGGAGCCTCTTTAGCTTTATCAAAATTAAACAATCCTGTATTAAGCACTTTATCTATTTCAACATTGCCTTCTGTAATTGGAATAATTTCAGCCTGAGTGTTGAGAGTTTTTATAATTGCTTTTAGTTTTTTGATATCCTCTTTTTCTACTAAATCAGTCTTACTTATTAGTATTACATCAGCAAATTCAATTTGATCCACTAAAAGATCAGCAACACTTCTATCATCATCTTCACCCAAAGATTCTCCTGTTTCTTGAAGATATTTCGCCTCTTCATAGTCTTTAATAAAATTCACAGCATCAACAACAGTTACCATTGTGTCTAAGCTTGCAGAATTTGAAAGTGAGATTCCATTCTCGTCTTCAAATGTAAAAGTTTCAGCAACAGGCAATGGTTCTGAAATTCCAGTTGATTCAATGACAAGGTAGTCAAATTTCTTTTCTTCAGCTAATTTATTAATTTCAATAAGCAAGTCTTCTCTGAGGGTACAACAAATGCAGCCATTACTCATTTCAACAAGTTTTTCTTCACTTCGATTTAAAGAAACCTCATTTTTTATTAGAGAAGCATCAATGTTTATCTCACTCATATCGTTTACGATGACAGCAACTTTTCTATTTTTACGATTGTTTAAAATATGACTAAGCACAGTGGTCTTACCTGCTCCTAAAAAACCAGAAAGCACTGTTACAGGAAGTCTTCTTGAGACATTAATATTCATATAATTGTTCCTAAAAGTGTGTTACAAATAAAGTAACATACGTGTCAAGACCATAAAGAAACAATTTATTTGTATAGAGTTTTATTTTCTTACTTCAGCGTAAACTTTGCTTGTGCCATCTTTAAACAGAATAAGCACATCATATGGCATAAACTGATTGTTATATTCCATCCCTGGAGATCCCAAAGGCATACCAGGTACCGACAGTCCAATAGCATTTGGATGATTTTCAGAAAGAAACTTTTTTATGAATTTGCTAGGAATATGACCTTCGAATATAAATCCTTCAGACGATACGGTTGTATGACATGATCTATATTGAGGGTCGATATTATATTTCTCTTTGATCTTCGTTAGGTTCTCGTGATCTTGTCCGTAAACGGTTAAACCATTTTCCTCAGCATGCCTCATCCACATTTTGCAGCAACCACATGTTGGAGTTTTATGAACTAAAAGGATTTGTTCTGAGTTAGAATCTAAAATATCACCTCCAGAAATTACAACAGGCATAAACATGATTACAATAAAAATATATGAAAATTTTCTTAACATCTCATCATTTTATTCTTTTTATATGAGAGAATCTATATATGAAAATTATTGGAATTTTTTTATTACTTTTTGGGTTAGTTGGATGTATTCCATTTGTACCAATAATTTAAAATTACAGTAATAATATTCTTATTTCTTCTTATTTTTTCTATCAAAAATTTTCATTTACAAAGTAAAAAACTGATGATAAATTTAACGAATTCGTATTATATTTTTAGGGGGTAATATGTCTCATCCAAACCATCCAAATGTTGATCAAAGTGATAGGGTAGTTCCAATAAATTTAAGACAAAGTGGAAGAACGCCAACTGAGCTTTTAATTTCAACAAGAGTAAGAAAATCTCCCTTTTGGCATCTATCACATGAGGCAGGATGTTGGAGAGCAACTGTTTATAACAGAATTTATCATCCAAGAGGTTACGTAAAGCCTGAGGATGGAGGAGCAATGGTTGAATATGATGCCTTAGTCAACAGAGTAACCATGTGGAATGTTGCTGTTGAAAGACAAATTAGGGTTAAGGGGCCAGATGCAGAAGCATTTACAGATTTTGTTATTACACGAGATGCAACAAAAATTGAGCCGATGCATGGTAAATATGCAATTTTATGTAATGAAAAAGGTGGAATTCTCAATGATCCTGTTTTGTTAAGATTATCCGAAGATGAGTTTTGGTTTTCTATTTCAGATAGTGATTTATTATTTTGGTTACAGGGTGTGAATGTTACTAAAAAATTTGACGTTGAGATTGACGAAATTGATGTATGCCCTCTTCAAATTCAAGGTCCTTTGTCAGAGGACCTTTTGGCAAAAATGTGTGGTGAAGAATTGAGAGAAATTCCCTATTATGGGTTAATGGAAACAAACATAAATGGTGCAGACTGTGTTATCAGTCAAACTGGATTCACTGGTGAAAAAGGCTATGAAATTTATGTTCGCGATACTCATGAAAATGCAGAAAAAGTTTGGAATCAAGTCTTAAAAGATGGAGAGGAATTTGGCTTGATGGTAATTGCACCAGCTCATCACAGGAGAATAGCTGCAGGCATTTTGTCATGGGGCCAAGATTTAGACCATGAAACTTCTCCATTTCAAGTTAATTTAAGTTATCAAGTTCCAAGAAATAAAAAAGCAGATTATATTGGCAAAGAAGAACTTGAAAAACAAAGAGATATTATTGATGATGGTAAAGAACCATTTAAAATGAAAATGGTTGGTATCACTCTAGGTGGTAAAGAGATCACTGATTATGCACCTGATTTTTGGATAGTCGCAGATACTGATGGTAATGACATAGGCTATGTCACTTCTCCTTGGTGGTCACCTGAACTAGGAACTAATATTGCACTTGCTTGGGTTCCATGGTCAACATCAGAAGTTGGTTCTGAATTACTTGTCAAATTGCCTGACGAATATTCAATTACCCCAGGTGAACCTGTTCAAGCGAAAATTGTTGAAATTCCTTTCAGAGAATCTGTTAATCCTAACAAAAGAGAAGTTGAGGCTGCAAAAGGAAAAGATTTCGCAGAATAAGCAATCATCTGAAGCAGAAATTATTGTCAAAATATCTGAGTTATATTTTCAATGGATTTGATAGAAGATAAAAAATTTCAAAATGCTTTTTTGATATACGTCAGTATTGATTTGTTTTATGAAAAAAATGAACTTGAAAATGATTATGATGAGTTTAAAAGTCTTGTTATTTCATCAGGATTAGATATAAAAGATTGTAGAAACCTTAATCAAAAAATTCCATCTATAAATACATTTATAACAAAAGGTAATCTTGAAAATTTAAAACTTCAGATTTTAGACAAAGATATAGACATATTAATTATTAACCATGAGTTAAATGCGTCACAAACCAGAAATCTTGAAAAATATTTTAATAAAAGAGTAATTGATAAAACTGAACTTATTCTCGATATATTTGCTTCAAGAGCATCATCTCATATTGGTAAATTACAAGTAGAGCTTGCTCAATTAAAGCATCTCTCAACAAGACTAATAAGAGGTTGGACACACCTTGAGAGACAAAAGGGAGGAATTGGCTTAAGAGGACCTGGTGAAACTCAGCTTGAAACTGATAGAAGGCTTATTGGCAAAAGAATCAAAAGACTTAATGAAAGATTAGAAAAATCACATAAACAAAAAGAGATAAATAGATATTCCAGAAAAAAAAGTAGAAATAAGTTAGTTGCATTAGTTGGATATACTAATGCAGGAAAAACAACCTTATTTAATAAATTAACTGAGAGCTCTCAGCTTGCAGAGGATAAACTATTTGCAACTTTAGATTCTGTAACACGAAAAAACAAACATCCTAAATATGGTCCTATCTTATTTTCTGACACTGTTGGATTTATATCAGATTTACCAACGCAGCTTGTTGAGTCATTTAAAGCAACCTTGGATGAACTAACGGCTGCAGATCTTTTGTTACATGTTGTTGATATTCATGACGTTGATTACAGGACAAAGATTCAGAAAGTAAATAATATTTTGAGTGATATTGGAGTTTCAAATATTCCTCAAATTATTGTTAATAATAAATGTGATCTTTTAGATAGCTCTAAAATAAAACAATTAAAAAATAGAAAACAAAATGAAGTATTTTTATCTGCTGAAAATGGAAATAAATTCGAAGATTTAAGATCAAAAATAAATATGATCCTATTTAATGGAATATATAAAGGTTGGATATCTATAGAAAAAAATATGGGAAATGTTCGCTCTTCATTATTTGATATGGGATGTGTAAAAGAGGAAAAAATATCTCAGTGCGGAAAAATGTTTGTAAAGATAAAAATTGGAAATGATGAATTAAATGAATTACTAGATATTAAAGGTTTTGAAGTTTGTCATGATAAGGATATACTTTTAAAACATTACTAAATTCAAAAACATTATGAACAAAATAAATAACTTTCTTGAATCAATTGCTAAACCATTAATGCCAATTACCCCTTGGCTTCTAAGACTTGGACTAGGAACGTCTTTTATTTTACATGGTCATGGAAAATTTCCATTACCACCTGAAAAAATGGTCACTTGGTTTGAGAGCATGGGTTATATGTATCCTGAAATTGTTACAAGCCTTGTTGCTTTAGGTGAGGTAGGAGCTGGAGCAGGAATAATTATAGGTGGTCTTATGAAGAATAACATTGGTAATGTTGTCACAAGGTTATCCGGAGGAGCAGTTGCAGTAATAATGATAGGGGCGATCTTAATAGCTCATTCAGATTGGCTAGTAACAAAAAAACTCTTTATGAGTGAGCAAATTTTCTTATTTATTTTAGGTACTTATTTCGCAATAAGAGGAAATAAGTAAACTCTTTCAAAATAAAATTTCAATAAATAACTCTCAATAAATATCAATTTATAAAATAATTACATAATTTGATTGCAAATCTAAATGATAATCATTATCATTATCATTTATGAAAGCTACTTTATTGGTCATTCCCCTAAAAGTGTGCAGTTTTTCTGATTTTGTAATCAAAAAATCTTTAGGCGAAAAGAGTAGCTTTCATTTTAATTATGTGATGAAAATACTATGAACAAAATATTTAAAAGAATCTCAGATGATATTTCAGCAATACTATTTATTTGTTTTCTATTAATTACATCATTTGTTGTTGCTCAAGATAATGATGAGGATGTAGAGGAAGTAATTGTCAAAGGGAATGTATTATATTCAGACCAAGTGACTGCTCTGAAAACTCCAGTGCCTGTCCTTAATGTTCCTCAAACAGTTTCAATAGTTACTGACGAGGATATTCGTAAACAAGGCTTCAGACAAATTGGTGATATTGTGAGATATACACCCGGTGTAAATACATCTCAAGGTGAAGGACATCGTGACGCTGTTGTTTTTAGAGGAGTCAGATCAACTGCAGACTTTTTCCAAGATGGAGTCAGAGATGATGTGCAATATTATAGGTCGCTCTACAACGTTGAACAGGTTGAAATACTTAGAGGACCAAATGCGCTTCTTTTTGGAAGAGGCGGAACCGGCGGTGTGATTAATAGAGTATCAAAGAAAGCTGTTCTAGGTGAAACATTTGGTGCCATAGACTTTGGAGTAGACGATTTTGGAGCAAGCGATATTGCTGTTGATTATAACTCAACAAATAGTGATAGTTCTGCTTTTCGAGTAATGATCCACAGTGATGCATTGGAAAATCACAGAGATTTTTATGATGGAGATAGATTAGGAATTAATCCAACTGTCAAAATTAAAATGAGTGATAAAACTACTTTAGATCTTTCATATGAATACGCTGATCATGAGCGTTTTATTGATAGAGGTATTCCAACAGAAAATGGCAAACCTGTTAAAAGATTTAAAAATATTACATTTGGTGACTCAAAAGGTGATAACCTTCAAACATTAAAAGCAGATATCTTCAGAGCAACCTTAAGCACAGATTTTTCAGATACCAGTAAAGGAAATCTTAATGTTGTTTCAAGCGAATTTGAAAAAATGTATAAAAATTATTATGCATCTAGCTACACTGCAGGTGCTTCTGTTGTAACAATGGATGGATATCTCGATCCTACCGAGCGTGAAAACACAATTGTTACAGGTAATATAGTTAACGAAATGCAAATTGGATCCGCAACCCACACAATTCTTTTTGGTGGTGAGTTAATTGATACAACAAATAAAAACAAAAGGTATGATACTTATTGGTCTACAACAGCTGATGATAATGAAGTTTTTAATATAACCAGACCAATGGATTTCACTGTAAATTCAGCTGGTGTGGCAACAAATAATGATTTCACTGCAGACTTGAACAGACAAACTCAATCTGATATTGAAGTGACATCAATATATATTCAAGATCAAATAGATGTATCAGAAAACCTTAAAGTCATGATTGGTGGACGTCATGATACGTTTGATATAACAGTAAAAGATGTAAAAAATGGAACTGCTCAATCAAGAGAAGATAAAGAATTCTCACCAAGAGCTGGAATTATTTATAAACCAAAAGAAAATGTTTCTTACTACTATAGTTACAGTGAAAGTTTTCTTCCAAGATCTGGTGAACAGTTTAAAGCTCTTTCAGCAAGCAGTGCGGCATTAGACCCTGATGTTTATGAAAGTAGCGAGATAGGTGTAAAAGTAGCAATTAATGATGACTTAAGTTTTGTTGCTGCTTATTTTGATAGCGAACAAACCAGAGCCGTAAGAGATAGTGTAACTGGTGAAACTAATGAAATTGTTGGTTTAGTAGTAGATGGCTTTGAGCTGGAGTTAAAGGGTAAAGTATCTGACAAAATGAGTTTAGTTGCAGGTATTTCAAAAATGGATGGACAAACAAGTTCAGGTGGTGAACCTCGTGAAATACCTGATCATACATTATCATTTTTTGCTACCTATGATTTAACAGATAAATTTGCATGGTCTCTTGGTATGACAAGACAAGGCGAATCAAATATAGGAAACAATAATCCAGACAGAGTTTTGCCATCATATACAAAAATTGATTTTGCCGCTAACTATCAAATCGCTGATGACTTAAGCTTTACAATGAATATTGAAAATCTAACTGATACTTTATATTTTCCACATTCTCATAGCTCACATCAAGCATCAGTTGGCGAACCATTTAACATAAGAATTTCATTGAGAAAAACTTTCTAATTTTTTAGAGGAGAGGGGTGTTTAAATGTACTCCCTTAAATTAAGAGGGGCAATTCAATTGCCCCTTTTTTTAAAGTAGAATATCTATATATGAAAGACTACTTAAAATATGACGATACTCAAGTTTTCAAATACGATAACGTTGTTTTAGCTGTAATTTATACAATTGGCCATATTCTTATTGCAATGACCTGTAATAGAATCATTACTGGTGCGACTCTTGATATGGCAGCAGCTGATGCGTTTATTGAACCAATAATAAATGGTTTTTGGTTTTATTTATTATTAGTAGTTTTAAAAAAAGTTATTGTAGATAAGATAAATTATTCTCAACAAAGCTTTCTTAAAGCAGACAACATTGGAATATATTTGGCTATTTTATATACATTCGGCCATATTTTTATAGCAATGACATGTAACAGATTGCTTACAGGGGCGCCCCTCAATTTAGCTGCACTGGATGCGATTATAGAGCCAATCATTAATGGATTTTGGTTTTACTTGTTATTTGAGGTATTTAGCAATTATAAATTAAGAGTTCAAACTTCTGCTGCTGGAAGAAGTAGTAAAAATCCATCTTCATTACAGTCTTCAAAATTTGCGCCTATCAATAATAAAAATAATTTAGATTAAATTCACAAAAAACTCATCATTAAAGTACAATACTTCAATTCAATGTGGGGCTATAGCTCAGCTGGGAGAGCACCTGCTTTGCAAGCAGGGGGTCCGCGGTTCGATCCCGCGTAGCTCCACCATAAATTCAGAATAAATTTATATACTTTTTTTTTATTTTTTTGATAATATATACATGTTTAGAATTCGTTAAACTGCACTTTAAAATTTAAGGAGAATCAGTAATTATGGCTGAGCAAAAAGAAGGTAAATGTCCCGTTATGCATGGGGCTATGACAACAAATAGTTCAACTGGTACATCAACAAAAGATTGGTGGCCTAATCAACTAAATCTTAATATTCTGCATCAACATGATGCAAAAACAAATCCGATGGATGATGATTTTGATTACAGACAAGAGTTTAAGAAAATTGATTATGAGGCTCTCAAACAAGATCTTAATGATCTAATGACTGATTCACAAGATTGGTGGCCAGCAGATTATGGACACTATGGACCATTTTTTATAAGAATGACATGGCATGCTGCCGGTACGTATAGAAGTACGGATGGTAGAGGCGGTGGAGGTACTGGTGCTCAACGCTTTGCACCATTAAATAGTTGGCCTGATAACGGAAACCTTGATAAAGCTAGAAGACTTTTGTGGCCAATAAAACAAAAATATGGGAAGAAAATTAGTTGGGCTGATTTATTAATCCTTGCAGGTAATGTTGCTATTGAATCAATGGGTGGTGAGACTTTTGGTTTTAGTGGAGGAAGACCAGATATTTGGGGCCCAGAGGAAGATATTCATTGGGGTGTAGAATCAGAATGGTTAGATAACAAGCGTTATAAAGGCGAAAGAGAATTAGATAATCCTCTTGCTGCTGTACAGATGGGTTTAATATATGTTAATCCTCAAGGTCCAGATGGAAACCCTGATCCTCTTGCTAGTGCTCATGACATACGAACAACTTTTGGAAGGATGGCAATGAATGATGAGGAGACTGTAGCTCTTGTTGCTGGTGGTCACACTTTTGGCAAATCTCATGGAGCTGGACCTGAAAATAATGTTCAACAAGAACCTGAAGGTGCTCCACTTGAGGAAATGGGTTTTGGTTGGTCAAGCACATTTGGTTCGGGTGTAGGCAGCGACACTATTACAAGTGGTATAGAAGGAGCTTGGACAGCAAACCCAACTAAATGGGACAATGGATACTTTGATCTTTTATTTGGCTATGACTGGGAATTAACAAAAAGTCCGGCCGGTGCCCATATTTGGCATGCAATTGATCAAAAAGAGGAAGATATGGCACCTGATGCGGAAGACTCATCAAAGAAGGTTCCAACAATGATGACTACCGCAGATATGGCACTTCGTGAAGATCCAAGCTACAACAAAATTTCAAAGAGATTTCATGAAAATCCAGATCAATTTGCTGATGCCTTCGCAAGAGCTTGGTTCAAACTTCTTCATAGAGACATGGGTCCAAAAACAAGATATATGGGACCAGAGGTACCTGAAGAAGAGTTAATATGGCAGGATCCTGTTCCTATTGGTAGTGCAGAATACGATATCGATAAAGCAAAGAAATTAATTGCTGACTCAGGTTTATCTATTCAAGAAATGGTTGAAACTGCATGGGCAAGTGCATCAACCTTTAGAGGTTCTGATATGCGTGGTGGTGCAAATGGCTCAAGAATTAGATTAGCTCCTCAAAAAGATTGGGAAGTAAATAACCCTAAACAACTTACCAAGGTTATAGAAGTATACGAATCAATATCTAATGAAGTCGGAGCATCAATTGCAGACATAATTGTACTAGCAGGAAATGTGGCAATTGAAATGGCATCTGGCGTTGAAGTACCTTTCACACCTGGAAGAGGAGATGCTTCTCAGGATCAGACTGATATTGAATCATTTGAGGTTTTAGAGCCAAAGTCAGATGCATTTAGAAATTTTCATGCAAAAGGTGTGAATACAGCACCAGAGGAAATTATGCTAGATAAAGCGCAGTTGTTAGGTTTAACAGCATCAGAAATGACTGTACTGTTAGGTGGAATGAGATCTTTAGGCATCAGCTCCAACGGCTATGGATTGTTTACTGAAGATTCTAATAAACTCAGTAATGATTACTTTAGAACATTACTCGATATGTCTGTTCAATGGAAACCTAATGGAACAGGAAATTCTTATGAAGCATTTGATAGAAAATCTGGTGAAAAGGTAAGAACTGCATCAAGATCTGATCTTGTTTTTGGTTCAAATTCACAGCTAAGAGCAATTGTTGAAGTTTATGCTGAGGATGATTCATCAGATAAATTCGTTAAAGATTTTGTCTTTGCTTGGAATAAGGTTATGAACGCAGACAGATTTGACGTTCAGTAAATTAAGTCTTTAAAGTTCTCATATTAAACAGTGACTGGAATAAAAGTATTCCGGTTACTGTTATTACGTTACAACTAAGCTGAGCTAATAGTAATTTTGAAGAAATTAAGTTCATATTTATTGGGTTATACGTATATATGGCAAGGATGCTTAACATAGAGAACAACAAAATAAGCTGATAGGCAATTTTCTTTCCATGCATCAAAAATCCAGTTAAAGACGCTAGGGTAACTAAAGATACTCCAAATAAACATATCTCAAAGTACGAGAGTAAAGACGCATTTATAAAAACAAGATTGAAGACTGTTGTTGTAAATAATATTTGTGTAATACTAAAAATTTTAATGTCTGTACTTATTGTAGGATTAAATTTTTTGTAAAAGTCTTTTGGATCTTTCTCTTCGATACAATCCTCAGGCCTCCAATATGTTTCTGCAAACCATACTTTAATTTTATCTTTCCATAACTTAGTTTTGATAGTGTCCTTTATCATTATTGAAAAGACTTGAAAATTTGCCCAAATAGGATTCCAACTATTTAGAGGAGTTGCTGTACCATAAACAGGTTTGAGCTCTTCTCGTTGAGGAGTATAAGTCCCAAACATCCTATCCCAAATTATGAAAACACCTCCATAATTTGCATCTATGTATTCTTTATTTTTTGCATGATGAATTCGATGATTCATCGGCGTGATAAAAATTTTTTCAAGAAAACCTAAATTCCCAATGTGTTCTGTGTGAACCCAAAATTGATAAACTAAATTAATACCGGCTACAGTTACGAATACTTCACCAGGAACTCCAATTAGCATCATCGGTGTATAGAAGATCCATTTCCATAGCCATCCTGTACTTGTTTGTCTCAAGGCAGTTGCTAAATTGTAATCTTCTCCATGATGATGAACGCTGTGTGTAGCCCATAAAATCTTAATCTCATGATGCATTCTATGCATCCAGTAATATGACAAGTCATACAAAAGAAAGGCAGCTATCCAGGTAAAAGGATTCTTAACAGATAAAAGTCCTAGGTTAAGATACTTACTAATATATATAAATATTGCACTCTGAACTCCAAAATTTAGCATTACAGGAAACCTACTTATCATTCCTAAAGAAATACTCGTTAAGGTATCATTCAAACGATATGTATTTTTGCCAATAAATAAACCATAGAAATACTCTATTATTATTAACACAAAGAAAGCTGGGACAGCTAGCGTAATAATGATTGACTTATCTGTTAATACTTCCATTTTCTATAAAAATTCTTCTAATCTGATTGAATAGATCTTAATGCACCAAGTACATTACCATATTCTCTGTTTTCTTTAAATACTCCACTAATATTAGCAAGTTTTAATCTATCTTCAATACCAGTTTTAATAACACTATTTAAAGATGTTCTCCCTAAGAAATAAACCTTATTTTCATTACACAAAAGAGCATTTAGATAAGATATTGTTCCAATGACTTCTCCAATCATATTTGAAAGTGATGCAGCAGCATGTTCTTTAGAGTTATTTTTATTATTTTTTGCTTTACCAAAATTTGAGGCAGTAATTTCTGGATATAAAGAGCCAATTTCATTTACAACATCTCCAATTAAAAAATCTAACTCCTTTCTATCTCCTTTTTTAGCTAATTCCTCTATATCTTTCACATTTTCAGTATTTATTAAATATTTTGATAGGCCCTGTAATGTCCCACCTCCAACTGATATTCCTCCCAAGTGGTTAAATTTACCGTTATTATGATGAATGCATGCAGTCCCAGTTCCAGCACTTACAGCTACGAAAGACTCCTCAGATATATCATATAAAGCTATCGCACCAAGGCCTATTGCATCTACTTCATTAATCTTAATTACAGGAATATCTTTATATGTGTCACTTAAATTACTAGATTTACCACCAGTTACTCCGATTTTATGCAAATTAGCAAAATCTAGATCAATTTCGTCAAAGATATAATCAATAAAATCAGTTGTTATTGATCTAGATGGAAATGAATAGAATATATCATCACCATTTTGATTTATTACGACATCTGTGTTTGTTATTCCAAAATCAATAGCAACAAACATTTATTAAACTTTATTCTAAAAAAGTTGCAGGCCAAGCCATTGGGAATTGTTGTTGTGGATTGAATACATTATCGCCAACTGCTGGGAATGCTTTCGAAGCAGCCTCTATTTCTTTTTCACTAATATATTCACTTGGAGTTAACCTGAAAACATCAAGACCTCTAGTAATTTCGGTGCCGTAGATAAAGCCATCGTAATAATATGTTGACCAATACCCCCCAGTAATTAATATATCTTCAAGGATAGGACCTCTATCAAAATACGCAATTTCTTTAGGCATAGAAGAGTCGGTAAAATCCATTATAGAAATACCACCTTGATACCATGCTTGAACAAATATATCTCTATTAGGTATTGGAATAATTGATCCGTTATGAGCAACACAGTTTTCAGTTTCCAACTGAGGTGCAGGCATTTTGTAATGACTTTTGAAGATCAATTTTTTATCAACAATGTCATAAATAGCGTCTGCTCCCCAGTCTAAAGGATCCCATGCACGACATCTTGCTCGACCACCGCCACCCCATTCGTCAGTAAAAATTACTTTTGTACCATCATTATTAAATGTTGCAGAATGCCAATAAGCAAAACCAATATCAGTTACAACATCAAGTCTTTCAGGGTTATAGGGATCAGTTATATCAAACAAGATTCCATTACCAGAACAGGCACCAGCAGCAATATTTGCAGATGGGAAAACTGTAATATCATGACATTGATTGGTTGAGTTTGTATCTTGGGTATCATCACCATGATCACCACCTCGCCATAATCCCGCAACATTGCCAGTTTCTAGGTCCATAAAGACTCTCGGACTTTTAACAATTTTAGATTTCGAAGGATCTTTAATTGGTATTTCAATAATATCAATTGAAAAATAGGAAGAACCTCCGCCGTCCCAGCCGAAACAATCTTCTTTTTCTTCTGTATCTCTAACTCTTCCAGTTCCAGAGTTATAAACTATGATTTTTTTTCTATCGCTAGATACTACAGAGTGCGTGTGTGAACCTCTGCAGGTTTGAACAGCTCCAACTTGTTTTGGCTTATATAAATTAGATATATCAAAGATTCTAATACCTCTAAACCTTTCAGGACTTGAATCACTATTTACACCCTCGAGTCCACAATCTATTCTGCTTCTATTTTCTTCTACAGACATAATCAAAAGATTTCCAACAATTGAAACATCTCCTTGACCACCAGGACATACAACTGATGAAATTAGACTTGGAATGCCATCATTCCCTAGCTCATAGACATTAAATCCATGATAACTCCCAGCAACAAGAATATTATCTTTAAAAGCCATATCAGTATTTGCAAAAGACAACATTGGTGATCTTAAAGATCTAGAAATTTCTGCAGTAGTTTTATCTTCATTATCCTCAGTTAAATCCTCCGAGCCTTTTGCAGCAGGATTTTCAGGATCAAAAAAACCAGTTGGTTTTTTTAATGATGTTATTAGCTCCATATTCAAAATAGCTTCTTCGGCAATGAATAGTCCTCCAGTCAAACCGGCTCTAGGATCATCAGATAAACCAGTTAGTAGGGTGTTCATCCTTTCAATTTCGACACCTTGATCATTAATTAAATCTGAAACAAATTCATTTAATATTGGATCATAGGTATTTCCAGGATATTTTTTTAACTCCTCAACCATCTCTAATGCACCATCATGATGATTTATCATTAATTTAAGGAATAACCTATCAAAACCAGTACTATCAGAATTGCTTAAATCGTTAAGTTGTTTAGGAGTAGCCATCCCAACCATATCTATATGGTTATGCATGTTGTGATTGTGATGATTATGATGATGTTCATCTACTGCTTTTTTAAATTCATCTCTATCTTTTAACCAAGATTCCATAAAGTTAATCTCATCTTTTTGAGATGCATCAATTCTTTTTGCAAGATCTAAAATTGATTTATTATTTGTTCTTTCATCTGCCATTTCAGACATCACAATAGCTTGTTCATGATGAACAATCATTCCTTGAAGAAAATCAACATCAGCTTTTATATATGAAGTATTAGCAATATCTGTTGCTTCTTTTTCATCAATTACTTTTGATGGATTGCCTGGTGCGCCTGGTTGAATTATTTGAGGATCTTGATTCAATTCAGAACCCACAATGTGTAGTGTTAATGCAGTAAAAAATATTAATTTAAGATTTTTTATCAACGAATTACTTTTCTTCTTCATGTTTTACCTCTTTCGCTTCACCTTCAATAATATTTGATTTTGATTTATCTTTTCCATATCTTAACCATAACCAAGTCCAATTCATTCTTTTTTTGTTTTCAAAAGACTCTATTTGATTTTTAGATGCTCGTATTCTTAATAAATAGAAGAATATTCCAAAAGAAACTAATCCAAGAAATAGAATCAAAGGATTTGAAGAAAACACTATCTAGATCTGAACTTCGCTAAAAGCCTCAGTATTTCTATATAAAGCCAAATTAAAGTAGTAACTAAAGCCATTGCGCCAAAATATTCCATATACTTTGGAGAACCATACTCAGCAGATTGTTCAATGATGTCAAAATCAAGTACTAGACTAAATGCTGCCATAGCTACTATGAATAGAGATAATCCAATAGACGCATTACTACTGCCTGAAAATATTTCTGGAGATACGCCAGTAACTAAAGAGTATATAAGCGTTCCTATGTAAAATAAGAAGATACCAAAAACAGCAGAGCAGACCATTAAAACGAAGTTTTGACTTGGTTTAACAATGCCAGATTTATATAAGAATAATAACGTTGCTGCAACACAAAATGTTAAAGATACCGCCTCAAGAACTATACCAGGAAACATTGTTTCAAATGACAAAGAGATCAAGCCTATAAAAAATCCTTCTCCAAAAGCAAATATTAACCAGGTTTTTGGAGCTAAGTAGGGCCTTGGATTAATTATGAAACCAATAAAGGGCATCCAAAAACCAAAAGTAGCAACACTTGCAATTGCTGCTGCAAATATACCAATATATGAAAGCATAACAATTAATGGACTTGGAAAGTTCCATGAAATCGCTGCTGTAGATATAAGAATTGCTAACATTATTGCCGTCTTATTAACCGCCCCATCCAAAGTCATTCTTTCAGAATCTGACGATGCTCGAGAATCAAATGCGGAGGATCTTATAACTGGATTCCCAGATCTCCCAAAAGTATCAAGTGCTGCATGTTTAGACATTAATAATCTCCATATTTAATTCCATACTATTTAAGTATGGTCATATATTCAAATTTAAAGTTATAGATTGGTTGGAATTTGTCCAAATTTTTCAAGAGGCTTTTTCATTTCTGCCCAATCACATTCAAAATCATCTGGCGCATGCTCATATTCTAGCAATCCAAGTGCCTCAAATTTTGGCCTAACTTCATCTGTTAATAGACCAATCCTCTTTAAATTTGGCATCACTCTTGAAAATAAGAAGTTCCTAAACATTTCAAAAGTACCAGTACTTAATTGAAATTCTCTAGCTTCTTCAGCAGTCATTTTAAGAAATCTCTGTTCAGCCTGAGTATTTATAAGCCTATCTCTTGAAATAACACAAGCTTCGTATGCAAACTGAGCTCTTTCATTTATCTCTTCTTTAGATAGTGTTGTTAAGTAGTCTTCAAGATAATTTATTCCAAATGTTACGTGACGTGCTTCATCACGAACAACATAGTGGAGTAGTTGTTTTAAAAGTGGGTCTTTTGTAATAGCTTTAAGCATTTGAAATGCCGCAAGAGCCAAACCTTCAATGATTATCTGCATCCCAATAAACTTTAAGTCCCATCTTTCATCAGTGAGAATCTTATCTAGTAATAATTTTAATGATGGATTAATCGGATAGTGAATACCAATTTTATCCTGAAGATATCTATTGAATACTTCAACATGTCTTGCTTCATCAAATGTTTGAGAGGCAGCATAAAGTTTCGCATTATAAGTTGGAGCGCAGCTAGCTAATTGAGATGCTACAAGTAAGGCTCCTTGTTCTCCATGAAGAAATTGACTCATTAATTCCGCAGTATTATGTCTATCAAAAAGTATTTTTTCTTCTTCTGAGAGAGCTTGATAAGCTTCTAGCGCCTCATGAGGTAACTCTTCATCAGGTTCAACTAGTTTTTCATCAGCAGGGTGAGTATAGTCCCAGTTTAAATCAATTGAGCCATTCCAATTAAGCTCCTTACCTAATTCATAAAGTTTTTTAATTCTGTTGTCTGCAATCGTGTAATCCCAGTTATATGCTCCAGTTAGAGGAGTCTTAAATATCTCAACAACATCTTCAACTTGTTTTTGGGACAGATCTAAGTCTTCATCGAAGTAAAGTAAATCCTCTGGTGGCCCATCTTGGTTACGAATTTTCATAATGATAATTACCTATAAAATTATTTAAAATCCCCTGTTAAAAAAGTATTTTATAGCAATGTTTAATCCTTGAAAAGCTTTGTAAGTTCCTCTAAAAGCACTTCTCCAAGCTCTTCAGCCCTATTTATAGTTAGTGCATTTTTGTAATATTTTGTTACATCATGCCCAATTCCAATTGCTTGAAGTTCAACTGGGCTATCTTTTTCAATTTTTGAAATAATTTCTCTAAGATGATTATCTAAAAAATCTTCACGATTTGCGGACAAGGTGCTGTCGTCAACCGGCGCACCATCGGAAATTACAATTAATATTTTTCTTTCCTCATGTCTTTTAAGAAGCCTTTCATGTGACCATGCAAGAGCTTCCCCATCAACATTTTCCTTTAATAGGCCTTCCCTTAACATTGCACCAAAATATTTTCTTGATCTTCTCCAACTATTATCAGCACTCTTATAAATTATGTGTCTGATGTCATTCAGTCTGCCTGGATTGGAACTATTACCATTTATAATCCACAATTTTTTTGAGTCGCCACCTTTCCAATGCTTAGTTGTAAAACCTAGGATTTCAGTCTTTACTTGACATCTTTCTAATGTACTTCCAATAATATCAGCACATATAGCTGCAAGGCTTATAGACCTCCCTCGCATTGATCCAGAGTTATCAATTAACAAAGTAACAATAGTATCTTTAAAATCATTTTCTGTTTCTTGTTTAAAGCTAAGAGGATATCCAGGGCTAGCGATAACTCTGTGCAATCTTGAATTATCAAGAATTCCCTCTTCAAGATTAAAATTCCAACTGGTATTTTGTTTAGCCAAAAGTAGTCTTTGCAGTCTATTTGCTAATTTTCCAATAGTCGAAATATGTGGCTTAATTAAATTATCTAATTGATTTCTTAAACGCATTGATTCTTCATTTGTTACAAGATCTTTTGCATCAATAATCTCATCAAAATTTGATGTATAGATAGAATAGTCTTCTTTATGTGGAGTTTGGAAATCATTATTTGGATAAGTTAGAGACTCAATCTCATCTTCAATTGAGGTATCATCGATATTTGCTGTTGCATCCTGTATATCAACATTTAAGTCATCATCAAAATCTTTTAAATCTATTTTTTCTTCTATTCCTGAATCTTCTTGAACAGTTTCTTCGTTATTGTCAATATCATCTGTTGATCCTGGCGCTTCTTCAAAATCATTTTCTTCATCTTCAACACTTTCTTTAACTAGATCTAATTTTTTAAGAAATTTGATTGCATTTTTTTCAAAATTCGCTTGATCATCAAGATTTTTTATTAGATTTTCTCGGATTTTGTTAGCAGACGCATCAATCTTATATTTTTCGATAAATTTCGAAATTATATTTTTTGAATTTTCACATAAATCAAAATTCATAAATTCTTTAAGCCACAAATTTGCTCCATAAGATAAAAAATTTAGAGATTTTTCGTCTTCTAGTTCATTGCTTCTAGAATTTGTATATTCTGATATATTTCTTTCAGAACCAAGATATTTTGAAGAACCTAATAACTCGACTCTGGCAATTTCTAATTCGTTAAAAATCATTCTTGCAGGGAGGGTGAGTTGATAATCTTTACTTTTATTATGAAATAAATGCCAAAACGCTTGAAAATCAGATTCTCCTCGCCATTTATTTAAATCTTTAAAAGATCTTGGAACATTAGGCAAAGCTACATGATCGCTTGTTGGTGGTCTTTGAGATAATCCTGTATTGGAAGAAATTTTTTTATTGTTTGAAATAGCTCTAATTGTAGATACAGCTGCTTCATGCAATCTTTCTCTTTTTTTAGTCCAACTCATTAAGAAGCCGAGCCTGATTCTCCATTATCAATTTCAATATCAAAACATCTTTGAAAGTATTCAGAAATAATGGACTTTTCAATATCATCGCATTTATTTAAAAAAGTAAGATTAAATGATATAACGAGGTCCTTAAAAATTTTAAAATTTTGTCCCCATGATATAACTGTTCTTGGGGACATTAATGTTGAAATATCGCCATTGGCAAACCCAACTCTTGTTAAATTTGCAAGTTTAATCATGTTTTTTATGATTTCTTTATTCTTTTCTCCTTTAAGATTATTAAGTTTTGACATCACAACCTTCAGTTCCTGAGAAGGATCTAGATAATTTAATGTTGAAAGAATATGCCAACGATCCATTTGACCTTGATTTATCTGTTGTGTTCCATGGTACAGACCAGTCATATCTCCTAAGCCCACAGTATTCGTTGTTGCAAAAAGTCTAAATGATGAATGAGGATTTATAATTTTATTTTGATCTAGTAGAGTAAGTTTGCCTTCAACTTCAAGTATCCTTTGAATAACAAACATAACATCTGGACGACCAGCATCATATTCATCAAAAACAAGAGCAACAGGATTTTGAATTGACCAAGGAAGAAGACCTTCTTGAAATTCAGTGATTTGTTTCCCATCATTTAGTTTAATAGCATCCTTTCCAAGCAAATCAATTCTGCTGATGTGACTGTCTAAATTTATTCGAACGCATGGCCAATTTAATCTGGCTGCAATTTGTTCAATATGTGTAGATTTGCCTGTTCCATGAAAGCCTTGAATCATTACTCTTCTGTTATGCTCAAATCCAGCCAAAATAGATAGAGTTGTCTCTTTATCAAATACATAGGAGCTATCAATCTCTGGAACCCACGCTGTTTTTTTTGCAAAACCTTTAACTGTTAGCTTTGAATCAATATTAAAAACATCAGCAACACTGATTTTATTATCAGGTTTATTTGGCAAATCAATTTCTTTATTTATTGTCATTTCTTTATTTAATACGTTCAGGACTGCATATCCTACCTTTTGATAGATTAAAGTTCTAGTTTTTTTGCAAACAATGTAAGATGTGACCTTAAATTGATTATATATCTATTATGACAGAAAGACTTAAAGGAAAAGTAGCACTCATTACAGGTGCAGCCCAGGGCTTGGGTAAGGAAATGGCCAATTCAATGATTGAAGAGGGTGCAGTTGTATTTATTAGTGATATTAATGAGAGCGAATTAAAAAAAACATGTAACGAACTATCTTGCCAAGGCATTAATTTAGATGTGACCAAGTCTGAAGACTGGGTATCTGCAATTGAATATATCAAAAATAAAGCCGGATCTCTAAACATATTAGTTAATAATGCAGGTATTGGTAATGGCGGTGATATTGAATCTACCGATATCGAAACATGGAAATTAGTGCATAATGTAAATTTAGATTCAGTATTTCTTGGTTGCAAACATGCCATTGAACTAATGAGAGATTCTGGAGATGGCTCAATTATAAATATTTCCTCAATGTCTGGTATTGTTGCCTCACATAATACTTCTGCATATAACTCCTCTAAAGCTGCAGTTAGACATTTATCAAAATCAATAGCACTTCACTGTGCTAAAACCACTAATCTAGTTAGATGTAATTCCATTCATCCAGTATTTACTAGAACTGCAATGGTGCAAACCATGATTGATGCTGCTCCTGAGAGAAACATTGAAGAGAAGCTTATCCAACAGATTCCAATAAGAAAACTTGCTGAACCTAAAGACATTGCTAATGCAGCCGTTTTTCTTGCATCTGATGAATCATCTTTTATAACAGGGACGGAATTGTTAATAGACGGAGGTCTGAGCGCAACTTAAATCTTATGAATAAAAAATCAGTTCTAAAAAAATCTTTAGAGTTATTTGAGCTTGAAAAAATAGATAGGGATATATTTTCTTGGAATGGAAAAAATGTAGGTTACAAGAGAATATTTGGTGGCCAAGTAATGGCACAGACCTTAATAGCAGCATATAAAACTATTGACGTAGAGCATTTTGCTCATTCATATCATTCTTATTTTTTAAGACCTGGAGATATGGATAAATCCATTACTTTCACGGTTGACCGAATAAGAGATGGAAAAAGCTTCACTACTAGAAGTGTTAAAGCTATACAAGAAGGTGAAGTCATATTTAATTGCTCTATATCATTTCAGAAAAGAGAAAAAGGACTTGAGCATCAAATTGAAATGCCAGATGTTCCTGAGCCAGAATCACTTAAAAGCGAGCAAGAAATCAGAGAAGAAATTCTTAAAGAACTTAAGATGAAAAAAGAAGATATGCCAATGTTTATAAAACAAAGGGAAATTGAGATGCGGCCAGTTGAGCCTCAAAACTATTTTAAACCAGAGAGAATGCCACCTTATAAAAACACTTGGATTAAAACAGATGGCTCTCTCCCTAAGGATCAAGTAATTCAACAGGCCTTTCTTTTGTATATATCTGATATGGGACTTTTAGGCGCAGCCAATAATTCTGTTGGTGTAAACTTTTTAACTAAAAATCTTCAAAACGCTAGTCTGGATCATGCGATGTGGTTCCACAGAAAATTAGATTTAGATGGATGGTTTTTATATTCTATAGACAGTCCTGTAACCAGAAATGCAAGAGGGTTCTCAAGAGGTTCTATTTTTTCAAGAGATGGGAAGCTTATTGCATCATGCACTCAAGAGGGTTTAATAAGATTATGGGAAAACTAATACTCTCTGACAATATTTGTTAAATATTTAATTTTATCGGGACTAATATCTGGAGTTATACCATGTCCCAAATTAAAAATATAACCAGGATATTCTTTAAATCTTTCAAGAATTTTATAGGTCTCCCTTTTTATTGCTTCATCACTTTCAAGTAGAATTTTTGGATCAAGGTTGCCTTGAATAGCAACCTTATTTTTAGCTACCTCAAAATTCAAATCATTCATTGACCAGAACAGACTTATGCAGTCAGCAGAAGTGTTAATTAATTCTTCGATGTTACATTTTGGATTTCGAGCAAAAATAATAACTGGAATATTTTTTGTCATAGGATCAAGTTTCAAGGCTGAGATCAAAGAATTTATATAATTAAAAGAAAATTCAATAAGGTCTTCCTTCGTTAGTAGATTTGCCCAAGAATCAAATATCTGAATCACATCAGCACCTGATTGCACTTGCTTTCTTAAGTACAAAAAACATGCGTCCGTATATTTTATTAATAAATCATGAACATCTTTTTGATTTGATTTTAAAAAGCCTAATGTCTTCTCAAAGTCTTTTGATGATCTTCCCTCTATTGAATATGCAGCTAAAGTCCAAGGGCTTCCACAGAATCCAATTAATGGTATTTCTTCTGGCAGAGAGCTTTTAATATTATTCACTGCCTTGTAGACATAATCTAAACTTTCAGGATCAAAGTGATTGAGATTTTTAATATCTGTACCGTTACTAATAGGATTTCTAAAAACAGGTCCTTCTTTTTCAATAAACTCCACACCAAGCCCAAAAGAGTCAGGGATTGTTAAGATATCTGAGAATAGGATTGCAGCATCCAATTCAAATGCATTAATAGGCTGTAACGCAAGTTCACAACATATATCTGGCTCTTTGCACATATCTAAAAAATTTTTAAATTTTTTTCTAACATTTTGGTACTCTGGCATGTATCTTCCAGCTTGACGCATGTACCATATGGGAGGTGTTGGGAGACTTTCTTTATTTAATGCTTTAAGAAATGACGAATCTGAGTTCATTATGAGACATATTTTATAATACTTTTAGCTGCTTCTCTTCCTTCCCATATTGCTGTTACAACTAAATCTGAGCCTCTAACCATATCGCCACCCGAAAATACTTTTTCATTTGAGGTTTGAAATTTATATTTTTGATCTTCTTCAGCTATAACCAAGCCATTTTTTCTTGTTTGAATATCAAAGTCATTAAACCACTCGGCAGGACTGGCTCTAAAACCAAATGCAACAATAACTACATCTGCATCATAAATTTTTTCAGAGCCCTTTATAGGGATTGGAACTCTTCTTCCATTTTGATCTGATTCTCCTAATTCTGTCTGAACAACTTTAACACCTTCAACTTTTTCGTTTCCAAGAATATCAATAGGCTGAATATTAAAATCAAATACTACGCCTTCTTCTTTTGCATTTTGAACTTCTCTTCTAGAACCTGGCATGTTTTTTTCATCTCTTCTGTATAGACATGTAACTGATTTAGCTCCTTGTCTTATTGCTGTTCTATTACAATCCATTGCGGTATCTCCTCCACCTAAAATAACAACTTTTTTACCTTTAAAATTTATAAACTCAGCTTTACCAGAATCCATATTTAGTAATTTTTTTGTATTGGATACTAAATAATCAATTGCTTTATATACTCCTGGAAGTTTTTCACCTTTGAAACCACCTTCAAGAGATGTATAAGTTCCCATACCTAAAAATACTGCATCATATTTTTCATATAGCTTCTTAAATTTAATATCTTTACCAATTTCGATTCCCATATGAAATTTAATACCCATTTCCTCTAGAACTTTTCTTCGCCTTTTAACAACTGATTTTTCTAGCTTAAATTCAGGAATTCCATAAGTAAGCAGTCCTCCAATTTCTTCATTTTTGTCATATACGTGACTGTGAATACCAGATCTAGTTAGAATATCTGCACACGCTATACCTGCAGGACCTGAACCAACTATTGCAACTTTTTTATTTGTCCATTTTCTGTTTGATAAATCTGGTTTCCATCCCATTTCAAATGCTTTTTCAGTTATATATTTTTCTATTGACCCTATAGTGACTGCCCCAAATCCGTCGTTCAATGTACACGCACCCTCACATAATCTGTCTTGTGGACATACTCTCCCACAAACTTCAGGAAGACTGTTTGTTGAGTGACATAGATCTGCAGCTTCAAAAATATTGCCTTCATTAACAAGCTTTAACCAATCTGGTATGTAGTTATGGACAGGACACTTCCATTCACAGTATGGATTTCCACAATCAAGACATCTATGAGCCTGATTAGATGCTTGGGATTGGTTGTATTCACCATATATTTCTACAAAATTAATCTTTCTTTCATCAACTGATTTTTTTGCAGGATCATATCTGCCAACATCTAGGAATTGAAAATTATTATTTAGTTCCTTGAAATCTGTATATTCATTTCTGTTAAGATTTTGAGAAGATACATCAATTGGATTGTTAATGAGTTCATTTCTCCACTCATAAAGTTTCTCTTTAGCTTTATTAAAGTCTGAGATAGGTGAAAAAGATTTAGTATGATATTTGCCTTTTAACCTAATCTTTCCATAAAAATAAGGGGATCTTGGCTGAGTAAACAGCAAAAGACCTTTCTCAATTCTATATTGCTTATTTTTATTGGTCATTTTTTATTAAGTGTATGACATAGTATGACACTTTTCTTTGATAATTCATAGCATTGTATGATATAGTTTGTCTTCACACTTTAACAATATGTCAAAATTATTTTCAAAAGATGACTTTAGAGATAACTGTGGATTTGGCTTAATAGCTGATATCAACGGCATTAAATCTCATAAAATTATCAATAAATCGATTAGTGCCCTCACAAGTATGACTCATCGTGGAGCAATAGGCGCTGATGGAAAAACAGGCGACGGATGTGGGCTTTTATTAAATTTAGATAAAGATTTTTTCAAAAATGCTATTTCTGAAGAACAAGGAGTAGAAATTTCAAATGAATTTGCAATAGGACAATTATTTACTAATCATAAAATTGAATCTGTGCTTTCTAAAATTGAAAAAATTCTCAAAAGTGAAAACCTTATTCTAAAGGCTGTGCGTCCTGTACCAGTAAATGAAGATATTCTTGGCACAATAGCTTCAAGTTGCTTACCAAATATTTATCAACTATTTATTCAATCTTCAGACAAAGTCTTTTATGAAGAAAAATTTGAAACCAATCTTTATCAGGCAAGGAAATTAATTGAAGAGATATATCTTGATGATGAGCAATTATATTTTTGTAGCTTGTCTTCAAAAACAATTATTTATAAAGGTTTAATGCTTCCTGATGCAATTCAAGATTTTTATTTAGATCTTAAATCATCTAAATTTGAGTCATCTATTTGTGTTTTTCATCAAAGGTTTTCAACAAACACTCACCCAAGATGGCACTTAGCACAGCCATTTAGATTGTTAGCGCATAATGGTGAAATTAATGCAATAAGAGGCAATAGAAATTGGGTCAAAGCTCGTTCATCAAAGTTTAAAAGTCCAAGACTACCAAAAATCCAAGAATTTAAACAACTGGTAAATGAAAAAGGGTCTGATTCTTCTGCTTTAGATAATATGATAGAAATTCTTTTAAATGGAGGAGTGAAATTATTTAGGGCAATAAGAATGGTTATGCCACCAGCATGGCAAAATGCATATTTGCTTGATCCTGATGTAAGGAGCTTCCATGAATATAATTCAATGCACATGGAACCATGGGATGGCCCAGCTGGAATAGTGATGTCTGATGGTAAATGGGCGGTATGTATGCTTGATAGAAACGGTTTAAGGCCTGCCAGATATCAAATTGACAAAGACAATATCATTACAATTGCATCTGAAACTGGTGTAAATCCAAAGAATAGCGAAAATATAATTAAAAAAGGTAGAGTTTCACCTGGCGGTATCCTTGCTGTAAATACATTTACAGGGGAGATTATAGACGAAAAACAGATAGATAATTCTCTTAAAGATAAGCTGCCATACAGGGAATGGTTAAAACAGCAAACAGTTTATATTGAATCTAGCTTAGATAAGTATGAAGGACCGGGCTTAAAAAAAATTTCTGGAAGTGAATTATCTATAGCATCTAAAATGTTTTTACTTCATAAAGAAGAAAGAACCTCTGTAATTAAGCCTCTAGCTGTTGAATCCAATGAAGGAACCGGCTCAATGGGAGACGATACAGCCTTAGCTGTAATGAGTAAAATGCACAGACAAATATATGATTACTTTAGACAACAATTTGCACAAGTAACAAATCCTCCTATTGATTCTTTGAGAGAGGCTAGTGTTATGTCTCTAGAAACTTGTTATGGACCAGAACTTAATGTATTTGATGAAACACCTGATCATGCCAAAAGATTAGTAACTACATCACCTGTACTATCATTTAAAAAACTTCAGTCGATTATTAACAATAAACATTTCAGCAATGTAGAGATTAATCTTGAGTATGCAAAAAGTGCCAGCTTAGAAAAAGCTCTAAAGAAACTCCAAGAAAATGTTGTAAAAGAGGTTAAAAATGGAAAAGTCATAATACATCTTGTTGAAAAAGTACCAAGCAAAAATTATTTGCCGATCAATGCATTGCTTGCTGTAGGCTGTGTTCATCAAATGCTTGTAAGCCTAGGATTAAGATCTGATGCAAACATAGTTATATCAACATCATCTGCTAGAGATACACATCAAATTGCATGCCTCATAGGTTTTGGTGCAACTGCTGTATATCCATCACTTGCGTATCAAACAATTCTCGATCTTTCTGATAGAAATGAGATTAAAGGAATGCCACATGAAAATTGTGCTAGATATAGAAAAGGAGTTAATAAAGGCTTATTAAAAATAATTTCAAAGATGGGTATATCATCAATTTCTAGTTATAGAGGCTCACAGTTATTTGAAATAGTTGGACTTAACAATGATGTTGTTGATTTATGTTTTACAAACTCTATAAGTAGAATTGCAGGTAAAAATTTTGATGATCTAGACAATGAAAATAAAAAATTAAGTGAATATGCTACATCTAATTTATCTGACATTAGTGTAGGAGGACTCTTAAAATATGTTCATGGTGGCGAATATCATACATACAATCCAGAGATTGTAAAAAAACTTCAGGAGGCTGTTTCGACTGGATCAGATCAAAAATATCAAGAATATGCAGATCTAGTTGATAAAAGACCGCCGGCAATGCTGAGGGATATCCTTGGAATCAAAAAATCAAAAAAAAGTATTGATATAAAAAAGGTTGAAGCTAATAAAAAAATATTAAAGAGATTTGATTCTGCTGGAATGAGTCTAGGTGCTTTATCTCCAAAAGCCCATGAAACATTAGCAGAGGCAATGAATTCGCTTGGATCGAGATCAAATTCTGGTGAAGGGGGTGAAGCGAAAGAAAGATATGACACATTAAAAATGTCGAAAATAAAACAAGTCGCTTCTGGAAGATTTGGAGTAACACCACATTATTTAGTTAATGCTGAAGTATTACAAATAAAAATTGCTCAAGGAGCAAAACCCGGTGAGGGAGGCCAATTACCAGGCGGAAAAGTTGATAGCTTGATTGCTAAATTGAGGTATTCAACTCCAGGAGTTACCTTAATTTCTCCACCTCCACATCATGATATTTACTCGATTGAAGACTTAGCACAATTGATTTTCGATCTTAAGCAAGTTAATTCAAAAGCCCTTGTATCTGTAAAGCTTGTCTCAGAACCAGGTGTGGGAACCATTGCATCAGGCGTAGCAAAAGCATACGCTGACTTAATTACTATTTCTGGTCATGATGGTGGAACAGGCGCGAGTCCACTTACTTCAATAAGATATGCAGGATCACCTTGGGAGCTCGGTTTGGCAGAGGCTCATCAAAGTCTCAGAGACAGTGGACTTCGTCACAAAATTAGGCTGCAAGCTGACGGTGGAATGAAAACTGGTCTTGATGTTATAAAAGCGGCAATGCTTGGTGCAGAATCATTTGGTTTTGGCACAGGACCAATGATAGCAATGGGATGCAAGTATCTAAGAATCTGTCATTTAAATAATTGTGCAACTGGAGTAGCCACACAGAGAAAAGACTTAATTAATCAACATTTTATTGGCGAAAAAGAGAGAGTAATAAATTACTTTAATTTCATTGCCAATGATGTAAGAAAATATTTAGCTGAGTTAGGTGTAAAACAACTTGAAGATATTATTGGTAAGACACACTACTTATATCAATTGGACGAAATTGAAGACTATCTAAAAAATATTGATCTATCTCCAATTTTATATTCAGATTTAAATAATAAAGAATCTAATTTTTGCAAAGTATCAAAAAATAATCCTTGGGATAAAGCAGATTTATCTAGAAAGATATTGTCTGATGTGAAAGATATTATTAACAAAGATAAAAAAGGGAGTTTTAGTTATAACATTTCTAATACAGACCGATCTGTCGGTGCAAATATTTCAGGAGAAATCGCATCTAGATATGGTGAAGATGGACTATCAAGCAGCTTAAATCTTAACTTTATGGGGTCTGCTGGACAAAGTTTTGGATGTTGGAATGCTAATGGCTTAAATTTGTTATTAAATGGTGATGCAAATGATTATGTTGGTAAAGGAATGAATGGAGGAAAAATAATTATCAAAAATGATGCTGATTTTGCTATCAATGATAAAAAAACCATTCTTGCTGGTAATACATGTCTTTATGGAGCAACTGGCGGGGAAGTTTATATATCTGGTTCAGTTGGAGAAAGATTTGCGGTAAGAAATTCAGGAGCTAAAGCAGTTATTGAAGGTGCTGGCGATCATTGTTGTGAATATATGACTGGAGGACATATTACTGTTCTTGGAGATGTTGGTTTAAATTTTGCTGCAGGCATGACTGGAGGATTTGCATATGTCTTAGATGAAGACAGAACATTTTTTGATAAATGTAATAGAGGCTTAGTAGGTTTGGAGAGGATCACAACTGAGGAGATGCAGCCCCATAGGAAACATTTAAAAGAAATATTATCTAATCATCATAAGTACACTAATAGTCAAAAGGCGAGAGAGATTTTAGAAGACTTTGACAGATTTGAATCTAATTTTTGGCTTGTAATCCCTGCAGCTTCAAACATTCAAGATCTTTTAAAGGCAACAACTGCGAATGCAGCTTAACCTAAAACTTTTTTAATATTTTTTAAGTTATATTTCGATGTTAAAAAACCATTAAAGTTTTTATCAATCATAACTAAATTTAGTTTCCCATTAGAAACTTTTTTATCTTTAGCCATAAACGGCTTTAATTTTGCATAATTATATTTGCTGTAGTCAGATTCTAATTCTAATGAATCAATAATATCTAACACTTTTTTTAACTGATCATCTTTTATATATCCCTCATAAAGTGATAATTTAGAGGCAATAATCATTCCAAGTACGATAGCAGCGCCATGAGTTATATTTTTGTATTTTTTATATGCTTCAATAGCATGTCCGAATGTGTGTCCAAAGTTTAGTATTGCTCTGATACCAGATTCTTTTTCATCCTTAGTTACAATTTTTGCCTTTGTTTTTATTGATTGCTCTATAACAATTTTTAAAGTTGATTCCTTTCGTTCAATAATTTGCTTTGATTTGTCTTCTATAATTTTTTTTAATGTTTTATTTCCAATGAATGAATATTTTATGACTTCACCAAGACCTGATTTGTACTCATCCTCAGATAAAGTCCTTAAGTATTGTGTAGAAATTAATACGCATTTAGGATTATAAAATGCACCTACGAGATTTTTGCCTTGTGGAATATTTATTGCTGTTTTTCCTCCTACAGATGAATCAACTTGTGCCAATAGAGTAGTAGGTATTTGAATGTAGCTAATACCTCTTAAATAAGTCGATGCTACAAATCCTGTTATGTCCCCAACAACACCGCCACCAAATGCAATTAAATAATCGCTACGATCAAATTTTAATTTAGAGAGCTCATTAATTATTTTTTTATAAGAATAATAAGATTTTGATTTTTCACCTTTGGGCAAGGTAAAAATATGTATACTTTTGTTATTGATATTAGACTTTAGGTGTTTTAAATATTTTTTTGGAATGCCGCTATCGGTAACAACTAAAATTTTACTATGTTTATTGAGATATCTATTAATGAGATTCTTTGATAATTCTTTATCTTCAATATGAATATTATATTTTGACTTACCTTTACCTGCTGAAATTATTGACATAATTAACTTTTAACTAGCTTGATTATTTCAGAAGCAACTTCTTGACTAGATTTATTTTCAGTTTCAACAATATGATCTGAAACGGATTTATAAAATTCTTTCCTTTCATCATGGAGCTTAGATAATATTTTTTCAGGATCACCGTTTTTTAAGAGAGGTCTATCTTTATCTTTGGCTGTTCTTTCAACTTGAACAGATATTGGTGTTGATAAATAAAAAACTGTTCCTCTTGAAGACAATAGCTCTCTATTAGAGGATTCTAAGACAATGCCTCCACCAGTTGAAAGAACTATTGAATTTCTTTTCACCATTTCATCTAGCATTTCAGATTCTCTTTTTCGAAACCCTGATTCTCCCTCTAAGTCAAAAATCCAATCTATCGAGGCACCAGTTCTTTTTTCAATCTCATCATCGGTATCAAAAAAATCTAAAAATAATTCATCAGATATTATTTTGCCTACAGTAGACTTACCAGAACCCATTGGACCAACAATAAAAATATTCATAGTTATAAAAAAATTTAGCGAAATTTTAACACTTAAAGTAAAAATTACACTTTTTAAATCATAAAAGATTTATTATCAAAAGTTTAAGATTTAAAATAACTTATGCCAAAATTCATAAAAGCATTTTTTCTAATTAGTATCTCTGCATCTATTCTGTCAATTATCTCGATAATTTTCATGTATTTTATTACCAAGCCTAATTTGCCTGAAATCAAATATGTAGACGAATCTGTACTACAAATGCCTCTAAAAGTTTTGACAAAAGACGGAGTCCTGATTGGTGAATTTGGTGAAATAAAAAGAAGGGCGAAAAGTTTTGATGAAATTCCTTATCACATAAAAAGTGCTTTTTTGGCGGCTGAGGATGACAACTTTTTTAATCATCAGGGCATAAGTTACACAGGTCTTATTCGTTCATTTATGAGATGTATGAGGCCCTCTGGATGTGAAGGTGGTGGTGGCACAATTACTATGCAAGTTGTAAGAGGTTACCTATTGACTCCCGAACAGACAATTTCTAGAAAGATTAAAGAAATATTTTTAGCATTAGAGCTTGAAAGCAATGTAGGGAAAGAAGAAATTTTTGAGCTATATGTAAATAGAGTCTTTTTAGGGAATAGATCTTATGGAATAGAGGCGGCTGCTAACACATATTTCAATAAAAGTTTAGAAAATCTAAGTATTGATGAATCTGCTACAATTGCGGCAATTGCCCAACTTCCATCAAGAATAAATCCTGTAAAAAATCCAAGGCGCACTCTTCAAAGAAGAAACTGGATTTTATCTCGAATGTTTATGCTTGGTTATATTAGTGATGAAGAATATAAAAGTGCAGTTTTGAATGAAATTAAAATTGCAAACGATATTAACTTATATGATATAGAAGCAAAACATATAGCGGAATTAGTAAGACAAGAAGTAATAAGAAGATATGGCCTTGATGCATATAAAAATGGTTGGTCTGTTTATACAACCATTGATTCAAAGTCGCAAAAGGTTGCATATGAAAGTGTTCTAAAAGACTTATTTTTATATGACAAGAGACATGGCTGGAGAAAATCTGATAACTATGAAAATATTTTTTCAGATCAACAAGCTATGCTTTTGAAAAATTTAGACATAGATTTTTTATTTGATAACTCAAACCTAAGCAACATTAATCTTAATGAGGACCATATTTCAAATAAATTAAGAAATATTTTTGATTCGTACTCATTTTATGATTCATATATTAAAGCAATTGTAGTGAGTATTTCAGAAAAAGAGATTATTGTAATTGATGAGAATTTTGAGCTTAAAAATGCTTTTTGGAGTGATGATTATAAATGGGCTAGAGATAGGATATCTATCAACGAGCTTGGTAAAGTTCCAAATGGATTCAATGATTTTCTTAATTTTGGAGATTTTATACATTTAAAAAAAAATGATGATTATTTATCCCTTGATCAAGTTCCTGAGGCTGAAGCTTCTCTGATTTCAATAGATCCAGAAACTGGAGAGGTAATTGCCTATGTTGGAGGTAAGAATTTTAATGAAAGTAATTTTGACAGAGTTAGCTCATCTTTTCCTCAATCTGGATCAAGTTTTAAACCATTCATTTATTCTTCAAGTATTGCAAATGGGTACAATTTATCAACCCTGATTAATGACGCACCAATTATATTTGAAGACGAGAATCTAGAGAGTGCCTGGAGGCCTGAAAATTATACAGGTGAATTCTATGGTCCAATATCGTTGAGAGATGCTTTAATAAAATCTGTCAATATTGTTTCAATAAAACTTTTAAGGGAACTTGGAATTGAAAAATCTCATGATTACTTGGAAAAATTTGGCTTTGAAAAATCACGACTTCCAAAAGATTTATCCTTAGCTTTAGGGTCGGGAAACTTTTCCCCAATAGAAATGGTAAGAGCTTATAGTGTGATTGCAAATGGAGGATATATTTCAAATATTCACTTTATTGATAAAATTGTTGATAGAGAGGGTAAAATTATTTTTTCACAAAAGAATTTTAATACTCAAATTGACAATGAAATAATTGCATTTCCTTGGCTTGATACTCAAGAGATAATAATAAATAGACCATACTATTTAATTGATCCAATTAATAATTCTGAAAGAGTGATAGATAAAAGAATCGCTTACTTAATGGAAGATACATTGAAGGGATTTATGAAGAATGGAGTTGCTGGAAGAAAATCAAGTTTTCTGAATAGAGATGATATTGCTGGTAAAACAGGCACTACAAATAATTCTGTAAGCACATGGTTTTCTGGATTTCATAAAGATCTTGTGACTACTGTCTGGGTTGGTACTGATGATTTTTCATCGTTAGGTGAAAATGAATATGGCTCAACTATTGCATTACCAATTTGGCTGAATTACATGGACTTTAAGTTAAAAAACCTTGAAATCCACAAAAACTCAATACCTGAAAATGTATCCTTTGTAAGAGTTAACAAGTTAACTGGAGAAATTGACTTAGACACTGAGGATAATTTTTATTTTGAGTTGTTTTTGGATGAAAATATAAATTAACTTTTAAAAATGCTTAAAGATAAAAGATTCCAAATATTTTCAATGTAATTCGATGGTGAATCTTTAAATTTTGATCTTATATATCTTCCTATATTTCCTTCAAGGACAGTAATAATTAATTGAGCAGAAATACCAGGCTGAGTTAACAAATTTTTTTCGTCTTCTTTTAGAATTTGTCTCAACACTAATTCAAATCTCTCGTAAAACTGATTAACATTTTCACTTACATTCTGTTCATTTGAAGAAAGAGCTTCTCTTGATAGTAATCTTGCAAATCCTTTATTTTTTTCTATAAAAATCATAAAAAATATAAATGCATTTTTAACTTTGTCTTTTGAAGAAATTTTCTCTTTCTTCAACTCATTACATTTTGCAAAGACAGTATCATCACAAAAAGAAAATAGCTCAGCATAAATCGATCTTTTGCTTGGGAAATGTCTGTATAAAGCTGCTTCAGTAATTTGGGATTTTTTAGCGAGTGCAGCGGTAGTTATTTTTGATAAATTTCTTTCTTCTAACATGCTAGCAAGTGATTCTAAGATAATATTTTTTCTATCTTTTTTCATTTCTTAATCTAAATTTATATCAATATCAGGACAAATGCGAGAAAGTTCATTCATAAAATCTTTTTGAATAGCCTCGAGATCGCTTTGAGAATTTCCTTCAAACCTTAAAACTAATTTCGGAGTTGTATTTGATGCTCTTATTAAACCCCATCCATTTTTAAAGTTGATTCTTAAACCGTCGATAGTAATTTTTTCTCCATCTAATTTACATTTAGCAGAAAATTCTTCAATAATTTTGAACTTAGTTTCATCAGTAACTGTAATATTTAATTCTGGAGTCGAAAATAATTTTGGGAGTTTGTTGTTAATTGATGAAATCCTCTCATTTTTAGCTGAGATAATTTCAATAATTCTTGCTCCAGAGTAATGACCATCGTCAAATCCGTACCATTTATCATTAAAGAATATGTGGCCGCTCATTTCACCAGCCAAAAGAGGATTATGTTCTTTAATGCCATTTTTAATATGAAAATGACCTGTTGGTGACATGATTGGTTTTCCATTAAGACTTTTGATCAAATTTGGAAGAGCTTTTGTACATTTAACATCAAATATTATAGATCCCTTTTCTTTTTTGAGGATATCTTCACTAAAGATCATCATTATCTTGTCTGGAAAAACAACTTCTCCGGTATCTGTAATCAAACCAACTCTATCACCATCACCATCAAAAGCTAGACCAAGATCTGCTTTCGAAGACTTAACCTTACTAATTATGTCTGAAAGATTTTCCAGTTTACTTGGGTCGGGATGATGGTTTGGAAAATTACCATCAATTTCTGTAAAGAGCTCTATAACATCGCAGCCTAATTCTTGAAATAATTTTGGAGCGATGCATCCAGCTGCACCATTACCACAATCAATGACAACTTTTAGTTTTTTACTATTTTTTAATTGAATATTTTCGATGACTTCTTTTATGTACAAGTCCCTGATATCTTTTCTGGATATCTTTCCGGGATGAATAGACTCATCTATATTTTGATTAATAAGTTCATATATTTCATTGCCTGAAATAGGTTTATCATTTATTACAAGCTTTAAGCCATTATAGTTTTTTGGATTATGACTGCCGGTTATCATTACACCACTTTTAGATTTAGTTTTTTTGGAAGCAAAATATAGTAATGGAGTTGTAACAAGCCCAATATTTTCAACATCGACACCAAAATTTGATAGTGATTTTTCAAGATAATGTGATAATGATTTACTAGAATTTCTTCCGTCTCTTCCAATGCAAATTTCAGATACATTCTCACTGTTACACTTAATGGATATTGCTTTTGCTATTTGAATTATTACTTCCTCATTTATTTCAATAGGATAGATTCCTCTAATATCATATTCTCTGAAAATTGATTTTGTTATTTCCGTCATTTTTCTTTAGTTATACGAATGATTTTGCAATAATAACTAATCGCAATTATATCTTGAAACGTGTTTATAAATACTCAAAATAAATATATTTGGAAAAACGGGTCGTTTGAGAGCTGGGATCATTCAAATGTGCATATTCTGTCGCACACTCTCCATTATGGTACCGGTGTATTTGAAGGAGTGAGAGCATATAAAACAAAAGATGGAGCAGCTATTTTTAGGCTTATTGATCATACACAAAGACTTTTCAACGCTGCATCCAGAATAGGTATTAAAATACCTTTTTCTCAATCAGAAATAAATCAAGCACAGTGTGACACTTTAAATAAAAATAATCTTAATGAAGGTTATATAAGGCCTATAGTTTATCTTGGAAATGAGGGTCTAGGCTTGCGTGCAAAGGATTTGAGTGTAAATGTAGCTATTGCATCATGGGAGTGGCCCTCATATATGGATCCTGAGGCAAAGAAAAATGGTATATCCGTTATTAAATCTTCACATAGACAATATGAAAATCCCCTACATTCAGGTAACAAAATAATAGGGACATATTTTAGTAATACCATGGCTCTTCATGAGGCCCTGGATAATGGAGCTGATGAGGCAGTAATGTTAGATAAAAATGATTTTATATCTGAGGGAAGTGGTGAAAATATTTTTATTGTTAAAGATCAATCAATTTTTACACCCACAACTGAACATTGTTTAAATGGGATAACACGCCAGTCGGTTATCCAAATTGCACAAGATTTAAAATTTCAAGTATATGAAAAAGATATTAGCTATGAAGATTTATTAAATGCTGATGAAGCTTTTTTTACAGGCACTGCAGTTGAAATTACACCAATTTCTAAATTAGATAATAAGATGATTGCTAATGGAAAAAGAGGTGATATTACAAAAGAACTTCAAAATAAATTTCAGCAGATAATTTCTGGTGAGGATGTTAAATATCATAGCTGGCTAACAAAAATTAATTAAATATCCTTTTGCAAAAATTAAATATAGCAATTTTAAGTTATCGAAGTGCTCGTTTTGGTGGAGGTCAGGGTGTTTATGTAAGAGATATTTCATATGTTTTAAATTTAATGGGTCATAATATCGATGTTATATCTGGACCTCCATATCCTGACTTGCATGAAGAAGTCAATCTAATCAAACTCCCAGGATTAGATTTATTTGAAACATTTTCTTTTAGGGATAGACTAAAAAAACTTCTTATAAAAAAAAATAAAAAAATTGATGATTACTACGAATTTTTTTCGGTTTTGCTAGGTGGTTTTCCAGAACCTAAAACTTTTGGTACTCGAGCAAATAAGTTTCTTGATGGAATCAAAAAGTATGATTTGATAATAGATAATCAATCTATCAGTTATGGAATGTTAGAGATTCAAAAAAGATTTCCATTTATAGAAATTATCCATCACCCTATTACGATTGATTATAAACATGAACTGGAATCATCAAAGAAAATTAAATTTAGAATCTCAAGATATAGGTGGTATTCATTCTTAAAAATGCAAAAAAAAGTAGCACCAAAAATTAATAGAATCGTTACCCCGTCTAATAGTTCAAAACATGGAATCATAAATGAATTCAAATGCGATAAGAAAAATATAACTGTTATCAATAATGGTTTGGACACAACAGAGTTTTCACCAATTAAAAATTTCCCAAGAAATAAATTCAGACTTATTACTACATCTAGTGCGGACGTTCCAATAAAAGGCCTTGATTATTCATTAAAAGCATTAAAGATTTTAAAAAAAGATTTTCCAAAAATTCATTTAGTAGTCATTGGAAAGATTAAAAAGGATGGACATACTCAAAGAGTAATAAAAGAATTAAAACTTGAGGATCATGTGATATTTAAATCAAACCTATCTAAACTTCAGATTAAAGAACTTTATGCATCAAGTTCAATAGCTATAGTGAGTTCATTATATGAAGGTTTTGGTTATCCCGTTATAGAAGCAATGAGTTGTGAGATTCCTTTAATTGCAACAAATATTTCCTCGATTCCTGAACTCACATCAGATTATGCAAAACTAATTGAACCAAAAGATGAGCAAATGATATCTAATGGTGTTAAGGAAATTTTACTAGATTATCCTAAATATCAAGAAATTGCGCGTAATGGAAGACAACATATAATCCAAAATTTTAATTGGTTAAAGATAACGGAAGAATATGAGAAAATTATTTTAAGTACAATAGAAAAATTCAAAAATGCTAACTTTTAATTTTAAAAAATATAATCTTAATCATAATGGATCAATGCTTGATGTTGGATGTGGTGAAGGACGACATATATTTGGTGTAATGCAGGAATATCCAACGATGAAATGTGTTGGCCTTGATATGGATGAATATTCGTTAAAAAAAGCTGAGGAGGGATATTCTTACTTTGAATCCATATCAGAGGTAGGTGCAGAATTTATCAAAGGATCAGCATATTCTTTACCTTTTCCAGATAATACTTTTGATTTAATCGTTTGTTCTGAGGTTTTAGAACATTTGCATGAATATAACGATGCAGTCATTGAAATTAATAGAGTATTAAAGCCAGGGGGAAAGTTTTTTGCGAGTGTGCCTGCCTTTTGGCCAGAAAAAATTTGTTGGTATTTATCAAAGGAATATCAAAATCAGCCTGGAGGGCATTTAAGAATTTTTGATCAAAAAAAACTTATTCATGAGATAGAGAGTCGTGGTTTCTTATTTTTATCTTCTGAGAAATTTCATTCAATTCATAGTCCTTATTGGTGGTTAAGATGTTTCTTTTGGAAATCTCAAGAAAAAAATTTATTAGTAAAAGTTTACAAAAAAATACTTGAGAGACATATTCTAAAAAAACCTCGAATTATTGATAACATTGATAAATTAATGAATCCAATAATGGGAAAGAGTTTTTCTATGTACTTTAAAAAGATTTAGAATGTATTATCCAAAAAGACTTTTCATCAAAAAAGACTTAGATATTTCGCATTTTAAAAATCTTGGTAGATATATAAAAAGTATGCAATATGAATCTGGGGCAATACCCTCTGACGATGACGGTTTTCATGATCCTTGGGACCATATGGAATCTATCATGGGCTTAAGTTTCTCAAATGAATATGTTGCTTCTAAACTTGCTTTTTCATGGCTAATAAGAAATCAGAATTCTGATGGCAGTTGGTTTGCAAAATATAAAAACGAAGTTCCTGTTGAAAAAAATAAACCGACTCACTTTGGGCCATATATTTCTGTAGCGGCATTACATTTTTACAAAATTTTTCTTGATAAAGATTTTTTAGAAGAGTTATGGCCAGTAATCGAATCAGCTATAAATTTTTCACTAAATCTTCAGATTAATAATGGAACAATACCATGGTCCATAGATAAACATGGAGAGATAGAAAATGACTTTTTGATAACAGGATCTTCTTCAATACTTAAAAGTATAGAATGTGGATTAGCAATTTCAAAAATATTAAAAAAAGATAAAAATTTAAAAAATTGGATTAAATCTTATGAGTTATTATCACAAGCCATAAAAAATCCAGTTGGAAAATTTGACTTTTGCAAAGATAGAAAAAGATTTTCGATGGACTCTTATTATCCAATTTTGTCAGGATGTCTAGATCAAAATGAAATAAAATCGTACCTGGATAAAATTTTTAAAGATTTTTACGTAAAAGATATTGGAATTCAATGTGTTATTGAAGAACCGTGGGTGACAGTTGCTGAAACATCTGAATTTATAATTTCGTTAATGATTTATGGTGATCAAGAAAGGTCTGTTGAGCTACTTACAGATGTTTTAAATATTACTGATGAAAATAAAATACCTTATATGGGATGGCAGTATGAAGAGAATATATTTTGGCCAAATGAAAAGCCAAGTTGGACTGCAGCTGCCCTAATTATTGCGGCAGATACCGTCCTTAATTTCTCAAATGCTTCAAATTTATTTTTAGAGAATCAATTATCCCTTTATTAAACAAATTATTGTGTCAACTCTTTCGTAGATTTTATAATTATTTTGCAGAGCTTTTTGATAAATTTCATAAGGTGCTTGACCACCCTCATCAGGATTCTCAAATATATCATGTATTACCAGACAACCACCATTGACGATTTTTGGTTCCCAATGTTCATAGTCATTATTAGCGGACTCAAAAGAATGTCCTCCATCAATGAATAACATGCTTATTTGTGATTGCCATTTTGAAGAGATTTCTACTGATGTTCCAATGATAGGAACTATATTTTTTATTTTAAACTTATTTATATTTCTAATTAAAAAAGGAAAAGTGTTAATTCTTTTGTTAAGTTTGTCATATATCTCATGATCAAAATATTCTTCATTAAATTGATGCTCTTCAGAACCTTTATGATGATCAATTGTATAAACATATTTATCGTTTTTTTTTGCTCCAAAAGATAAATATATTGAAGATTTACCACAATATGTGCCAATTTCTAAAATATGGCCTAATTTTGAAAATTTTTGTGCCCATTTGAAGAGGGCCATACCCTCGTGATTTGGCATGAATCCTTTTATTTCTTTTATTTCATTCAAATTCATTGATAAATATTATTTTTTCCCAATGTCGATTTAAATCTTCTGTGTTGCCAAAGATACTCATGAGGATGCATTTTTATTTTTTCTTCAATGTATGAATTTAATTGCTGACAAAAATTTTCAACGGATGACTTATCAAAACTAATCTCTTCGATATTTAATGTAAGAATATCTGCATCGTAAAAAGAGTTTATAAAAAAAGTTTTGCATCCTGTTTTTTTTATGATTTTTTGTGGCGCTTTAACTGTGGCAGCTGGAATTCCAAAAAAATCTGCTACAACAGATTTTTTGATTCCATAATCTTGATCTGGAGCATATAAAACAGTCTTACCTTTTTTTAACCATCTCATAAATGTAAAAGTATTTTCTCTGTCTGTAATCCCCATCATACTCTTAAGTCTGCCCATTTTTTGAACTTCCTCAAATTTTTTTGAGTTATGCTCTCTTTCAATACCATAAATCTCTGCGTGCATTGCAAGGATTCTTGAATCAAGCTCAAGATGAAGTGAATGTTTAAAAAATAATAAAATACCAGTACCAGAATTTTGATTAATTATTAAATTTTGTAGACCATTAATTTTATAGGGAATGTTCTTTTTAATTTTATTATCCGACCAAAACCATGCAATCCCTGTATTGAAAATAACTTTTGCAAATGCTTTTTTATTTTTATCATAAATTTTAAATCTTTCTATTTGACTCAAATCCTTGAAACATAAATCAATATTTACTTTACTGATTCTGTTCCTTTTGATTGGAATTGAAGAAATTAAATAACCTAAAATCACTGCAATTAAATTTTGAAATTTTAATGGCAAAAAAACAATTAATTTCCATAATTTAACAAGAATTATTAATAAAGCATTATTCATTTGATATTAAGATGTATCATTACGTTATTAGATTATTCAAAATTTTATGATGTTATTAATTTATAACTTAGTTTTATTAATGCTCTTACCTATTATGGTAACAAGAATTGCGATTAAGGGCTTTAAAGATTCAGATTATTTATATAATTTATCCAATAGATTTGGATTATACAAAGAATCTTCAAAAAGAAACCTTGTATGGTTTCACGCAGTTAGTTTAGGTGAAGTAATTGGCTCGGAGCAACTATTAAGAAAATTTATTGAAAATAATGAAATAATTCTTACCGTATCTACTCCGACAGGTTTACGACATGCAAAAAAGCTTTATGGAAATAAAATAATCATCGTATACGCTCCATGGGACTTTTTTGTATTTGTTACCTTTTTTTTCAAAAAGTTTAATCCAATCTGTCTAATCTTATTTGAAACAGAAATATGGCCTTCGATGATTGCAATCGCATCTAAAAGAAAGATCCCCATAATTTTATCAAACGCTAGATTGTCAGAGTCTTCACTAAGAAAATATTTATTACTAAAACTGTTTGCAAAAAATGTTCTAAATAAAATTTCTATAGTTTTAGCTCAAAGCAAGCGACATGTAGAAAGATTTATTCAGATTGGTGTTTCAAAAGATAACATTAAACAAGTTGGATCAATAAAATTTGATGCAATTTTTAAAAAGGCTACGTCATCGATCAAAATTAATAATGATAGTAAATATCTTCTTGCTGCAAGTACACATAAAGGAGAGGAGGAAATCGTAATTGATTCTTATTGTAAGTTATTAGAAGATTTTCAAAATTTAAAAATGATACTAGTACCAAGACATCCTGAAAGAGCAAGTTCTGTCATTGAAATTTTCAAAAAAAGAAAATTATCTGCAAAAATTATATCGCATTTAAATATAGATACTGAGAACGCTGATGCATTTATTTTGAATGCTACTGGAATGTTAAATATATTATACGATCATGCAGAAATAGCTTTTATAGGTGGAAGCTTATTTAAAAGATATGGAGGACATAATCTTATAGAACCTGCAAATAACAAATGCGCTATTATAGTTGGTCCTTACATGAAAAATTTTGAAGATATCGTAAATATATTTAATGATAAAAATGCATGTATACAACTTAATTCATACAAAGAGCTCTCGAGCGCATTCAAAGAATTACTTAATAATAATGAATATAGAATTAATATGGTAGATAATGCTAGTGATGTAGTGGCAAAAAATAGGGGCTCAACAGAAATACAATATAAATATATACAAGATTTTGTAAAACATGAAATTAATAACAGCAATAATAAAACCTTTTAAAGTTGAAGAAGTAAGAGCTGCACTCGACGAAATTGGCGTTTCTGGTATGACAATGACAGAAGTTAAGGGTTTTGGAAGACAAAAAGGTCATACAGAACTATATAGAGGAGCGGAATATACTATTGATTTTTTACCCAAAATAAAAATTGAAATAGCTGTTACCGATGAAATGATAGACGAAGTAAAAAATATAATTATTAAATCATCTGCTTCTGGAAAAATTGGAGATGGTAAGATTTTCATTTCACCTATAGATGAAGTTGTAAGAATTAGAACAGGTGAAATGAATGAGGATGCTTTGAAATAAATAAATCATATAAACCAATAGTTTTTCTTTTTGGACCCACTGCATCTGGAAAAACAGATTTAGCTCTTAAATTAGCAAAAAAATTTCCAGTTGAGCTAATCAGTGTTGACTCTGTAATGGTATATAAAGATTGTAATATTGGCTCCGCAAAACCAAATAAAAATGTTCTTGAAAAATATCCTCATCATTTAATTGATATTGTTAGTCCAAATGAAGTCTTCGATGTTTCAGATTTCTGTAAATATTCAAAAAAAATTATTGAAATAACTCATAGCAAAAATAAGCTTCCAATATTTGTTGGAGGTTCGATGATGTATTTTAAATCACTGTACTCAGGTTTATATGATTTACCAGAAAGAGATCAAGAATTCAGAGAAAGTCTTAAAAAATTGCAATCTAATGGCAATGATTTCTTTCTATATAAGAAACTAAATCAAATAGATCCTGATTATGCTACGAAGATTCATAAAAACGATGAAGTTAGAATAATTAGAGCTTTAGAGATATATGAAAAAACCGGAAGAAAAATGAGCGAAATTTTTTCAGAAAGTACAAAAAACAATCTTTCAGACAAGTTTAATATTATTCAGTTTTGCATTTCAATTGATAGAAAAATTATTCATCAAAGAATTAAAAAAAGATTAATTGAAATAATTGAAATGGGTCTTATAGATGAGGCTAAGAAATTACTTATAAACTATGATCTTGATCTTAATCATCCTATAAGAAGAGCAGTTAATTATAAACAGGCCTTTGAATTTATAGAAAAAAAATATAATTATGAGACTTTTTTTGACAAAGCTCTTTTTGCAACAAGACAACTTGCAAAAAGACAAACTACATGGATAAGAAGTTGGAATAAATTTGAAGAAATTGACCCTTCTAAGTCTGAAAATATGATTAATGGCGTTAAAAAACTTATTACAGCACTTTAAAAGTAATAATAAGCCCCAAGATAGGTCTATAATATAAGTTTAAAAGAGGTCATAAACGTGAATTGGGAAAATCAAAATAATAAAGATCCCTGGGGCAATAAAAATGATGCACCAGATTTTGACGAATTGATGAAGAAGTTTTCATCTATTCTTGGAGGAAAAAAATCTTCAAGTAACGGATCCAGTGGAGGCGGAAGCGGTGGTGGATTTAAGTTGCCATCATCTAGATTGTTTTTGTATGCTTTGTTCGGATTCTCGATTGTATATGCATCACAATGCATCTATCAATTAGATGCTTCTGAAAGAGCGGTAATACTGAGACTTGGTAAGTTTTATGAAGAACAAGAAGAAGGTCTTAATTTTAGACTAGCTGGTATCGACGATAGATATATTGAGAATGTATCACTTACTAGAAGATACACTCAAACCAATAGTATGCTTACAAAAGATGAGAACATTGTAGACGTTACTGTTTCAGCTCAATATAGAATTGCAAATTTAAAAGATTTTGTACTTAATGTTAAGGATCCAGAAGGCAGTTTAAGAAATGCTATTGAAAGTGCATTAAGGCATGTCGTTGGAGATAACACATTAGATCAGACGCTAACTGTTGGAAGAGAAAATATTGCACAAGAAGTTCAAACTAGACTTCAGTCTTACTTAGATATTTATCAAACAGGCTTGATTGTTCAACAGGTTAATATTGAAAAAACTGATCCTCCCGCTGCGGTAAAGAATGCTTTTGACGATGTTGTTGCTGCTAGAGAGGACAAAGAAAGATTACAAAACGAGGCCGAAAGATATGCACTATCTATTGTCCCTGAAGCTAGAGGACAAGCACAGGCAAGAATCAGAGGTGCTGAGGCATATAAAGAAGAGGTTGTAGCAAAAGCTGAAGGTGAAGTCGAGAGATTTAATCAACTTCTCGAGGAATATGCTAAAGCTCCCGAGGTTACTAGAGACAGATTATATTTAGATGCACTACAGTCAGTTCTTTCTAATTCAACCAAAATTATGGTTGATGTCGAGGGCGGTAACAATCTTTTGTATTTACCTCTAGATAAAATAATGGAAGAAAATAAAAAGAAAGGTGATGATGATGAATAGAAATACTTTTTACATAATTTTTGCTGCATTAACTTTTGGCTTATTAATTAATAGTTTTTTTGTAGTAAACGAAAAAGAAAGAGCAATCGTTTTTCAATTTGGTGAGGCGGTTAGGCCTGATATCCCTGTAGGATTTCATTTCAAACTACCAATTATCCAAGATGTAAAAAAATATGATGCAAGAATTCAGACGCTTGATGAAGAACCTGATCGTATATTAACTGTTGAAAGTAAGTATTTGCTGGTTGACTCATTTATTAAATACAGAATTACTGATGTATTGACATTTTATAAGGCAAATAATGGAAGTTTTAACAGCCTAAACAGTTTGCTTGGACAAAGGTCAGAATTCGTCTTAAAAAATAATTTTGGTAAAAGAACAGTTAAAGAGGTTGTTTCTGGTGAAAGGGATGAATTAATGAGCATTATGCTGAGCTCATTAAATGAATCTGTGAGAGATTTGGGTGTTGAAATAATTGATTTTAGAGTTAAAAGGATTGATTTACCTTCAAATTTAAGTAATTCCGTTTATGAAAGAATGAGAACTGAAAGACAGAGACTTGCAGAAGAACTTCGATCAGAAGGAAAGGAAATTGCCAGAGAAATCAGAGCAGTTGCTGACAAAGATAAAGTCGTTATATTAGCTGAGGCCTACAAAAAAGCCGAAGAATTGAGAGGTGAGGGTGATGCTGAAGCTGCAGGTATATATGCAGAATCTTTCTCACAAGATCCAGAATTCTATGAATTTACAAGAAGTATGAAAGCTTATGTAGAAACATTTGAAAACAAATCAGATGTTATGCTAATTGATTCAGATTCAGAATTTTTTAAATATCTTAACGATAAAAAAGATCAAAATTAGGCTTACAAGTGTCTAACAATACTTTAATCCTTGGTCTTCAGTGGGGAGATGAGGGAAAGGGAAAGATTGTTGATAACCTTAGTGAAGATATAGATGTAGTCTGCCGATTCCAAGGTGGACATAATGCAGGTCATACAATTAAAGTTGATGGAGAGAAAACTGTACTTCACTTAATCCCATCAGGAATACTTCATGAACGTTCTATATGTTTAATTGGCAATGGCGTGGTTCTGGCCTTAGACGCACTTGATAAAGAAATTAAAAATCTAAAAAAAAGAAATATAACTTTTAATGATAGATTTTTTGTAAGCTCAGCTTGTACTTTAATTTTACCCAGTCACATATCAATTGATAAATCTAGAGATAAAACAGAATCAATTGGTACCACTGGAAGGGGGATAGGTCCTGCTTACGAAGATAAAATTGGAAGAAGAGCTATAAGGTTCGGAGACCTTGGTGATAAGACAAATCTAAAAGAAAAAATTGGTTCTCTTGTCGAATATCATAATAAGTTATTAGATTTATATCATCAAAAACCACATGACATTGACGAGGTATATGAAGAAGTAATTAGATACGAAGAATTGTATAAAAGTTATTGCGTTGATTCTCAAGATTTGATGCAGAAGTGGGTTGAAGAAAACAGATCTATACTATTTGAGGGAGCTCAGGGAACTCTTTTAGATATTGATCATGGCACCTATCCTTATGTAACGTCATCTAGTACAACTGCAGGAGGTGTCTCTACTGGTTTGGGAATAGGCCCAAAGTATATCGACAAAATAATTGGGATATCAAAGGCATATACCACAAGGGTTGGTGAGGGACCTTTTATTACAGAACTTTTTGATCATAATGGCAAAATGCTTGCTGAAAGAGGTAACGAGTTTGGAGCAACAACTGGACGACCTAGAAGATGTGGTTGGCTTGATCTAGTTGCGTTAAAAAAAGCTATTTTTACAAATTCTGTCACAGACCTTTGCATTACAAAGCTTGATGTTTTAGATGAAATGAAAAAGATTAATGTATGTATTGATTATGAAGATGATTTGCCAGTATATAAAGAGTTTGAGGGTTGGTTATCCTCAACCGAAGGCATCACCGAATATGATAGTCTCCCTAATAATGCACAAATCTTTATAAAATATATTGAAGATTTTGTTAGAAGCAAAGCTTCAATTATTTCAACTGGACCATCAAGAGATCAAACAATATTAAGATAATTTTTAAATACCGTTTTTTAAAATTTTATCTAATTTAGCATTTAAAAATTTATATGAGTCAGGGCTTGAAAATTTCTTTGCTAATCTGATAGATTCATCAATAATAATGGGTTTGTCCAAGGTGCCATAAAACATCTCGTTGATAGCAAAAATTAGAATAGATTTATCAATCAATTCGATACTTGAACTTGAAATATCCACAGATTTAATTACTGATTCAATTTCTTTCTTATTTTTGTAAATAGACTTTAGTGAGTCGGAAAATTCATTGAAATCAATTTTCTTATTTTTATGTTCTTCTTTAAATTGAGTTATTATTTTTTGAATATCATCATTGCTAAATAGCATTTGAAAAATAGCTTGAATTAAATATTCCCTTGTTTTAATTATTATCTTGAAATTAGATAGATTTTTCATCAATAAGACTTATTAATGCATTAGTATTATTTTTTGTATTTTTCTCAAGCCTTTCAATAAGCTGATTTTCATTTTCTACACATAGAACATTATTAATAATTGCAATGTCAAAATAATTTTCCGCTAGTGAGCCAATAGATCTAAAAGTTTCTTGAGTTACTAAATCATAATGACTTGTTTCACCTCTAATAATAATCCCCATAAAAATAACACCAACAAAGTCATTTTTACTAAGTTTATTTTTTGCAAGAGCAGCCAGCTCAATTGCACCTGGTGCTTTTGCTATGGAGCATTTGAAATCATTATTTAAGATTTCAGATGAAACTTTTATCATTTGCGAGATATATTTTTCATACCATGTAGCATGAACTATCAATACATTATTCATTTATAAATCCTGTGATTTCAATGTCAAAACCAGATACAGCATTATATTTTGTTGGAGTGCCTAAAACGGTTATTTGCTTTAGATTTAATGCCCTTAGAATTTGAGATCCAACTCCAATAACTCGTCTATTACTCTTTGGTTCTATTTCCTTCTCTTCGAGCTTATTAAGCCAATAACTTTTTGCATCTCTATGATTTATCAGAACAAGTAACCCAGTACCTTCTTCAGCAATTCTCTTCAATGATCTTCTTATTGACCAATTTTTACCAAGATCATCAATTCCTAACAAATCTTGCAGTATGCTTTGAGTTTGCACTCTTACTAATGGTGACTCTTTATTATTAAGATCACCCATTGAAAGAGAGAAGTGGTACTCATCATAGATTTTGTCTCTCCATACATTAAGTTTAAATTTACCAAACTCATTTTCAACATCTTTATCTAAAACAGACTCAATAGTAGCCTCCATTGAAAGTCTGTAATCAATTAAATCTGCAATTGTTCCAACTTTTATTTTATTTTCTTTGCCAAATTTGATTAGATCATCTCGTCTGGCCATTGTTCCATCGTCATTCATAATTTCACAAATAACCCCAGCAGACTGAAGACCTGCTAGCTTAGCAAGGTCACATGCTGCTTCAGTATGACCAGCTCTACTTAAAACACCTCCCTTCATAGCTTTTAAAGGAAAAATATGACCAGGTTGAACTATATCTGAAGAGATTGAGTTTTTATCAACAGCTGTTTTAATTGTATGAGCCCTATCTGCAGCAGATATTCCAGTTGTAATGCCCTCAGCAGCCTCGATTGATACTGTGAACGCTGTTTTATTAGCGGCTCTATTATTATTAGTCATCATTTGTAGATTATATTTATCACAAAGTTTCTTACTCATCGGAAGACATATCAATCCTTTACCTTTAGAAGCCATAAAATTAATTATCTCAGGTGTTACTAAATCAGCAGCACAGACAAGATCTCCTTCGTTTTCTCGCGATTCGTCGTCAACAATAATTACCATTTTTCCTGATTTAATATCATCAATTATTTCAAGAATATTACTTTTATCCATTTTTTTTAAATACTTCTTTTATATCGCTATCAATTTTATAGGAGGATTCTAATTTAAAACCATAATTTTCAATAGCATTATTTTCTTTAAACCAGCTTACAGCTTTATCACCCAGTTCATTATTTGAAGTATATGAAATAATTTCATCTACAAGGCCTAACTCTAAAAAAGAATTAGCTAACTTAGGACCAGCTTCAATTAATATCGAGCAAAAATCTTGATCTTTAAATGATTTTATTATCTGTGTAAGATCTTTATTTTTATATATTTTGACATCATTATCTTTAAAAAAATTTAGCTCCTTATCACAATCTTTACTTGTTAATAATATTTTCTTAGGTTGATTGGTTGGAAAATTTACTCGTGCATTCATTCTTGGATTATCATTTCTCAAAGTATTTCCCCCTGTGAGAATTGCATCACACGAAGCTCTTAATATTTGCACATCATACCTTGAAGCCTTTGAAGTAATAATTGTTCTTTCATCACTTTCGATATGCGATTTTCCATCTAAAGAAGATGCAATTTTCAAAATAATATAAGGTTTGTTGTTAGTATGCTTAAAGAAAAAGTATTTATTCTGATTTTTGACAATATCTTCATGAATACCAACAGTAACATCAATACCGTTTTTTTTAAGAATTTCGATACCTTTACCAGCAACCTTTGGATTAGGATCAATAGTACCAATCACAACTTTTTTAATTCCTGTTTCAACAATCTGTTCAGCACATGATCCAGTTTTACCAACATGGCTACATGGCTCAAGAGTGCATACTAATGCCAACTCAGAAAAGTTATTAAATTTTTTCCCTTGATGCTTTCTAGCATTAGAAATTGCATTTATTTCAGCATGATTGCTACCATAAATCTCATGATAACCTTCTGAGATAATTTCATTATCATTGCATAAAATTGCCCCAACAACAGGATTTGGTTTTGCAGTATATTTAAAAGTCTCAGCATTGGTAACAGCACGAAGCATAAGTTCTTCGAAATTCATTTTTTTGATTTCTTTTTCTTTGGTTTTTCTTTTGCTAAAGAACTTATTTCTTCTGAAAAATCTTGAATATCTTGAAAGTCTCTGTACACAGAAGCAAATCTAACGTAAGCAACTGTATCAACTTCTTTTAGAGCATTCATCATTATTTCTCCAATCTCAATAGACTTAATTTCACGCACACCTCTTATTCTTATTTCTTTTAATATTTTCCCAAATACAATATCGATTTCTTCAATTGATAGTGGCCTTTTTTCAAGAGCCCTTAACATTCCTTTCTTTAATTTTGATCCATTAAAAGGCTGTCTTTCCCCATTGCTCTTAATAACCCTAGGTAAGGCTAGATCTGGGGTTTCAAATGTAGTAAATCTTGAGTGACATACTTCACATTCTCTTCGTCTTCTAATTTGAGAACCATCTGCTACTAATCTTGAATCAATTACTTTAGTATCTTCTGCTTGGCAAAAAGGACAGTACATCTATAGATTATATACTGGAAAATTACTTGTAAGTTTGTGGACTTCTTCCTTGATGGTCTTTTGTAATTCTTCATTATCAAAATTATTAATAATATCTGATATCCAATTGGCTACTTGAATAATTTCTTCTTCTTTAAACCCTCTAGTTGTAGCTGCTGGCGTACCAATTCTTATTCCTGAAGTCACAAATGGTGATGCCGGATCATTTGGTACTGAATTCTTATTTACTGTTATGTTGACTGAGCCAAGAACTCTTTCAAGATCTTTTCCAGTAATTCCTTTACTTCTAAGATCAACTAATATTATGTGATTCTCGGTTCCATTAGACACAATGTCTATTCCATTTGACATTATTGTTTCAGCCATTGTTTTTGCATTATCCATGACCTGTTTTATATAAATTTTAAATTCTGGATCTAAGGCTTCTTTAAAGCATAGTGCTTTTGCAGCAACCACGTGCATAAGAGGACCACCTTGTGAACCTGGAAATACAGCAGAGTTAAGTTTTTTTTCAATTTCTTCATTTGCCTTTGCAAGAATAATTCCTGACCTAGGACCTCGTAATGTTTTATGTGTAGTTGACGTAACAACATCTGCATATGGAACTGGAGATGGATATAAATCAGCAGCAACCAGGCCAGATACGTGAGCCATATCAACAAGAAAATAGGCTCCGGTCTCATCGGCAATTTCTCTAAATTTTTTCCAATCAATTGTTCCTGTAAAAGCAGAAAAACCTGCGATTATTAATTTAGGTTTATGTTCTATTGCAAGTGATCTTACCTGATCATAATCTATATCATGAGTTTCGGGATGTAGCCCATATTGAATACTTTTATAATTTCTACCAGAAAAATTTACCTTTGAACCGTGTGTTAAATGACCACCATGATCTAAACTCATACCAAGAATAGTATCGTTTGGTTGCAAAAGAGCTAAGTAGGCTGCTGCATTAGCTGATGATCCTGAATGAGGTTGAACATTTGCATAATCTGCTTTAAAAAGTTCTTTTGCTCTATCTATTGCAAGATTCTCTGCAATATCAACATTTTCACAACCACCATAGTAACGCTTTGAGGGATATCCCTCAGCATATTTATTAGTCAAAAGAGAACCTTGAGCTTCAAGGATTCGTTTTGATGCATAATTTTCTGAGGCTATTAATTCAATATGATCTTCTTGTCTTTCAGCTTCATGTTGAAAGGATGCCCACAATTCATTGTCATAATCTTTTATGGTGTTATTATTCGAAAAAATACTATCGCTTCTTGATGATTTCATAATTATTTAATTTAATTTTAAAAACAGGATTTATAGTAATTTTATATTATCTATGGTCTTTTGTGCACAAAAGGTCTTTTTCTTTTTGGATAACATGATTTACAAATTTTACATTCAATTCCATGACAAGCTCTCGCCATACAGTATTCTCTTCCCCAAAAA
>CACJCN010000008.1 GCA_902591925.1 uncultured SAR86 cluster bacterium
ATACAATCTCAAATCAAAAGATTAGGCTCAAATGTAGATTGGAACAAATATAGATTTACTCTTGATGATAAATTTTCTAAGGCTGTCAACAAAGCATTTGTTGACCTTTATAGAAATAAAAAGATTTACAGAGGATATAGATTAGTGAATTGGGATCCATCTCTTAAAACTGCTGTTTCAGACCTTGAAGTGGTGAGACAAGAAAAAAAAGGAACCATATGGTACATAAAATATCCAATAGATAGTTCTGATAAATTTATTACAGTAGCAACAACAAGACCTGAAACTCTTTTTGGCGATATGGCCATTGCAGTAAATCCAAATGATGAAAGATATAAAGATCTTATTGGCAAATATGCTCTATTACCTTTTGTTGAAAGAAAATTACCAATTATTGGTGATGATTATGTTGATATGGAATTTGGTACTGGTTGTTTAAAAATAACACCGGCTCATGACTTTAATGATTATGAAATAGGCAAAAAATATTGTTTACATGAGAAAGATAACAAAGTTTACATTTCTAAAAATATCAACGACTTCGAGCCAATTAATATTTTTAATCAAGATGCGTGGACAAATAATAATGTACCGAAACTATTTGAAAATTTAGATAGATTTAAAGTAAGAAAATTAGTCATAAAAGAATTAACTGAGTTAAAACTCCTTGAAAAGGAAGAGGAATATGACGTGAGCATACCGAGAGGTGAGCGTTCAAATATTGTAATTGAGCCCAGATTGAGTCATCAATGGTATGTAAAGACTTCTGAAATGGCAGAGAAAGCTAATATGCAAGTTAAAAAAGGAAACATTAAATTTCATCCCAATAACTGGATAAAGACCTATTTTAATTGGATGAATAATATTGAAGATTGGTGTATAAGTAGACAAATTTGGTGGGGTCACAGAATTCCAGCTTGGTATGATGATAATGGAAATATTTACGTTGGTGAAAATGAACAAGATGTAAGAAATTATTACAAACTTGATGCAATAGATCTTAAGCAAGATGAGGATGTTTTAGATACATGGTTCTCATCAAGTCTTTGGCCATTTGGATCTCTTGGTTGGCCAGAGAAAACAGACGATTTTAAAAGTTTCTTTCCAACTTCTCTTCTAGTGACAGGTTTTGACATTATATTTTTCTGGGTAGCTAGAATGATAATGATGAGTATTGAATTTACTGGAAAAATACCTTTCAAGGATGTGTATGTTACTGGTCTTATCAGAGATGAAAATGGTCAAAAAATGTCAAAATCTAAGGGAAATATTATTGATCCAATTGACTTAATATATGGTATTTCAATTGAAGATCTTGTTGAAAAAAGAACATCAAATTTGATGCAGGAAGGTATTGCTGAAAAAATTGAAAGGAAGACAAGAAAACAATTTCCTAACGGAATAGAATCATATGGCACAGATGCACTAAGAATGACATTTTATTCTTTGGCTACTCATACAAAAGATATTAGTTTTGAATTTGGAAGACTAAAAGGATTTAGAAATTTTTGTACCAAAATGTGGAATGCTGCAAGATTTATTGATGGATATCCAAATGAAAAAGATAAATTTAAAGCAGAAAACGATCATGATAAATGGATATATGATGAGTTTAGTAAAGCCAAAAAACAAATAAATAAAAATATTTCCGATTACAGACTGGATTTTGCTGTAAATGAAATATATGAATTCTTTTGGAATAAGTTTTGTGATGTTTATATCGAACAATGTAAGAAAAGTGGAGAAACATCAAATTTAAGACCGCTCCTAAAAGAAATTCTTCAGTTAGTGCATCCATTTGCCCCATTTATTACTGAGGAAATTAATACTATTTTATTTGATGAAAGGATAATTACTTAGAGAGCATATACATTTGTATATGATCAATGTCATCTTCCAAGTAGACCTCGCCTCTTGCAATAAAGCCAAATCCTTCATAAAACTTTTGAAGCCTATGTTGTGCAGAAATAATAATTTCATGATTTGGATATTTCTCACTTAAAAACCTAATTCCAATATTTGTTATTTCTTTTCCAATAGATTTATTTCTCATACCCTCCTCAACAACAATTCTTCCCATTGAGGCTCCTTTATATTTGATGTTCGGCGAAAAGGCTCTTAAGTATGCTTTTAGTGTATTTTTTTCATCATATCCAAGAAGATGAAATGCTTCTTGATCTGAATAATCTGCATCAATATATGGGCAATCTTGCTCCATGACAAAAACTTTTTGCCTTAAATTAAGAATTGCATACAAATCATCGGTAGATAATTCTTTAAATGTCTTCCATAAATATTTAATCTTCATTTCTACTAGTTAAAAAACTTATATATTGCATATATAATACCCAAACATTTTCGCACACATATAAAGCAATTATGGAAACAATCTACAATTTTTCAGTTAAAGATGCTGATTTAAACGATGTCCGATTATCAGACTTTAAGAATCAAATTGTTTTGATAGTAAATGTTGCAAGCTATTGCGGCCTTACATATCAATATAAAGGCCTAGAGAAACTTTATAGAAAATATCAAAACAAAGGATTTGAGATTCTAGGTTTCCCTTGTAATCAATTTGCATTTCAAGAGCCAGGAACAAATGAAGAGATTCAAGAGTTTTGTGACACAAATTATGGAATAAGTTTCAAAATAATGAATAAAATTAATGTTAATGGTAGAAAAACAGATCCTTTTTATAATTTTTTAAAAAAACAAAAACCAGGTATAGCTGGCACATCTCAAATCAAATGGAATTTTACAAAATTTCTTGTTAATAGAAGCGGTCAAGTAATAGAGCGTTTTGGTCCTCATGTTGAGGCAAGTGAAATAGAAAAAAGTATAGAAAAAAATCTTTAGATTAAATATCTAAACTCATCATCACTGCATCATCTGGATTATTTCCAGCATAATAATTTATTCTCAAGGCGTCTTGAACAAATTTATATTTTTTATAAAAAGATATCGCATTAAAATTTTTTGATCTGACTTCTAAAAAAACTTTCTTTGCTCCTAGTACTTTCGATTGTCTTATTAAGGTATTCATCAAAAGACTTCCAGCACCCTTTCTATGCCAACTTTTTATGACTGCTATGTTTAAGAGATGACATTCTTCTTTAACTAATGAAAAGATTGCAAACCCAATAAGATTATTTTCATGTTTACATACAATAGAATTGTGGCCTATCTCATATGACGAAAAAAAATTTTTTTTTGACCACGGGGTTGGGTTAACTTCTTTCTCAATTTCATATGCGAGCTCTAAATCAGACTGATCCATTAAAGAAATTTTGAGCATAATTAACTATATATTTAATTTTTGTTTGATTTGAAGCCAAAGATCCTTTTTTAAATCTTTGTTAGCAAGTAATAAACTTAATTTGGGAGCTATTATTTGTTCATCTTTGAAATCAAAATCACAAGAGATATTTCCAAAAATAATTATCATTTTTAGATCACTCATTTCTTCAAATTCACTACTTAAATCCTTGTTTGAAGAGTACCTAATTGTTTTAATAACTTCCTCGCCATTATCAATTTTTGTTGAGCTGAATATTGCAATCAATAAGTCTTGTTGTTCTCTAACAAAATTTTCGTAAGGTTTATCAAGTAATGCTAGAATGTGCCCCTTTTTATAGAAATGTAAGCTTTTTTTTTGAGATTGATCATTGCTTGATCTTAATGAATATCTTTTAATACCGATCTCTTTTAAGATAAGATTAGTTTTTATTTCTGGAGTGAGCATAAACAACATAATAACATTAACTTTATAAAGAATGGATAACCCAACAGATAAATACTCAGCTTATAAGCCAGTTGATTTGGTTAATCGCGAATGGCCAAGCAACACGATTAAGAAAGCCCCTATTTGGTGCTCTGTAGATCTTAGAGATGGCAATCAAGCTCTCATTGAACCAATGGGTTCTGAGAGAAAGAATAGAATGTTTAGCTTATTGTGTAAGCTTGGCTTCAAAGAGATAGAGGTAGGCTTTCCATCAGCCTCAAAAACTGACTATGATTTTGTAAGAGATCTTATTGAAAATAAAAAAATTCCTTCAGATGTAAATATTCAGGTCCTTACTCAAGCTCGAGAAGAATTAATAATTAAAACATTTGAATCACTTAAAGGTGCATCTAAAGGAATTATTCATTTTTATAATTCAACTTCTACACTTCAAAGAAAAGTTGTTTTTAATCAAGATAAGGATGGTGTTAAAAAAATAGCAACTGATGCTGCTGAGTTAATTAAAAAATTGGCACTTGAAAATTCTGACACTGAATGGACATTTGAATATTCTCCAGAAAGTTTTACAGGAACAGAACTAGAATATGCAAGAGATGTTTGTGATAACGTGGTAGAAATTCTAAAGCCTGTCTCAAAAAACAAAATTATTATAAATCTTCCTGCTACTGTAGAAATGTCAACTCCAAATATTTATGGCGATCAAATTGAATGGATGAACAAAAATTTAAAAAATAGAAATGACATATGCCTGAGCCTGCATCCTCACAATGATAGAGGCACAGCTGTTGCAGCTTCTGAGTTTGGAATCATGGCTGGTGCTGATAGAGTTGAAGGAACATTATTTGGAAATGGAGAAAGAACTGGCAATGTTGATATAGTAACAATTGCTTTAAATATGCTCACTCAAGGCGTTGAACCAAATTTAGATTTTTCTAATATCAATTCTGTAATGAGAGAGGTGGAGTACTGCAATCAACTACCAGTTCATCCAAGACATCCTTACGCAGGAGATCTTGTTTTTACAGCTTTTTCAGGCTCTCACCAAGATGCAATTAAAAAAGGTTTTCAAGCTATTAAAAAATCTAATGATCCAAAGTGGGAAGTGCCCTATCTTCCAATTGATCCAGCTGATCTAGGTAGAAATTATGAAGCAGTAGTAAGAATTAATTCTCAGTCTGGTAAAGGAGGAGTTGCATTTTTATTAGAAAAAGATCATGGGGTCTCTTTGCCTAGAAGACTTCAGATTAGTCTGAGTCAAAGAATTCAAAAGTTAGCAGATGATACTGGTAAAGAGATTAGTAGCTCACAAATATGGGATATTTTTGAAAAAAAATACCTTCAACCTGTTAATAATTACTCGTACATAAAACACTCATCATCATCTAAAGATGATCTTCATAAATTAGAACTGACAATGAATATGAATAATGAGGAAACAACAATAAAGGGCTCAGGAAATGGTCCAATTGACTCATTTGTAAATGGTCTTTCAGAAAAAATTGGAGTTGAAATAAAAGTTGCTGATTATCATCAAACAGCTATTTCCTCTGGGTCTGATGCAAAAGCAGCAGCATATATAGAACTTGAGAAGGATGGAAAAACATTTTGGGGAGTTGGAATACATCCAAACACTACAAGAGCATCATTTGATGCAATTATTGTCGGACTTAGTAAGTTATTAGAAAGCTAATCGAAATTAGGTTCTCTCTTTTCAAGAAATGCTTTTACGGCCTCTCTATTTTGGTCGCTAACTGTTAATTCATTTTGTATTTCTGCTTCATTTTGGAAGGTGTTCCAATAACCTACTTCTAGAGACTCTCTCATCAATCTTTTTGTATGATTCAAAGATTGTGATGATCTTTTGGAAAGTTTGTGTGCCCATTTTAAAGTAATTGTCTCAAGCTCGTCTCTTGATACTACCTTATTTGCTATCCCATACTTTAAACAATCTTGGGCTGATATTTTTTTTGCTTCGATTGCATGCTCATATGCTTTTGCAAAACCCATAAATTTCGGAAGATACCATGAAAGTCCGCCATCTGGCACCAAAGCAATATTACTAAATACTGACAGAATATAGCTATCATCAGACATAACTCTTAGATCGCAAGACATAGCTATTGCAGCACCAATGCCCGCTGCTGGTCCTGCTATAGCTCCAATAACAGGCTTAGGCATGCTTGTTATATTTTCAAAAAAGGGTTTATACCCCCTCATAAGAGCATCTTTAGAACCCTTCCAACTTGCCTTTCTTTCGCTAAGATCAGCACCTGCTGAAAACCCTCTTCCCGATCCAGTAATAATTACAACTCTTATAGACTCATCATTTTTGACACTCTCTGTAGCTTTTTGAAAATCCCAAACAAGCTGTTCATTGACGGCATTTAATAGTTCAGGCCTGTTTAATTTAATAATTGCAACTTTTTCAATTTTTTCTAGATTTATTGTTTCTAGATCCATTTAAATCTCCTTTTATCTCTTAGAAATAATTAAGTTACCTTCTTTATATTTGATCATGCCAGAGGAATCTTCTTTATCGGCTCTAGACCAAGTTACGCAGGACTTTGGTCCAGGTCTTGAGGCAACAAAAGTTTTATATATTTCTTCCATTATTTTACTGTTAGGTATGGCTAAATTACATTCCTTTATAGAATATCTTATAACATCGACAGCATAAGATTTAGGAATTTTTTTTAGATCTTTAAGAATAATTTTACTCCCAATTAATTGTTCAAATTTTTCATAAATTAAAATTTTATAATTTTCGTTTCTATCTTTTGAAATTGAAGACAATGAATTTATTCTTTTAGGAAAATCTTTCCATCTATTTTCGAGCAATGGAAATATTTTATGCCTAAGAAAATTTCTATCAAATCTTATATCCTCATTTGTATCATCTTCAATAAAATTTAATTTGTTATCTCTTAAATATCTCATTATCTCTGTCTTAGGAACTCTTATTAAAGGTCTTATAAGCTCTCCTTGTCCAATATTTCTTTTATGAGCAGGCCCCTCAATTCCATCTAAGCCGGTACCCCTTAAAATTCTCATAAAAATGGTTTCGGCAACATCATCACTGTGATGCCCAAGAACAATTTGTTCATTTTCTTTTAGAATATTTTCAAAAATCTTATATCTGGCCTGTCTTGCTGCAGACTCTAGCCCCCCGCCATAAGAATTTATTTGGACTGATTCAATAATTAAATTTACATTTAATTTTTTGCACTCATTAACACAGTGATTTTCCCAATCAATACTTTTTTTAGATAGATTATGGTTTATGTGAATTGCAGACAAGTTGATGTTGCTCGTATCTCTTAATTTTACACATAGATCGAGTAATACAGATGAATCCGGCCCACCGCTATAAGCAACGTAGAGATGATTTTGTAGATTCAAATTTTCTTTAATTAAGTCTAACGTTAACAATTCTTATATCTCTAAAATATTTTTACCAAAAATATCTTCAAGGTAAAATAAATTTTCAAGTGTGGGATTAAATTTAAAATTATCTCCAATGTCTACTACTGCTTCAGATTGATCTGAACTAACTTTTACATTCAATCTGCAATTTCCATTCTCCCAAAAACTCATATCTATGGTGTCTAGAAGTCTTGAAAACTCTTGTAGTGAAATTGCTTGTGAATCTACTATGTTAATTAATACTTCACTAACTTTTTTGTCTAATTCAGTATCTAGCAAACTGATCTCTTTAACACGCATTCTGAACATAAGAGATCCTAGATCATTAGTTCTATAATCATCAACTTCAACAGTACCTTTTAAATTTAATATTTCGCCCTCTTTTAATAAATCGTGGCAATTTTCAAGCACATCACTTGCAACTATTCCATCCATGGTGCCAGTTCCATCATCAAAATTAATAAAGGTAAGTGGTTTGCCGCTTCTATCTTTTATCTGTCTTACACTATTTATTAAACATACTAAAGAAGCTTTTTTTGTATCATTATTTAATTTATTTATTGTCTTGGATCTTATTTTCTTTATTTTATTCTCAATCGCTAATACCGGATGTCCTGAAAGATAGTATCCAAGCGATTTTTTCTCCAATTCAAGCTTTTCACTCAATGTGAGCTCATTAATATTTTTATATTTCTCATAAGGATCAAAACTTTCTTCCATTTCAGAAAAAAGATCACCACTTTTTGTGTTGGAGCTCCCATTTAATTGCCTCCCATCATTTAACATATCTTTAGTACATTCAATTGCAACACTTCTGGTTGGAGCCAAAGAATCAAAAGCACCTGATTGGGATAAGGCCTCTAATGATTTTTTTCCTCCAAGTCTTATATCAATTTTTTTGGAAAAATCCCACAAGTCTTTAAAATGAGTTTTTTCTCTCTTCGAACAAAGATGATCAATAAATGCATCAGCAACTCCTTTGATAGCACCCAATCCATATTCGATTTCAGATTCAATATTTACTTCAAATTTTTTATTGCTTGTTTGAACATTTGGTTTTAATACTTTTATACCCATTCTTGAACATTCTTGAGTAAGTGCGTAAATTTTGTCAGTATTTCCAAGCTCAGAAGAAAGAACAGCTGCCATAAAATGGTCAGGATAATATGTTTTTAAATAAGCTGTTTGATATGAAATTAATGCATATGCAGCTGAGTGAGATTTATTGAATCCATATTCTGCAAACTGATTAATTAAATCAAATATCTGTTCTGCATTTTTTTCTTTTATATTATTTTTAAGGCATCCTTTTACGAATATTTCGCGTTGCTCTTCCATTTCCTCTTTTTTCTTTTTACCCATAGCCCTTCTCAAGATATCAGCTTGGCCAAGTGAAAAACCTGCTAAAACTCGGGCAGCTTCCATAACTTGCTCTTGATAGACAATAACGCCATATGTTTCTTCCAAAACCTTCTCAAGCAACTGGTGAGGATATGTGACTGGACTCTTACCATGCTTTCTGTCAACAAATTCATCATGCATTCCTGAGTTCAATGGTCCAGGCCTATATAGCGCTAGCAAAGCAGTTATTTCTTCAAATTTCGTTGGTTTGAGTCTTTTTATTAAATCTCTCATTCCAGAAGATTCAAGCTGAAAAACCGCCATTGTTTTTCCAGAAGAAAGCAACTTAAACACATTTTCATCATTGAGCGGGATATTATTTAAATCAACTTTTTTTGATTCATCTAAATTCTTATTAATTGATTTAACTGCCCTGTCAATAACTGTTAATGTTCTTAATCCAAGGAAGTCAAATTTAACAAGACCAATTTTTTCAACATCATCTTTATCATACTGAGTCATAACTGAGTCAGATTGACGATCAACATATACAGGACAAAAATCTGATATGCTCCCAGGAGCAATTACTACGCCACCAGCGTGTTTTCCAACATTTCTAGCAATACCTTCAAGCCTGTAAGATAAATCAACTATTTCTCTAACCTCTGTGTCACTTTTGATACTTTGAGCAAAAATTGGTTGTTCTTCTTGAGCTTTATCTAAAGTCATCCCGGGTGCAAAAGGGATCATTTTGGATATTCTGTCTCCTAATGCATAAGGTTTTCCCATTGCTCTTGCAACGTCTCTTACAACTGCTCTAGCAGCCATCGTTCCAAAGGTTGCAATTTGAGATACAGATTCAGAACCATATTTTTTACTTACATAATCTATAACCATGTCTCTTTTTTCCATGCAAAAATCTACATCAAAGTCAGGCATAGAAAGTCTTTCAGGATTAAGAAATCTTTCAAATAAAAGGCCATGTAAAATTGGATCTAAAGTAGTAATTCCCAATGCAAAGGCAACTAACGAACCTGCTCCAGAACCACGACCTGGACCAACAGGCACGTCATTATTTTTAGACCACTCTATAAAATCATAAACAATAAGAAAGTAACTTGAGAATCCCATATTTTTAATTTGTTCTAATTCATAATTTAGTCTATCTAAATATTCTCTATGTTTTTTACTATCAAAATCTTTGATATATGATTCAATCCTTTGAGTTGAAATTTCTTTTAAAAATGAATCAAAATTATGTTCTTTTGGAACAGGATATTCAGGCAGAAAATAACCTTTCGTCTCAAGACAGACATTACATTTTTTTGATATCTCATTTGTATTATCAATAATTGAATCATAATCCTTAAAAAGCTCTATCATTTCCTGTGGTGATTTAAAGTACTGATGTTCAGAAAATACTCTCTCTCTATTTGGATCATTAAGGGTTTTTCCAGTATTTATACATACCTTTGTTTCATGAATTTCATAATCATCTTGTTCTGCAAATAAAACATCATTAGTTGCTATTAATGGGATTCCTTTATCTTTTGCAATAGGTAAAACATTTTTTAAATACTCTATTTCATCCATTCTGTTTGTAAGTTGAACGTCAAGTACAAAATTATCACCAAAACTACTTCTAAAATCATTAATTCTTTTAGATGCATCTGAAATATTATTCGATTTGAGATATTCAAATATGTGACTGTCCTTGCCACCTGAAATCACAATAATGTCGTCTTTTAATTCTATTAAGTTATTAAATCTTATGATTGGCAAATTGAATGAACTATTGTTGTGTGCATTAGAAATTATCTTCATTAGATTTTTATGGCCATTATTAGTTTTTGCTAAACACAGTAATTCATATGAAGTATCATCATCATCAAAAATTACTCTTATTGAAGACCCAGATATAGGTTTAATACCAGCTGACTCACATTTATTAAAAAACTTTACTAATCCAAACATATTTGATTTGTCTGTTAGCGCAACAGAGGGGACGGAATTACGAATTGCATTATCTACTATTTGATCAACTGTAAGGAGTCCTTGGGAGATACTGTACTCAGATGATACCCTTAGATGTGAGAACAATTGAGTCATTTATTCAAAACACCCTTGAAAGATTTTCTATGAATTGTGCAAATTCCATTTTGTTGAATTGCAAAAAAATGCTCCTTAGTTCCATATCCTTTATTTTTCTTAAAATTATAATCAGGATATTTTTTATTGTATTCAATCATAAGGTTATCTCTATATACTTTAGCAATTATTGAAGCTGCACTAATTTCATCCTCAATAGAATCACCTCCAATAATAGTCTTCATTGGAATATTTAAATCAGGTTTATATATGCCATCGACTAAAACCAAAGCAGGTTTTATTGGTAAGTTTAGTATAGCTCTTTTCATTGCTAATAAAGAAGCATTGAGAATATTAATCCTATCAATTTCATTGTTGGATACTATTCCAAACCCATAGTAAGAATTTTCAAGAACTTTTTTAGATAATAAATCTCTTTTTTTTGTAGATAATTTTTTTGAATCATTTAGATTATCTACTTTATTTTTCAAGATAACTGCTGCAGCAACAACAGGCCCTGCTAGACAACCTCTACCAACTTCATCAGTGCCTGCAATAAGATTTTTTTTCAAAGGGCTTCAATGGCTTTTATTGCTTTTGAATATCCATTTCCTTTTAATAATCCTTTTATCATTGAAGCATATTCTGAGCTCTGTGGAATTAAATCTTCAGTTGCTTTTACTGCATCAATTAAATTTTCAACATTACATTCATTTTGAATAAGTTCTATATAATGTCTTCTCCCAAGCAATAAATTTGGAAGTCCAACGTTGTCAATCCTTAGCATTCTTGAAATGATTGAATAATTTAAAATGTTTGTTTTATAACAAATAATTGGAGGAGACTCTAATATAGAGGCTTCAAGTGTTGCAGTTCCTGATGTAACAATTGAGAGACTTGAGATGGATAAAAAATCTTTCGTGGATTGTTCAGATATCTTTATTGGGAGATCTTCTCCATCAAAATGTTTGTTTATAACTGGTAACAATTCTTTATCAGCAACAGGTATTAAATAAAAATAATCCCTAAACTTTTGATAATGTTTTTTAATAAAGTCTGCATATACAGGCATCATATTGATAACTTCAGATTTTCTGCTACCTGGAAGAACAGATAAGAATTTTTTTGAGTTATTTAAGTTATACTTTTTTAAAATCTTTTCCTTATTTTCTTTATTTAAATTAAAGAAAGGGTGTCCGAGATGAAAGCTATTATGTCCGACTTTCTCGTAATACTTATGCTCAAAATTAAATAAACACAATGTCAAATCAATATATGCTTGGATTGATTTAACTCTTCCTTGCCGCCAACCCCAAACAGAAGGACTTACAACTTGTATATTTTTATTTAAACATTTCTTTTTTAATGCTTTGTGGATTCCCATATTAAAGTCTGGCGAATCAATGCCAATAAATAAATTAATATTATTTTTAATAAAAAGATTAACTAAATTTTTTCTTAGTCTTGTAAGCTTAAAGATGCGCAACAATGGATCTAAAAAGCCCATAATATTTATCTCTGAATAATGAAAAAAAGATTTTAGTCCTAATTTTTCTAATTTTGGCCCACCTACTCCGTATAAATTTACATCGTATTGTTTTTTTAACTCTTCTATTAGGCCTGCTCCAAGTCTGTCACCGGAATGCTCACCACAAACTATTCCAATGTTTAGAACATCCTTCTTAGACACTTATCTTAAAATTCCTCTTTCAGATATCTCTAAAGATTTTATAAATATATCTAAAAAAGAATCATTTTGACCTTTATTGAGTTCCTTTGATTTTTTAATCGCTTCATCAATTTTTAAACCCTTTCTGTAAACAAGCTTAAAAGCTTTTTTAATTAGAGATATTGATTCAGGGCTGATATCATTTCTACTCATACCAACTGAATTGAGCCCAATTATTCTTGCAGGATCAGCAGCAACTTTTACAAAAGCCGGAATGTCCATGTTGATTGATGTATTCATTCCAATAAATGAATAATCACCAATATGACAAAATTGATGAATGGTTGTCAAAGCTCCTATTGTAATATTATTTCCTACATAGACGTGTCCAGCTATGCCAGCATTGTTTGCAAAAACATTTCCATCACCAACAATACAATCATGAGCAACATGCGAATATGCCATTAGAAGATTATCAGATCCAATAGAAGTGAGACTTTTGTCTTGTACAGTTCCTCTATGCACGGTCACTCCTTCTCTAAAGATATTTCTATCTCCTATTTCAAGTTTAGTCTTCTCGCCTTTAAATTTTTTATCGGGGGTATCCTCTCCTATAGTAGAAAATTGATAAAAAACATTATCTTCGCCAATTATTGTGGGACCTCTCAGAACAACATGACTCAATAACTGTGTTCCTTTTTTAATCTCAACACCTTCATCAATAATACAAAATGGACCAATTTCTACAGAATCATCTATTTTGGAATTATCGTGAATAATTGATGTTGGATGAATTTTCATACTGCCTTTCTATCTGCACACAAAATAATAGCTGAACATACAAGTTCACTATCTAATTCTGCTCTGCAATCAAATTTCCAAATTCCTCTTTTTTCTCCAAGAACTTTACTATAAATATCTATAGTATCACCTGGTCTGACTTTTTTTCTAAATCTTACTTTATCAACTCCGGCTAATACATATATAGAGCCCTCTTCTGGAGTTTTATCCATAGTAACAAATCCAAGAATACCTGATGCCTGACCCATGGCTTCAATAATTATTACGCCAGGAAAGATAGGATTTCCTGGAAAATGGCCTTCAAGAAAATACTCATTACTGGTAATCATCTTTCTTGTGTGTATCTTGTTATTTTTATCAATGTTTACAACCTCGTCGATAAAAAGAAAGGGCTCTCTGTGTGGAAGATATTTTTTAATATCATCTTTTGAGATTTTCATTTTATTTGCTAAGTTTTTTAATAAAAACTGACGATTTGGCCCAATCATTATGCTCTTGAGCTGGCATAATACCAATATAGTTTCCAGGTTTTGTTATATCTTTTGTAATTAAAGTATGTGCTCCAACAGTAACGTTGTCACATACATCTAAATGACCAAGAACTCCTGAAAGACCACCCATCTGAAAATTTTTACCAATTCTTGCAGATCCTGCAATTGCACAAGAAGCAGCTATTGCTGAATTTTCACCAATAATTACATTATGGGCTATGTGAACTAAATTATCTAAGATTACACCATCATGAATTTCTGTATCATCTATTGCACCTCTGTCAATTGTACAATTAGCTCCAATTTCAACATTTTTTCCTATTTTAAGTTTACCTAACTGTTTAATTTTTACATATCCATCTTTTGAGGGCGCAAATCCAAACCCATCAGACCCTAAAACAGTGCCATTTTGAATTATAGTATTGGAAGAAATACTTACGTCTTTTACAAGAGAGCAATTTGAATGAATGATAACATTTTTTTCTATTTTGCAATTCGGTCCAACATAAACATTTGGTCCAATATAGACTTCATCATGAATTGAGGCTTTATCAGAAATTACAGAGGACTCGTGAATAAAAGGTATTTTTGTTTCATCATCTTCTGCAAATAGATTTGAAATTTTTGCATATGTTAAATATGGATCATCTGTTTTTAGATAGTTAAAGCTGTCATCTTCTTTAAAATCTTTATTTACAATGACTGCAGCAGCATTTGAAGAAGCTAATAATGATGCATATTTATTATTTGAAAGAAAAGTAATTGAAGATTTCGATGAATTTTCAATAGTAGATAAATTATCAACTACGCAGTTTTTATCTCCAAATAATGTTGAATCAGTGACTTTTGCTAATTCTTTAAGAGTAAAGCTTTTAGGCTTTGGCACTGCTACTCAGACTGAGATAAAGCCTCAACAGCAGCAACATCTAGCATTGATGTTACATCGTCAGTAAGATCTAAAGCAGGATCGCTGAATAATAATGCCTCACTTTTAGCTAACAAAACCTTAATTTGTTTTGCAGCAATAAGCTCACTTATAATTTTTTGCATTGCAGGGCCTGTATCTGTAAAAATCTTTGCAGCAGTCTCTTCTTGAGCTTGCTGTATCTTGCCTGCAAGAAATTCAAGATCTTGGCCTTTATCTTGAATATCTCTTTGCATTTCTGCAATTTGCTCTTGAGAAAGAGTTTCTAGTTCTTTTTGGAGTTTTTCAGCAATGGCTTGTCTATCAGCTTGAAGTGACTTTGCTTCTTCAAGATTTGAAGAATAATCTGGATCCTCCTCTAGTGCTTTAAAAGCATCTGCAGCTGCCTGAGTTGATAAAACTGCTGTTCTCATATCAATAACTGCAACTCCATCCATTGCAAAAACTGATGATGATATAAAAATAATTGATAGTAAGTATAGTTTTAATAAATTTTTCATAAGTACCCCTTAATGGATTTGAACATTTTATATTAACTAGAAAACATTTCCTACTGTAAATTGGAATTCTTCTGTTCTCTCTTGCGGTCCAGCATTTGAAGGTTTAGCAATTGCCAGACTTAATGGACCAAATCCGGTTATCCATGTAACTCCAACACCATATGAATATCTAAGATCATCAACAGAAGGTTTGTAACAATTAATCTGATAATCCCTACAATTATCGGAGAAAACATTTCCAAAATCTAGAAAAAACGCTGACCTTATCGACCTTTGGTCCTCAATTATTGGGAGCTTAAATATTAGTTGCAAACTGCCTTCGATCTTAATATTTCCACCAATTGGCCTATCTCTATATCTGGAAGTAGTATTTGCATATGGATTTATATAAGGGCTATCAAGAACTCCATCGCCATCGGTATCAATTAAATTTGGACAAGTTTCTTCTTCATAGTTAAATTCGTAACACGGCGCATCTGTGCTTCTGGGCCCAAGAGTATTTGACTCAAAGCCTCTAAGAGATCTTGGACCTCCTGCATAAAAATTCTGAAAAAAAGGAGTTTCTTCCGTATCACCATACGCATTTAGGTATCCTAATTCTCCTTGAAATCCAAAGACAAAGTTATTTGATAAAGGTCTATAATATCTTTGCCTTATATTAGCTCTATAATAATTGAGATCACTACCAGGAATTGTTGCACTCAAACTTAAAACAGTTGATGAGCCCGACGTTGGAAAAAGCCCCCTATTTAAAGTTACTCTTTGCCACGAAGCCTGAGCAGATAAAGTTTCAAATAAATTACCCTCTGCCGCTACAAAGTCATATATTTCTCTTGCAGGTAAAGTGCCAACATCTATGTCAGTTTTATCATAAGTTAAACTGAATCCTAATCTTGTAATGTCAGAGATTGGATAACCAAATTGAGCACCCAGACCATTTGAATTTGTTAAATAGTTTGCAACGTTAAACTCACCATAATCGGTCTCCCTGAAATATATATTATATCCAAGACTTACTCCATCCTCTGTAGCATACGGATCAACAAAAGAAATATTATAACTCTCACTATAGATATTTTTATTAATTCCAATACCTACGGTATTTCCACTTCCTAAAAAATTTTGTTCTTGAAGATTAAACCCTAGCATTAATCCAAAATCACTATAACCCAAGTTTCCACCAACACTTCCTGTAGTTTCTTCTTCAACACTGTAAACAATATCGATTTGATCCTCTGTACCAACAACAGGTAAAGTCTCAACATTAACTTCTTTAAAGTAGCCCAGTCTTTCAAGTCTTACCTTTCCAGCTTCTATACTATTATTCGATGACCAGGCTCCTTCAAATTGTCGCATTTCTCGCCTTAGTACTTCATCCTGAGTAACATGGTTACCGGTGAACAATATTTTTCTTGTGTAAGTCTTCTTGCCTGGTATGACTGCAAACGTTAGATCTACTTGATTTGAATCGTCTATTGTCTCAGTATCTCCTTTTACTTCTGCAAACGCATAACCTCTGTTACCAAGAACATCTACAAAAAATTCTTCAATTGATGTTATTTGTGCTTGGGAATATGTTTCTTTTTTAAGATTTTCAAGAATATTAATATATATATTTTCTTCAAATGGAATTTCACCAATTATATTTACATTATTAATAGTATATTTTTTACCTTCATTTACATTAAAAGTGATAAAGATTGACTTTTTATCTCTTGATAGACTTATTTGTGATGATTCAATTGAAAACTTTAAATATCCTCTATCTCTGTAATATGATTCAAGAGTTTCTATGTCTCCAACAAGCTTTTCTCTTGAGTACTGATTGTTGTTTGATAAAAATGAAAAAAACGATCCTTCAGATAATTCAAAACTGTCCAATAGCTCCTCATCAGTAAAAATCTCGTTTCCAATAATATTAATTTTTTTAATCTTAGCGCTGTTTCCTTCGTCTACAATAATATTTATATCTATTCTGTTTCTTGGTTTTGTTATTTCTTCAATTTCAACACCGGCGCCATATCTTCCATTAGAAGCGTATGATCTTACCAACTCTGATTTCACTTTTTCTAATGTTGATCTTTTATAGACCTCACCTTCTTTAATACCAACACCATCAAGACTCTCCAATAATTGTTCAGTTTTCAATGCCTTATTTCCAGAGATGTCTATTGCAGATATTGAAGGTCTTTCAATAACAGAAATTATAAGAGTGTTTCCTTCTTTGCTTACCTGAATATCATCAAATTGCTCAGTTGAAAATAAAGATCTTACAATATCGGTAGATTTTCGAAGATCAATTCTATCTCCAACGCTTATTGGAATAACATTGAAAATACTCCCTGTAGAAACTCTTTGAAGTCCAACAATTCTAATATCACTTACCAAAAACTCATCAAAAGATAAAAGATTGAAGCTTAGAAAAGCTGTTAAGAAAATGGTCTTAAATTTCATAATTATTTAAACCTAAAGGAATCTTGATATATCGTTAAATATTGCAAAAATCATTAACATTCCAACTAGCACAGCTCCACCTGTATATATAATATTTTCGGCTTTTTCTGGCAATGGTTTACCCCGAATAGCTTCAATGCCAAGAAGTGTTAATTGTCCTCCATCCAGAACTGGTATTGGAAGAAGATTCAAGACAGCAAGGCTGATACTTAAAAGTGCCATTAAATACATAAAAGGCAAAAATCCAGCTTGGGCTGTATTTCCTGCCATCTGAGCGATGCCGATTGGACCACTTAAATTTTCTGTGCCCATATTCCCAGTGATCATTTTTCCTATAAATTGCAAAGTTTTTAAGCTCAAATTATAGGTCTCGTAGATACCTTTTGATATTGATTGTCTGAAATTTCGAGAAGTTCCAAAAGAGACTCCAAGAATACCTTTTGTAACATTTTCGTTAATTTGAGAATCGATGTTTACTGGCAAATAAATTATTTCACCATCTCTAATCAATTTAAATTCTAACGAACGATTTGGATTTTCAGATACCTTTTTTTGAATATCGTTTGCAAATAATATTTTAGAATTGTTAATTTCTAAAATTTTATCATTTGATTTGATTCCTGCTCTATCCGCAGAGCCGCCAGAAATTACTTTTCCAATAATAGGTTGCATAAAATATTCAACTTTTATTCCTAAAGAACCAGTTGGATCTGCCTGTGATTGCGAGGTTGGTAAAAAATCTTTAAGGCCTACAAAAACATTTATTGGTTTATCAGAATTATCTCTTTCAACAGAAAACATTAAGTCTCCTGAATAACCTGCATAACTTAAAAGTTCAAGATTTATGTCTTTGGCCTCTTTTACTGTAACATTATTTATAGATAATATTTTATCTTTAGCCTTAAATGTTTCATTATTAGAATAAATTATCTCTTGATTTACTGAATTTATTACTGGGACTATTTTGGGATCAACAGTGTTTAAAAAAATCCCTGTGAAAATTACTATGGACAATAAAAAATTTGCTAACGGCCCAGCAAACATAATTGCAGCTCGATGTGCTTTTGGTTTTGAATCAAATGTATTCTTGAGTTGTTCCTCAGTCAATTGATTTTTTATCTCAGGCTCAAGTTCAATTAATTTATTAGTAATCATAGACACATAACCACCCAGCGGTATGGCAGAGAGTGCAAATTCTGTTCCATGCTTATCACATTTTTTATAAAATACAGGGCCCATCCCAACAGAAAATCTCTGAACGTGAACATTACACATCCTAGCAACAATAAAATGACCAAATTCATGAATAGTTACAAGAACACCCAGCAGGACTGCAAATGCAAGTATGTATATTAAATATGACATATATTTTTCAATTTAAGCAAACGATTTTACCACCTTCTGAGCATGAATGCGTGTTTGAGCATCAACCTCATTTATCGACTCTATCGTAACTTCTTTAGACATAATATTTTTATCAAAAGTTCGATATATAACCTCATAAATCTCATTAAAATTAATTTCTTTATTTAAAAAACTCTCTACAGCGACTTCATTAGCGGCATTAAAAACAGTACCTAAAAATCCTCCTTGATTACAAACTTCTCTTGCAATATCTTGAATCTTGAATCTGTCGGATGGAAACTCCTGAAAAGATAAATTTAAGTTACTAAAGTCTATGTCTTTAAAATCTATTGGTATTCTGTTCTCTTCAGAAAGAGCATGTGCAACTGGTACCCTCATATCAGGAGCACTCATCTGACATAGGCTTGAACCATCTATATAAGTTACTATTGAATGTATTATGCTTTGTGGGTGAATTACTAAATCAAAATATTTTTCATCTAAATCAAATAAATATTTCGCTTCAATTAGCTCTAAGCATTTATTAACTAAAGTAGCAGAATCAATCGTAACTTTGCTCCCCATTTTCCAATTGGGATGATTTAAAGCATCTTCTACAGTAACATGCTTTAACTTTTGAAGAGAGGTATTAATAAAAGGTCCGCCAGACGCAGTAATAGTAATACTTTTTACGTCTTCAGTACCTTTCTCACCAGATAAACATTGAAAAATTGCATTGTGCTCGCTATCAATTGGGATAATTTCAGAATTATTCTCTTTTGCTAGAGGTAAAATTAAATCTCCGCCTACAACAATGCTTTCTTTATTTGCTAATAAAATCTTTTTTCCTGTCTTGGATGCAATATATGCTGTTTTTAAGCCTGCAAATCCAGATGTAGCACATACAATAATATCGACATCATCTCTATTAATAAGTCTTTCAAGCTCTTCATCACCATTTAAATATCTTTCCTTGTCTGTACTGCAAAGACTTTTAAATGAATCATGATCTTCAATATAAACGAAGTCAGGTGAATGTTTTTCTGATATTTCTTGATATCTTAAAACATTTTTGTTGAAAGATATGCCAATTAAATTTAATGATTCTTTGTTTTGAGAAATGACACTAAGAACACTTTTTCCAATGCTACCTGTAGCTCCTAGTAAGAGAACATTCTTCATAATAGTAAAATTAATATTGGAGTTGATATAAGATGAGAATCTATTCTATCTAAAATTCCTCCATGTCCTGGAAGAATTGAACCTGTATCCTTAACTCCTGACTGTCTTTTAAAATAACTTATTAGTAAATCTCCGATGAATGCCAAAAATCCTCCCAACATAAAAATAAGTGGTAGAAAATTGATTTCAAATATATGGCCACACATTAATCCAAAAATTATGGAACCAATCATGCCTCCAACCAAACCCTCTAGAGTCTTATTAGGACTAATCTTTTTTACAATAAAATTAGCTCCAAACTTAGATCCAATGACGTAAGCAAATGTATCAAAAATTGCGGTATTCATAATAATTAATCCATACAAAAGATAAAAACTTTCATTTAAAAAAACATAAAGGATTGAACATGAACCGAAGCCGAAAATAAGAAATAGTCCTAAAAAAAGATTTTCAAATTTATTCCCTACCCATTCAGATATTCCTATGATACAAACAAAGAATATTGATAATGAAAATATCCAAATATTTTCTAAGGAAATTATTAAAAAAATAATCAGAACTAATAATATGGATGTAGCGAGTCTTGTAAGCATAATATTCATTTTCTTTTGCCAAATCTTCTATTAATTTTTTTAAAATTACCAATACATTTTAAAAAGTCTTTCCTATTAAAATCAGGCCAATATTTATCAACAAACATTATCTCAGCATATGCAATTTGATAAAGAAGAAAATTGCTTATTCTATTATCACCACCAGTTCTAATTATTAAGTCTATGTTTTCAACTGGAACAGATGATGCATTATGTATAACTTTTTCATTGATATCTTCTATTTTTATTTGTTTAGCCAAAACACTTGATGCTATTTTTTTAGTTATGTCCACAATATCTTGCTTGCCACCGTATCCAAGGGCAATATTTAAGTCTAGCTTACTCTTTTTAATGTGCGTTTCTTGTTCCGCATAATCTATCTTATCAATAACTTTTTTTCCAAAGTCGTATGTGTGTCCAAAAAACTTTAGCCTTACTCTCTGCTCTTTTAGTTCGGGAACTTGATCATTGATTCCATCAATAACTAATTTTTTAATAGCAGTAACCTCAGCTTTAGGTCTTTTCCAGTTTTCAGTGCTAAACGCATAGATTGTTAAAGATGTTAGATCTTGCTTGACTGATTCCTCAACTATATCTTTTACAATACTCACTCCTTTCTTATGACCTTCACTAATTTTTAAAGAGTTTTTAATGGCCCATCTACCGTTGCCATCCATAATTATACCGACGTGTTTTGGTGTATTAATTTTGCTAGAATTAGCCATATAAGGCCACTAAATTTCGAGTAAGTCTGATTCTTTATTTTTTAAATCTGAATCAACAATTGAAATGAATTTGTCAGTTTCTTTTTGAATTAAATCTTCTATTCTTCTTAAATCGTCTTCTGAAATTTCAGATGATTGTTGTTTTTCTTTTGCTGTCTGGTTGGCATCTCTTCTAATATTTCTAATAGAAACTCTTGAGTTTTCAGCTTCTGCTCTAGCTTGTTTTATGTAATCCTGTCTTGTTTCTTCTGTTAAAGCAGGCATAGTGACTCTAATTAAGTCACCGCTTGTACTAGGATTAAGACCAAGGTCAGAATTTAAAATTGCTTTTTCTATTTCAGGTATCAAATTTTTATCCCATGGAGATATAACAATAGATCTACCTTCTTCAATGCTTATGTTAGATGTTTGATTAATCGGAGTCATATTCCCATAGTAATCTATGTTCACATCATCAAGTATTGCTGGATTCGCTCTTCCAGTTCTTATTTTGTTAAAGGCGCTTCTGAGAGCGGATAATGATTTATCCATTCTTTGCGATACATCATTTAGTAAATTTTCCATATTAAGATATAAGTGTACCTATTTTTTTGCCACAAATTATGTCTTTTAATGCACTATGATTATTTACATTAAAAACATTTATAGGTAATCCGTGGTCTCTTGCGAGTGTTAGAGCTGTAGCGTCCATGACTTTTAGATTTTTTGATATGGCATCATCAAATGATAAAGCATCGAAAAATTTTGCATCTTTATTTATTTCAGGATCAGAGTCATACACTCCATCAACTCTTGTCGCTTTCAACATAAGGTCAGCCTGAGTTTCTATTGCTCTCAAACACCCAGCTGTATCTGTTGTAAAAAATGGGTTTCCTGTTCCAGCTGTAAATATTACAACATACCCGTCACTTAATAATTGAATGGCTAATCTTCTATCATAATGTTCAACAATACCTGACATAGATATCGCGGACATAACTCTTGTTTTAATTCCAGCTCTTTCGAGAGAATCTCTTAAAGCAATTCCGTTCATAACAGTTGCTAACATCCCCATATGATCACCAGCAACCCTGTCCATACCAGCTTTATTTAATTTTTCTCCCCTAAAAAGATTTCCACCACCAATTACAATGCCAATTTCTGCATCTAATTCTCTGCATGACTTAACTGAGCTTGCCATTCCATCTAATATTTTTGGATCAATGCCTTGTTTTTCATTTCCAGCAACTGACTCTCCACTAAATTTAAGAAGAATTCTTTTATGCTCTAACTTTGACATATTTTACTTTAACTGTTCTGCAACCTCTTCAGCGAAATCTTTTGTTTCAACCTCAATTCCTTCACCAACTTTTAATCTAGCAAACTCAATAATGGTAGCGCCACTCTTTTCTAAATACTCTTGAACTGTAATGTCAGGATCTTTAACAAAATTTTGAGAAATTAATGAAACTTCTGATAAGAATCTCTTAGTCTTTCCATCGATCATCTTATCCATAATATCCTGTGGTTTACCAGAATCTTGAGCTTGATTTTGGTAAATTGCTTTTTCCCTCTCAAG
>CACJCN010000009.1 GCA_902591925.1 uncultured SAR86 cluster bacterium
TACTTTAAGACTTTTAACATTAGTTTCACTGGCATTTCTTTTTAATATTGAGTTAATGTCACAAGAATCGGTAATAGAAGATATTATAGTTACCGCAGAGAAAAGAGATGAGAGTCTTCAAACGGTTTCTCAAGCAGTTACGGCTTTAACTGATTCTGAGCTTGAAGCAAAAAATATAACATCTTTTGTAGATTTAACCGCGATTGTGCCTGGTGTAACAGTTGCCAAAAATGAAGGATATAAAACTGTTATATCTATAAGAGGCGTTGGTAATGAAACAAACCAAAATGCTATTGCTGCTCCATCAGTTGCATATCACCTTGATGGCATATTTATTGCATCTCCATTTTCTCTTCAATCAGACTTTGTTGATGTTGAGCGTATTGAAGTTGCAAGAGGTCCGCAAGGTACTCTTTTTGGTCAAAATGCTACAGGTGGAGCAATAAATGTCGTCAGTAAAATGCCCTCCACAAGTGAATTTTCAACAAAAGCTTCGCTCACAATTGGTGATTATGATCTTAGAAAAGCAACTGCTACAACAAACTTCCCAATTTCTGATTCTGTAGCGACTAAATTTTCAGTCTCAACAATTGAAAGAGACGGTTTTACTGAAAATATTGTAAATGGACAGGACTTAGATGATGCATCTAACGTAAGTATAAGAAGTGATTGGCTTTTTAATTTATCTGAGACTTCTTCTCTAAGAGTTTTTGGTCAATTTTTCGATGTTGATAGAAACGGTGCTGCAATGAAAGGAATTGATGATGCTTCAAAGGATGAAAGAAAATTATCACAAGATACTATGTCTAAACAGGAACTTACATCGAAAGTTTTCGCTGCGATTTACGAGTCAGATCTTGGCTATGCAAACTTAAAAATATTAGCAAGTTCACAAGAGGATGACATCTTGGTCGATAGAGATAATGATAGACATAATTATCAAGACCAAATTGTTCAGGCTATTCCTGCTTTGCCATATATCTACAGTGGTCCGTATTATCCAATGGCAGAGTTTAGACCCGAAACATCTCTAGTTGAAACAACAACCTTCGAAATTAATTTAGTTTCTAATGAACCTGCTCTTGGAGGAAAGCTTGATTGGACAGTAGGAGCTTTCTTTCTTGACCACGAAATTGAAAATCATATTAGAGGTTATGTAGATAATGATCAAAATGGTGAAATTCAGTATGAATGTAGTGAGCCTTTTGCAAGAAGTGATTATTGTTTCACAGTCGGTGGTAATCCATTTGCTGCTGAATTTGATTTTGTAACAGATGCATTTCCAAACAGAGAGTCAGTCTCAATTTTTGGTGAGACTACTTATAGCATATCAGAGACTACTAGATTAATTTCTGGATTGAGATATACAGAAGACGAAGTAACAGCTTGTGTAAAGAACTTCTTTTTTACCACATGCGATAACTTAAAAAATAGTTCAGATGAAACATCTGGAAGAGTTGCTCTAGAAATTGACGTAAACGCCGATACAATGGTCTACGGTTCATTTACTGCTGGATATAAACCTGGAGGAACAAACTTAACTTATGGTTATGAGGGAGATAATGCACCAGCAATGGTTTATGAAACCTTTGAGCCAGAAACTGTAGACTCTATGGAATTTGGTATTAAAACTGATTTTTATGATGGTAGGGCTAGAGCAAATATAGCTGTTTTTTCTTATGATTATGAAAATTTACAATTTCAAGCCACTGATCCAGATGTTTACAGAGGTGGTGTTGCAAATATACCTGAATCTGAAATGTCTGGAGTTGAAGTAGAATTTACAGCTTTAATATCAGATAACCTAAGCTTTGATATGAATTTAGCTTCTATCGATTCTGAGGTTTCTGCTGACTATGATGTTCTAGATAATGTTCTTGCATTTGGATACTTTTTTGGTGAAGAGGATATTCGTTATAGTTTAAGAGAAAATGTAAAGGGTAACGAGCTTGCAAAAACTCCAGATTTTACAGCTGACGCTACTTTTACTTATGAAACAGTTTTATCTTCTGGAAATAGTTTGACTGCTATATTTCAATACATAAACAGATCAGAATTTATGCAGCGTGTTTCAAATAATCCAGTTGTAGACGTTGTTCCTGGGTACTCGGTTTTTAACATTACTGTAGGATTAGATTTTAATAATAATCTTGGTGTTGATTTTATGCTTCTAAATGCTGGTGACGAAGATGGCATGAATTCATCAATGACTGATGTGTTTGGTGTTGCTGCTACAGGGCAAGAATTTATTCCTCCGAGGCAGTTTATGACAAGATTAAGCTACGATTTCTGATTTTGATTGATTAAAAAGCTATAATCTAGTTAGTATTTTAATCATATTTCAGAAATGGATAAATTGTTCATAAAATCTGAAGATCTTCTTAAAGATTCATTTCAACTTGCATGGAATGTATACAAAAGTGGTTATGCTCCCAACTATATTATTGGTGTATGGCGCGGTGGTGCTCCAATAGGTATTGCTGTCCAAGAGTTTTTAAGCTTTCTTGATATTAAATCTGATCACATTGCCATAAGAACATCTTATTACTCTGGTATTGATAACAAAAAAGAAAAAGTTCAGGTTTATGGCTTAAATTATGTAATTAGAAAACTGGAATCTCATGACAGGCTATTAATTGTTGACGATGTTCATGATACTGGCCATTCTATTGAACAGGTTATAAATGACATCAAAACAGCATGTAAAAAAAACACACCCGAAATTAAAGTGGCAACACCGTATTTTAAACCTGAAAAAAATTTAACAAACAATAAGCCAGATTTTTATATCCACGAAACTGATAAATGGCTAGTTTTTCCTCATGAACTTGAGGGACTTACTATAGATGAAATTGAAAAAAATAAACCAGAACTAGCAGACCTAATCTCAGATATTAAGAAGCGTTAATATGTAATGACCTTTTTTTTCTTTTTTGGTTTAGTTATAATCTCCCATGGAAAAATTAAAATATAAAGCGTTAACATTCGATGACGTCCTTCTCCTTCCCCGTTATAGCGACATACTTCCAAGTGATGTAAACATTTCATCAAGTCTCACAAAAAATATTTCTTTAAAGATGCCGCTTCTATCTGCAGCTATGGATACAGTAACAGAGTCTAGGATGGCAATTTCTCTAGCCGAGGCTGGCGGCATTGGAGTAATCCACAAAAATAACTCAATTGAGGATCAGGCCCAAGAGGTAAAAACCGTTAAAAAATATGAAAGTGGCATTGTTAGAGATCCTGTAACGATATCATCAACAAGTTCTATAGGAGAATTAAAAAAACTTACAAGTGAACTAAGTATTTCAGGAATGCCAGTTGTTGATGACGGAAAATTACAAGGAATTGTCACTGGAAGAGATTTCAGATATGCAGAGGATATGGATTCAGATGTAGCATCAATAATGACACCGCTTAATAAACTAGTAACAGTAAATGAAGGATTTTCCCAAAATGATGTAATGCAACTTATGTACAAGAACAGAATCGAAAAGATTTTGGTTGTTGATGCAAATAATGATCTTACAGGACTTGTAACAATGAAAGACATTGAAAAGTCTGCACAACATCCTAATGCAACTAAAGACGAATCGGGCAGGCTGAGAGTGGCTGCAGCCATTGGTACTGAAAAAAATACTTTAATAAGGGCAGAGGCATTGTTTAAAGCAGGTGTAGATGTTTTTGTTATAGATAGTGCTCACGGGCATTCAAAAAATGTAATTAAGACAATAAAAGCAGTTAAAGATGCCTTTAAAGGAGTTGAAATTATTGGTGGTAATATTGCTACTTCAGATGCTGCATTAGAGTTAATGAAAGCAGGAGTTGATGCTGTCAAGGTTGGGATGGGCCCGGGTTCAATATGTACAACAAGAATAATTGCAGGCATTGGGGTGCCACAGGTCACAGCAATACTTGAAATAAAAGAAGCACTTAAAAAAAGTAATGTGAATATTATTGCAGATGGTGGGATAAGATTTTCTGGTGACATTGCTAAAGCAATTGCCGCAGGTGCAGATTCTGTAATGTTAGGTAGTCTTTTTGCAGGAACAGAAGAAGCGCCTGGTAAAGTTGAGCTTTTTCAGGGAAGAAGTTTCAAAACATATAGAGGTATGGGATCTATTGGAGCAATGACAGAAAGAAATGATGCAAATAGGTATCTTCAAGAGGATGTAGAATCTGATAAGTTAGTTCCTGAAGGCATTGAGGGAAGAGTACCTTATAAAGGATTAGTTATAAATGTAATTAATCAATTGGAAGGTGGATTGAGGCAGAGCATGGGTTATATTGGTTGTAAGGATATAGATGAAATGCAACAACAGAGCCAGTTTATTGAAATTACTAATGCTGGAATGGCAGAAAGCCATGTTCATGATGTTATGATTACAAAAGAAGCTCCAAATTATCAGAGAAGCTAGCTTATAGATGCAAAAGCTATCGGTTAATAATAAAAGCATTGATACAATTTTAGTTCTAGACTTTGGATCACAATATACTCAATTAATAGCGAGAAGGGTGAGGGAGAGTAATGTTTATTCTGAAATATATCCTTGGGATATTGATGAGAATAAAATAAAAGATTTAAATCCTAAAGGAATCATTCTCTCAGGTGGACCCAATTCAGTAACCGAAAGTTATACTCCTAGAGCACCACAATGTATTTTTGACTTAAATATTCCTATTCTAGGGATATGTTATGGTATGCAAACATTAGCAGAACAAATGGGGGGTCATGTTGAATCAGTTGCTCATAAAGAGTTTGGACATGCAGAATTAGAAATTGTTTCAGATTCACGATTATTTAATAAACTCAATAAAAAAACAAATGTGTGGATGAGTCATGGGGACCAAGTTCAAGATCTTCCTGATGATTACGAATTGTTAGCATCTACCTCGACTGCACCTATTGCAGCGATGCAGCATAAAAAACTTCCAATTTATGCAATTCAATTTCATCCAGAAGTAACTCATACAGATGATGGAAAAATAATAATAGAAAATTTTTTATTTGATATATGTCATGCTTGTGCTGATTGGAAAATTGATGATCTTATTGACCAACGTATAAAGGAAATTAAAGAAATTGTGAAAAAAGACAAAGTTTTATTGGGTTTATCTGGAGGAGTTGATTCATCTGTAACTGCAGCTCTTCTTCACAAGGCAATTGGCAAGAGTTTAACCTGTGTATTTGTTGATAATGGACTTTTAAGAAAAGGTGAGGCTACCCAAGTCATGAAAACCTTTAAAGACAATATGAATCTTAATGTAATTAAATCAGATAGTCAGGACGTTTTTCTTAGACATCTTGAGAATATTGATGATCCAGAACAAAAAAGAAAAGTTATAGGAAGAACATTCATAGATATTTTTGATTCAGAGGCCATTAAATTAAAAAATATTAAGTTTTTAGCTCAAGGAACAATATATCCAGATGTTATTGAATCTTCTGGCTCAGAATCAAATGAGGCAAGAGTTATTAAGTCTCATCATAATGTTGGAGGATTACCTGATGAAATGAAACTTGATCTTGTTGAACCCCTTAGAGATCTTTTTAAAGATGAGGTTAGAAACATGGGTATTGAGCTTGGAATTCCAAAAGAAATGCTTGAAAGACATCCTTTTCCAGGACCAGGATTAGGCGTAAGAATAATTGGTGAAATTACTAAAGAAAAAATATCAATCTTGCAAGAAGCAGATAGTATTTTTATTGAAGAGCTAATTAGGGAAGGCCTGTATGACAAAGTTAGTCAAGCATTTACTGTTTTACTTCCTGTAAAATCTGTTGGAGTTGTTGGAGACGAAAGGAGATATGCTGAAGTAATTGGTTTGAGAGCTGTTGAAACAGTTGATTTTATGACTGCAAGATGGGCTCATCTTCCATATGAATTTTTAGAAAATGTTTCAAATCGAATTGTAAATGAGATAGAGGAGGTCAGCAGAGTTGTTTATGATATCTCAAGTAAACCTCCAGCTACAATTGAGTGGGAGTGACAAAATGAGTAAGAATAAATATTTTTGGGTTGATGTTTTTTTAATATTTGTGATTTTGTTGCAATCACTATAGTTATTTATCTCTTAAGGAAACAAGATATTTACTGGTGGATCATAATGATTTCTATTACTCCTATTATTGGACAATACTTTGTAAGAAATTATTTGGGTGTAAATATTTATGCTCCTAAATTATCCAAAAGACATAGTAAATAAAATGTTAATTTTTTATAAATAAAATTAAGAATTTTCTAAACGAATTATTTGTTATATTCTTTGAATTGTTTTTATAATTTTAGAAGTAATTTAAATGAAGACCATTACATTGATCTTAACCATTTTTTTTATTTCATCATGCGCAACTCCTGTTGTTGACCAAAGAATAGTTATTCCAGAACTTTTTGACTCTGAATTAAAAAAAGGAAAAATATTTGTTTTTTCTAATCATATGGATCCTATTCCATTGAATATTAGAGTTAATGGAGAAGTACGGAAAATAAAACACACAGAAACTCAAATTTTTGATTTGAAAGATGGGCAAAATAGTGTCAAAAACTTAGGGAGAATTTCAGGTGGTGAGTCCAGCAATTGTGATAAGCAACCATACACTTTTAATACACGGATATTTCCTGAGGTTGAGACTTACTATTTTATTATACAGCAAGGATTTGATAGCACTATTCGCACATTCTCATGTTTCAAAGATTTTGAAGTAAATGAAAAAGTGTTCCTAAAACAAATAAATAATCCTAGAAACGGTGGTAGTGAATTTTTGCAGGACTTAAGTAAAAGTTTTATTAACAGTTTAATATTCTGAGTATTATGAAATACATATACATGTCATCTATCTTGGTACTCTTGTTTTCTTGCAGTTCGTTGGAGTACGAACTTGGAATTCAAAGTGACATTGAAAATGAAGGAAATGCTCAAATAATTTTAGATCAACTCAACGACCCTGAATTAAGAAAAGGAAAAGTATTTGTTTTTTCAAATATTAGCGACGGATTGTTTCATTATGTAAGAGTGAATGAAACTGAGAGATATATGCGCGATCAAGAAGTTCAAGTTTTTGATTTAATTGATGGTAAAAATAATATATTTGCCTTTCTCACAGCTTTTGGTGATGAAGTTTATAATTGTAGTGGTGAACAACTTGTATTCAATACCAAAGATTTTCCAGAGTATGAAACATTTTTTTTTATGGTAGTAGAATCTGCAGAGAGTGAGTTTGCTGGCAGAAAATTAAATTGTTTTAAAGAATTTCATCTTACTGAAGAAGGGTTCTTTTACATCAAAGATAATCCAAGATCACGATATAAATCGGATTGGTTTTTAAACGAATAAAAAAAATTTGCAAAATATTTTTAAAGATCGTTCTAATGATATAAAGTATTAGGTATTAGGGGATTTTTGTTTTGTTAGTTAACGAAGATATTAAATTAGATTATTCTGATGTTTTGATTAGGCCTAAAAGGTCTACAATGAGTTCTAGAGGCGAAGTTAACCTTAAGCGCACTCATAGATTTCTTTGGAGCAAAAGAAAGTGGACTGGCATTCCAATAATGTCAGCAAATATGGACACTGTTGGAACTCCAGCAATGCATAAAATACTCTCAAAAAATAATCTAATCACTTGTCCCGCAAAACATTATCTACAAAAAAACTCAAATAAATTTAAAAAAGGAGAAGCTAATATTTGTTGGTTTGGAGGAATAGATGATATTAATAGATTATCAAAAATGTCATCTGGCTTTATTGGCCTTGATGTTGCAAATGGTTACACAATTAAATTTGTTGATGCTGTAAAAAAACTTAGAGATAAGTGCCCTAATGCAACAATTGCTGCAGGAAATGTTGTTACTGCTGATATGACACAAGAGCTTATTCTCGCAGGTGCTGACATAGTAAAAGTTGGTATCGGCCCTGGATCAGTTTGTACAACAAGAATCAAAACAGGAATTGGCTATCCACAACTTAGTGCTGTCATTGAATGTGCAGATGCCGCACACGGTCTTGATGCTCATATCATTGCAGATGGTGGCTGCACTAGTTCAGGTGATATTGTAAAAGCATTTGCAGGTGGAGCAGACTTTGTAATGATTGGTGGTATTTTAGCTGGTCACGATGAATGTGAAGGTCAAATAGAAGACGGAGTAATGAAATTTTATGGAATGGCTTCAGAATCCGCTATGAGTAAACATGGAAATCATAATGAATATAGGGGTACAGAGGGCAAAACAGTTGAGGTGAATTATCGTGGAAAAGCAGATGATACTGTTAAAGACATTTTGAGTGGTATTCGATCAGCCTGTACTTATGTCGGCGCTAATAAATTAAAAACACTCTCTAAATGCACAACGTTTGTAAGAGTAAATAATACTCACAACACTATATTTGGTAATGAGTAAGACTCAAGCTTATAAAAAATGAAAATTTGTGTAGTTTTTGGTCATTTTAATACTGAGAATTCTTTCAACGCCTGTATAAGAGATACATTTATTGATGAAGCAACAAAGAGTGGGCATGAGATTGATTTAATTAATCTTTATGATGAAAATGAACAATTACCGTTTTACAGAAGTGATATAAATCCACCTCCAAAACTAGTTCTTGATTATAGAAAAAGGCTTGAAAAGGCGGATGCAATGTTTTTAATAAGTGCTTGCCATAATTTAAGAATGAATATTATTCTCGAAAATTGGATTGACTGGGTTCTTCATCCAACATGGTTTTTTTCATATAAATCAATAATGCCTGATAGTAAATTTTTTGGTAATTATGGATATCCAGTTGCTGGCGCTATGAAAAACAAAATTGGAATAGTTTCCATGACATATGGCGGACCAATGATAAGTTATTTCAATTTTTCTCTTTTTGATAATATCCCCTATAGAAGACTTAAAAAATCTGTTTTTCAATTAGGCGGGCTTAAGACAAAATATTTAAGATTTTATTCAATTCTTCCAAATATGGAAAAAAAAGACTTTGATAAACATATGCAAAAAGTTAGAAAATTTGTAAGAAGTCTAAATTGAATAAGGAAATCCTAAAATCAATTTTATCCAAAGTTGAAAGTATTGCTGTTATTGGGGCAAGCTCTAACCCGTCAAGAGATAGTAATAAGGTTATAAAATTTTTAATCGAGAGAGGTTATGAGGTTTTTCCAATAAACCCAAAAGAAAAAGATAATAAAATTTATGGTAAAAAGTGCTTTTCAGATTTAAGTGAGATAAATAAAAAAATTGATATGGTAGATATTTTTCGTGCAAAAGATCATGTTTTGAAAATAACAGAAGATTCAATCAAAGCAGGAATAAATATAATATGGACACAAGAAGGAATTATTGATGAGAAATCTGAAACTATTGCTAAAAATGCTGGAGTAACATTTGTTATGAATGAGTGCCCAAAAAAAGTTTTAGAAAATTAAATTGGACTATTAGAAATATATGACATTTAATAATTTTATGAACAATCCTCAAGAAAACATTCTTAACGCAGAAATACTTAAAAAAGGTATATTGCGTTTAACGCTTAATGATCCTATAAACAAAAATGCATTATCCACTCAAATGATGGAGAGTTTGATAAGCGTCATAGAGAATGCCTCAATAGATAATGGTATTAGAGTGATAATAATTGCTTCACAGGGAAATGTTTTTTGTTCGGGCCATAATTTAAAAGAAATTAAAAAACTTTCTAAGGACAAAGACAATAAAAAATCTGATTTGAATGATTTATTTAAACTTTGCTCATCATTGATGCAATTAATTGCTCAATCTCCAAAACCAGTGATTGCCGAAGTCGATGGTATAGCAACTGCAGCAGGATGCCAGTTAGTTGCATCATGTGATTTAGCAATATCATCTGAGACAGCAAAATTTGCAACTCCAGGTGTAAACATAGGTTTGTTTTGTTCAACACCAATGGTTGCGCTTACAAGAAGTATAAGTAAAAAGAACTCAATGAAAATGTTACTTACTGGCGAAATGATAGATGCTATAGAAGCAAAAAGTATATCTTTAATAAACGACTATGTTCCAAAAGAGAAGCTTTCAGAATCAGTTTTAATTCTTGCTGAAAAGATTTCAAAAAAATCTCAATCTGTTTTAAAAATTGGAAAAGAGGCTTTTCATAAACAAGCTCAATTAAGTCTCGAGGATGCTTATGACTTCACATCAAAAGTTATGACTCAAAATATGATGATGGAGGACGCAGAAGAAGGCATCAACTCTTTTATAGAAAAACGTGATCCTGATTGGAAAGATAAATGAGTGATCCTCTAGATCTAAAAAAATTTGTTAGAACTATTAATAACTTTCCAATAGACGGCATTAAATTTAGAGACATAACAAGTCTCATCGAAACACCTGAAGCTTTTAAAAAAACTTGTGATGAGTTAACAAAAGTAACTAAAGATTTTGGAGCTGATGTAGTAGCAAGTATTGAAAGTAGAGGATTTATTTTTGCTGGAACAATCGCAAGAGATTTGGAGCTTCCTTTTGTTTTAGCAAGAAAACCTGGAAAGCTACCAAATGAAACATACAAAAAAAAATTTGATCTTGAATATGGAAGCACTTCAATTGAAATTCAAAAAATTACAGATATAAATGAGAATCAAAAAATAGTAATTGTTGATGACTTAGTTGCAACTGGAGGAACAGCTATAGCTTGTGCTGAACTATTGACTGAAAACTTTAATGTAAAAAACAAAAATATTTTAATCCTTTCTGTAATCGATTTATCTTCGCTTGGTGGAAGTAAACTAATTAAAGAAAAAGGTTTCCTAATAAAGACATTTATTAATTATGAGTAATTTGTATGGCAGATTAATGATTGATATAGAGGGTTTATCTCTATCTGAAGAAGACATATTTGTTTTATCAAATAAAAATGTTGGCGGATTAATACTTTTTTCTCGAAATTATGAGTCTATTGAACAACTACAAAATCTAATAAGTGAAGTTAATGACATCAAAAAAAACATCATTATATCTGTTGATCAAGAGGGTGGACGTGTACAAAGATTTCATGAGGACTTTACAACAATACCATCTATGCAAAGCTTAACTTCGTATGCTGTAAAAGAAAATGATAAAAGGATATTTCATGATGTTGCTTGGTTAACTTCTACCGAGCTTAAGGCTGTTGGCATTGATTTAAACTTTGCCCCAGTTTTAGATATCGATGAGAGTAAATCAAGCATTATTGGCGATAGAGCTTTTTCAAAAAATGTTAAAGAGGTTATTGAATTTTCATCACTTTATATTGGTGGTATGCATGAGGCAGGAATGAAATCAACTGGAAAACATTTTCCTGGCCATGGTGGAGTTTATGAGGACAGCCATCTTGAATTAGTTGAAGATCAAAGAAGCTTAGAGGATTTATTACATGAAGATATTAAACCTTATAGTGAGCTTAAAGATAAATTAGATGTAATTATGTGTGCTCATGTTTTATTTCCAGAAGTTGATAAAAAATTACCAAGCTATTCAAAAATTTGGCTTGAGGATATTTTAAGAGATAAATTGCAATACAAAGGTTTAATTTTTAGTGATGATCTCTCAATGAAAGGTTCAGGAGATAAAAATTGTTCAAAAAAAACTAAACAAGCATTAGATGCAGGGTGTGATATGGCCTTGATTTGTAATGACAGACATGGAGTTTTAGATACTATTAACTTTATGGATGACAATAATATTGGACAGTCTGAGAAACTTTCAATATTAAAGAATAATAATCTGTTGGATTGGCGAGATGTTCAAAGCAATGAAAGAATTTTGGAGATTAGAAATAAATTAAAAAGTATGAGGAGCTAATATGAGAAGAATAATTACAGGACATAATGAAAAAGGTGAATCAGTTGTAACTTTTGAGGGTCCTCCTGCAAGATCTATTGGTGAGGATGTTGGTGGTTTATTTGAGATATGGAATACAGATGGGAAGGACGTTATCTCTACTGATGAGTTTGATAGGGCAGATCAAGATATTATTTTGTCTCCTCCAGATGGAGGTACAAAATTTAGGTATTTTCAAATTAATCCACTTCCCGAGGGAGTTCCTGAGGAAATATTACAAGAATTAGCAGCAGATGCTTTTGAAAAAATAGGTGCTGGACATCATAGAGTTGATACAAGAAAGCATCCTGCAATGCATAAAACTGAAACTATTGATTATATTATTCTACTTAAAGGAGACGTCACACTAATTTTAGATAATGAAGAGGTTGATCTAAAACCATTTGATGTAGTTGTTCAAAGGGGTACAAATCATGCTTGGGTAAATAACGGAGATGAACCAGCACTTTTAATAGCTGTATTAATTGATAGCAACATTAAATAGTATTAAAAACCTGAGTTTCCAGACTGAATAATTTCATAAAAATTATTATCAAGCCTTTCGTATAATTTTGCACCAGGTTTTTTTACATAAACATGATCATCTTTCACTCTATCAAGATGGAAGGCTTCTTCTCTAAGATCGTTCTTTTTAAGTTTAAATGTACCTGTTGTTTCTAATTCTTCAATTATTCTCACAAAAACTGGTTGTGCATAACTAGGTAATTTTTGAGAGACAAAATCTGAAAAATCTTCCCAATTAAATTTTGCAAGATCACAATTAAAAGCGACCATGCCGGCACGTCCTTCACTGTTTGCAACCTTTACACCATAGACATTAGCCATGTTAACTTGATCATAACCATTTAAAATTTCTGCAACTTCATTTGTTGAAACATTTTCAGATTTCCATCTAAATGTGTCTCCAACTCTGTCTACAAATTGATAATGTGTTCTTCCAAGGGAAAAACCAACGTCCATTGTTTTTACTAAATCTCCAGTATTAAACCATCTATCACCCTCTACCATAACGTCATGTATTACCTTCTCTTCACTGGCTTTTTTATCTGTGTAACCGTTATAAACTGCATTTGGTCCAATCTCAACAAGAAGAAGTCCTGGTTGATTTTTTTCAACTTCCACATATTTATCATTGCTATCCTTTACGAGCTTATCTTCAGCGACATCATATTCAAAAATACCTACTTTTGCATTTGTCATTCCAATTGTTTGATCCTTATTTAAAAGATTCATAAACAACGCATTTCCTTCACTGGCCCCATAGATTTCAATAATTCTATTCACATTAAATCTATTTCTAAAACAATCCCACAAATCTGGCCTTAAACCATTACCAACCATTTTAGATATAGGATTATTTTGTTCATTATCTGTGGGATTTTGAAAGCTTAAATATCTGCAAAGTTCTCCAACATAGACAAAAGCAGTAGTATTAAATTTCTTTGCTTCTTCCCAAAACATTGATGCTGAAAATTTGCGTCTAATAAAGGTTGCTGCTCCAGCTTGAATACATGCACATAGTCCTAGCATTAAGCCAGTAGAGTGATACAAAGGCAGGCAATTATACATACAATCTTTCTCATTCAATCTGTAACCACCTTTTACAATATTCACAGATGCAGCAATAATCTTGGAGTTTGGAAACAATGCAGCTTTAGGAACGCCAGTTGTACCAGATGTGAAAATATAAAAAGCAGTATCTTTTGCTGTAACCTTATCTGAAATAGTCACTTGTATTTCACTAGAATTATCCAAAGTATTTTTTAAATCTAAAGACCAATCTGGACATCTGTACTTGTTTCCATCAGCAACCCAGTATATGTCAGTCTTATCAGCTATATTTATCTCTGATAAAACTTCTTCAAGGGGATCAGCAAGCTCTGCACCAACAATGCATTTTTTCGAATCAGATGAATTAATACAATGAATTAAGGGTTTCCCGGTTAAACTTGTATTAATCAAAACACCTATAGCACCAATCTTATTTAGAGCGATTATGCTTATAACGAAATCAGGACGATTCTCCATAAATAAAATCACTCTGTCTCCATGCGATACTCCATCATCTAAGAGTTTTTTAGCTAAAATGTTTGCCTGTTGATTTACTTCAGAGTAAGTCCAAGTTTCTTCTTCAAAATATATAAAATTTCTCAAACCAAATTTTGAAACAGTTCTTTCAAAAGTGTGAGCTAAAGATTCGTTGTCATCGGGGTCAGGGAATTTATATCGTAAAAGCGGGATAATATACTTGAGCTCACCAATTACTCTAAAAAATTCTGATATTTTACTTAACATTATTAATCTATATATTTTTTGTATATATTATAATCCTCGAATGCATTTTTATATAGGATTTGAATATGAGTGAAACTAAAAAATATGATTTTATAGTCTTCGGAGCAACAGGTTTCACAGGAAAACTTGTAGTTGAGTACTTAGTTGAAAGATATTTAGGTAATCCTGAAATAAAATGGGCACTTGCAGGACGAAATTTAGAAAAACTTAAATCAGTCGCAAAATCAAAGAATGTTCCAGATGATATTTGTCTTTTTACTGCAGACAGTAATGATAAAACTAGTGTTGAAAATCTTGTCTCAAAAACAAGGTGTATTTTGACAGTTGTTGGCCCGTATCAACTTTATGGAAACAATATTATTGAATCCTGTGCAAAATCTGGGACTGATTATGTTGATTTATGTGGTGAGCCAGGATGGATGCATGAAAAAATTAATGAATTAAGCGATATATCAAAAGAATCAGGTTCTAGAATAGTGTTTTCGTGTGGCTTTGATAGCATTCCTTTTGACCTTGGAGTATTGTTTTTACAAAATGAAATTATTAAAAGATTCAATAAACCTGCGCCAAATGTAAGAGGTAGAGTCAGAGCCATGAATGGTGAGTTTTCTGGCGGGACTGCGGCATCTTTAGGTGCAACTATGTCTGCATTAAAAGAAAAAACCTGAATTATTTGCTGTTTTAGCTAATCCATTTGCTCTTTCTAATGGATTTATTGGACCAGACCAACCTGCTGATAATAAACCTGTATATGATGAAAAACTTGATTTATGGGTAGCTCCATTTTTTATGGCACCGATAAATACAAAAAATATACATAGATCTAATGCATTAATGGATCATATTTATGGAGAGGATTTTTGTTATAACGAAATGTGGATTCAAGGCACTGGAGATGAGGGAAAGGCAGCTGCAGACTTTATATCTAAATCAAATCCTCTTAGTAATGCACCACAACCAGGTGAGGGACCATCTAGAGAATCAAGAGAAAATGGAAATTATGATCTTTTATTTTGTGGCGATATTGATGATAAAAGTATTCATGTTTCAGTTACAGGAGATATGGATCCAGGCTATGGATCAACTTCAAAAATGATCACAGAAAGTGCTGTATGTCTTGTGAAAGAATGTGATGATCTTAAGGGTGGTATCTATACTTCAGCATCCTCAATGGGCACAAAACTTATCAAGAGATTAGAGGATAATGCTGGCCTAACTTTTAAACTAGAGTGATTAGAGTTTTCCCTTTTTTCTCAAATCTTCTCTTATTTTTGTTGCACTAATATCTTTTATTTCATCACTAAAAACTTCTTCTTCAAATACATAACCTACTCCTCTACCAAAAGTTATATTGGTTATATTTGGAACTAACATAAGTTCATATTCAATACCTCTTTCATAACCGTCTTTTTTAAGATTCTCTTGGATATTTTTACAAACCTCTTCCCATGAAAATGGATTATCGTCTTGTCCTTCACCTCCAGAAGCTCCTTCAACATCTCTCACCTGAATGATTACTTGACCAGTCTTTTTTATACATCTTTTAAAAAGTTCTTGATGGCCTGCATGCCAAGGTTGCCATCGACCAAGCATTTGAACAGTGGGTTTTTTCCAATCAAACATCTTCTAAAATTTTAGTTGAAATTATGTCATGGTTTGTATCATTCATTTCAATAATTTCGTAATCAACTTCCGAAGGTATCTCAAACATTTTATTTGTGTCCTCGTATCTACCTGACTTTATTGTATTCATCCAAATTGTAATATCTGGATTAAAATTCTTTTTTGTTTCTCTAGTTGGACATACAAAATCACAAATAACTATTCTTCCTTGATTTTTTTCAAAATCTGCTAAGTTTTTCATTCGAAAGCTTTGCCTAATTCTTCCTTCAGGTGAGAAATCCCAATCATTTGCCATTTCTCTTACAATGTCTGCGTTATACCATGCAGCTTTAAGAATAGGTTGCATTCTTTTTGCTAGATAGGTCTTACCGCTTCCTGGAAGGCCCATTATTAAAATTTTCATTATCTTATTTTTGTAATAGTAAAAAG
>CACJCN010000010.1 GCA_902591925.1 uncultured SAR86 cluster bacterium
TTGAGTAAAATGACTCTTGAGGAAAAAGTTGGTCAGATGTTTCACCCTCCATTTATCTTAGAACCAGATTTGCTAATGTTCCTTTATGAGGTTGCAATTAGAGGAAACAAATTAACTGAATCTCATATTGTTGAAGACAATATTACTCATTTTAATCTTTACGGAAATCCAAGTCCTGTTAAATTAGGTAGTAAGATAAATTATTTACAAAAAATTGCATCAAGAACAAGGTTAGGTATACCTATAACTATAAGCTCTGATCCAATACATGAAGTACCTAGAGGTGGTGGGATTGCATCATTTTCAGTAGATGGATTTTCAAAATGGCCTTCTCAGTTAGGTTTTGCTGCCTCACAAGATCCAAATTTAGTAAGAAGATTTGCGGAGGTTGCTAGAGAAGAATATCTTGCTGTTGGAATTAGAACAGCCTTGCATCCTATGTCAGATTTATCAACAGATCCAAGATGGGCGAGAAATTTTGGTACTTTTGGTTCAAGTGCGTATTTATCAAGCGATATGACCCTTGCATACATGGATGGATTTCAAGGAAAAGATATTAACAATGATAGTGTTCTAACTATGGTGAAGCATTTTCCAGGTGGAGGTCCTCAAGAGGATGGTTTAGATGCTCATCTTTTTAGTGGGCGCAATCAAATATATCCTGGCAATAATTTTAATTACCACTTAATTCCTTTCAAAGAAGCTATCAAAAATAATTTAAAGGTCATCATGCCATACTATGGAATCCCTGTTGGGCAAACCAATGAGGAAGTTGCAATGGCTTTTAACAAATATGTTCTTACTGATTTATTAAGAAATGAACTTGGGTACAATGGAGTAATATGCTCAGATTGGGGAGTAATTACTGGAAGACATTGGGGTGTGGACAGTCTATCCATAAAAGAAAGATATAAAAAATCTTTAGAAGCAGGAATTGATCAATATGGAGGTGAAAATGATCCCTCACATATAATAAATTTAGTTAAAGATGGTCATATTTCTGAAGAAAGGGTTAACGAATCAGTTAGAAAAATTTTAATAAATAAATTTGAATTAGGTTTGTTTGATAATCCTTATGTTGATGAGGATATTATTAACAAAAGAGTTAATACAATTGAGAATATTGAAGCAGGAATAGAGGCACAAAGACGTTCTATTGTTTTGCTTGAAAATAATGGAGTGCTTCCCTTAAAACAAAATACAAAAATATTTGTTGATGGACTTGATAAAAATATAGCAGGTCAATTTGGGACATTGGTGGAAAAAACCAAAGATGCAGATATTGTAATAATGTATATTCACACTGTGTTTAATGGTAATCAAGAATCTGGTTTAAATAGAGCATTTGATAACTTCTTAAGTACCTTATTCCCAAATGGAGATTTAAATTTCAATGAAGAAATCTTATATAAAGTCAAAAAATATTCAAAAGATAAAGATTTAATTGTAGTTGTTGATTTAAATAGACCTGCAATTCTAGCTAATATCAAAGAAAGTGTTTCAGGCTTGATTGGAACATTTGGTGTTGAAGATAGCGTAATATTTGAGGGCTTATATGGGCAATTCAATCCTTCAGGCAGATTACCTTTTGAGATACCATCCTCAATGGAATCTGTTTTGAATCAAAAAGAGGATATGCCTGATGATACATCGAATCCTACATACGAATATGGGTATGGAGCTAGCTACTAAGAAATTTCGTTTCTTGGTTTAAATTCCAATACGGTAGCATTGATACAATATCTTGGCATACCATTTGGACCATCATCAAATACATGTCCCAAATGTATATCCGAGGAAACTGATCTTATTTCAGTCCTTTTCATACCGTAACTATTATCAGGAAGTTCATATACAGATCCATCAACAGGTTTCGTGAAAGATAACCAACCAGACCTTGAGACAAATCTATTTCTTGTATCAAAAAGAGGTTCTCCACTGAGTTTATCTATAAAGATACCATCTGGTGTATTTTTAAAAATTTGATATTCTTTGCAAAAGCGTGCATCAGTTCCTTTGTTAAATGCGACGTTATATGCCTCTGAATTTCCTAATTTAAATTTACCCAATAATTGATAAAAATCTTTTTGATTTATGTATCCCTGATACGAAAAAATCTCTTTTCCATTTTCTAGAAAAATTAAAGATGGAGTAGCCCAGGTAGGAGATTTAATTTCAAGGCCATGTAACTGGTCAGAAGTTCTATAGCTCAAGGGGATGCTTCCTTTATAGCTATTAGTTACATCATCCTTAAATTTTTCACAGTAAGGACAATAATTTTGAGAGTCTAGAACTAATATTTGCTTTCCCGTAAGAAGATATTCATTATCTTCGAAAATTTTTTCTTCATCGTTAAAAACAATTCCTGTTGATAGGTCTGGGCAATAGCCATTAGGATTCTTTTTTAAATAATCCTGATGATATTCTTCTGCAAGATAAAAGTTATCTAAAGGCTCCAGCTTGGTCCTAATTTTTCCATAACCTCCCTCAATTAGAAGAGCTTGGTATTCAGCTATAATCTTTTCTGCGAGCTCTTTCTGAGATGCATTTTGAAAAAGAATTGTTGATCTATATTGAGTACCTATATCATTGCCCTGCCTGTTATGTTGAGTAGGATCATGAGTCTCAAAAAAGTGTTTTAATATATTTTCAAGAGATATGGCATTACTATTAAAAGTTACTTTCACTACTTCCGCAAAATTCTTTTCGTTATACTTATTTTTAAACTGAATTATAGATCTGTAATTTGGTTTTATGCCATATCCATTTGCATAGCCAGATTCTGCATTGATAACTCCATCCATTAATTCATAGCCCTTTTCAGCCCCCCAAAAGCAACCTGATCCCAGATAAATTGTTTCAACATGCGAGGTTTTACTTGCACCTACATATGGAGTTATTAACAAAACTAGTATTAAGTAATTTAAGATTTTAACTTTCTGGTTCATATTTATAACTCTTACTTTTAATAAAAGCAGGTCTTGAAAATAAATTATCAGACCACCTCTTAATATTTGGTTTAAATGCTTGCTCAATACCGAGTGCTTCAGCAAGATTTATTGCATAACTAACACAAATATCTGCTAACGTGAAACGATTTGAGCATAAGTACTCTTTATTATCTAAGGATTTTTCAAGGAGTTTCAACCTAGAAACAAACCATCTGCTATATCCTTCAACAGCAGCGTCAGCAATTCCTGGTTCCTGAAATTTATATCTCAAAACTACTGTTTGCGGAAAAGTTAACGTAGCATCAGAGTGAAATAGCCAATTTAAATATAACGGGTAATCATCTTCATTTGGTAATACTTGAAGATCAGTTGGGCCATACTTTTCTACAAAATATTGTGAAATTGCAACGGATTCTGTCATTTTGACGTCGCCATCGATCATATATGGAACTGTTCCAAGTATATTAATATCTAAATATTCTTTCATAAATACTCTTGGAGGAAATGGCATCATGATTAATTTATAATCTAGCCCCATTTCTTCTGCAGTCCATATTGGGCGCATGGCTCTAGAATTTTCTGTACCGTATATTTTTATCATATTTTGAAATTTTAAATGGTTATTTTACATCTATTTAGTGGTAATATTAATGATATTATATTACCATTAATGTTCAATTTGGGTTTACATTATGAAAAAAGAAAATATTTCTCCGGTAATTAAGACAAATCTAGACACCAAGTCAGAACAGTATCTTAAAAATAAAGAAATGATGCTTGAAAAACTAAAATTTTTAGATGGTCTCCTTGATTTAGCAGAAATAGGCGGAGGTATGCATCATCATGAACGTTTAGCAAAACGAGGTAAAATGCCAGTTAGACAAAGAGTCATGAATGTTCTTGACCAAGACAGTCCTTTTCTTGAAATTCAACCTTTTGCTGCTTATGGGACCAATAATTATAACGTTGGCGGTGGATGTGTTTCAGGTGTAGGCATAATATCTGGAATAGAGTGTGTAATTTTTGCTAATGATCCAACTGTTAAAGCAGGAGCAATGACTGTTTATGTTGGTGAAAAATGGAAAAGAGCAAAAGAAATTGCTAGAGAAAATAGAATACCATTTATAAGTTTTGTTGAATCTGCTGGAGGAGATTTAAATGTTTCAAATAACAGCGGTGACACTCCTCCAATTGCGCCAACCCTTCAACAAGGACACTTTGCATCAACAGGAAGATTCTTCTATGAAATGACTGAATTATCAAAATTAAGAATTCCTGTGATTTCAGTTGTATTTGGTTCATCAACAGCCGGAGGTGCATATCAACCAGGAATGTCTGACTACAATATTTTTATCAAAGACCAATCAAAGGCATTTCTAGCAGGTCCACCTTTGGTAAAAATGGCAACTGGAGAAGAATCAGATGATGAAACGCTTGGTGGAGCTCAAATGCATTCTGAAGTTTCTGGGCTGTCTGATTATCTTGCTGAAGATGAAATGGATGCTCTTAGAATATGCAGAGAAGTTGTATCTCATTTGAACTGGTCAAAAAAAGGCCCAGAGCCACAAATTGTATCTGAAGAACCAAAACATGATAAAGAAGAGTTATTGGGAATTCTTAGCGAAGATCTAAAATCTGCAGTTGATATAAAGGAAATTATTGCTAGATTTACTGATGGTTCAAAATTTGAAGAATTCAAACCTTTATATGGGTCATCTTTGGTATGTGGTTGGGCTTCAGTTCATGGGTATCAAGTTGGAATTATTGGTAACAATGGTCCTATCTATCCTCAATCTGCTGAAAAAGGAGCAAGTTTTATTCAATTATGTAATAAAAGAGATATCCCACTAATATTTCTTCACAATGTAACTGGATTTCTTGTTGGTAAAGACTTTGAAAGGCAAGGTATTATCAAAAAAGGTTCTCAACTTATAAATGCTGTTTCAAATTCAATGGTGCCGCACATAACGTTTATTGTTGGAGCATCATATGGAGCTGGTACGTATGCAATGTCTGGAAAAGCATTTAATAACAGATTCACATTCCTATGGCCAACAGCCAAAATTGCAGTTATGGGGCCTGAACAAATGGCAGGTGTAATGTCTATTGTTAGAAAGGCAAAAGCAAAAAGAGATGGCAAAAAATTTGATGAGAAAGCTGATGAACAACTTAAAGCAATGGTAATTGACTACCTTGAAAAATTGTCTCATGGTCTTGTTGCAAGCAGTATGCTGACTGATGATGGAATTATTGATCCAAGAGATACCAGAGATGTTATTGGATTTTGTCTATCAATTGTAAGTAATAACGTTATTGAAGGAGCAAAAGAATATGGAGTATTTAGATTATGATCTTTAATTCAATATTGATCGCTAACAGAGGCGAAATTGCTTGCAGAATTATTAAAACTGCAAAAGAAATGGGGATAAGGTCTATTGCTGTTTATGTTGATGCTGACAAGGACTCGCTATTTGTAAAACAAGCTGATGAATCAATTAGATTGGAAGATGGAGGATATCTTGATGGAGATCAAATTATTAATGCTGCTAAAATGACTGGCGCTCAAGCAATCCATCCTGGGTATGGATTCCTGTCAGAGAACGCTTCTTTTGCAAGAAAAGTAAAAAAAGAAAAGTTAATCTGGGTTGGTCCATCCCCTAATGTTATCTCTGTAATGGGAGATAAATTAAAAGCAAAAGAATTAGCTATTAAAGCTGATGTTCCTACTCTACCAATGACATCAAAACCAAATGAGGCAAAAAAAATTGGATACCCTCTTCTAATTAAAGCAGCCGCAGGTGGCGGTGGAAAAGGAATGAGAATTGTAAATAAAGAAAGGGATCTAAAGGAATCTATTGTCAGTGCTCAAAGAGAAGCTAAAAGCGGGTTTAATGATGAAAGAATCTTTATTGAAAGATATGTAGAAAAATCTAGACATATTGAAATTCAAATTTTGGGGGATAGTAAAGGCAATGTTGTTCACTTAGGTGAAAGAGAGTGCTCAATCCAAAGAAGACACCAAAAAATAATTGAGGAGTCTCCATCTCCTAGGATTTCAGATGATGTAAGAAATAAAATGGGTGAAGCAGCAGTTAAGCTTGCGAAACAAATTAAATATGAATCTGCTGGCACAGTAGAGTTTCTTTTTGATGATAAAACTGAAGAATTTTGGTTTTTAGAGGTTAATACAAGGCTTCAAGTTGAACATCCGGTTACTGAAGAAGTTACAGGTATAGATTTAGTATGCGAACAACTAAAGATTGCAAGAGGAGAATCACTTGAATTTGATCAAAAAGATATAACTTGGACTGGCTCATCAATCGAAGCAA
>CACJCN010000011.1 GCA_902591925.1 uncultured SAR86 cluster bacterium
ATCAATTTGATATTCAAAGAAATCAGTCAATCTTTCAAAATAAAGATTAATTAATTCATAAGCTAACTCTATGTCAAAATCACCGTCAATGACATCTCTTGATTTCTTAATATATGTTTGAACTTCTTTTTCAACAAAAAGATTCTTTTCTTTATCAAGCTTCTCAATTATTGCCTCAAAATACCTCTCATTGAAATTATCTTTATCAATTTCTTTAATGTAATGTTCTTTGTTAAGTTTCTTAAAAATCTCTTGGCTAAGTTCTTTTTTAGAATCACTAAGCTCAATACTTATATATTCCTCAGCAATGACAAAAGAACATAATAATAAAATACAAAGTCTAAAATTGATCATAATATTTATAAGCCTTGAGACTTGGCTGCTTCTTCTCTCACTATTTCTGGAGATCCAAGCATTTGTCTATTTACACCAATTCTTTTGAACCAGTAATGTAATCCAAGTAAATCTGTAAATCCCATTCCTCCGTGAACTTCTGTTGCTTTTTTTGAAACCATCTTGGAGATATCTGAAATATGAGATTTTGCATGACATGCCATAATTTTCTTATTCTTTTCTTTGCTATCAAAAGAATGTGCAGCGTGCCAAAGAATTGAATAGCATGGCTCGAGCTCTGCAGCCATCTCAGCACACATATGTTTTACTGCCTGAAATGATCCTATAGCTCTATTAAATTGTTTTCTTTCTTTTGAATACTCAATAGCTTTATCTAACATAGCTTTTGATGCTCCTAATGAGTCAGCAGCGATTACTATCCTGCCTGCATCAATCGCATTATCAATTGCTTCTTTTGAACTTGAAGTATTTTCTAATATATCAATCTCAGTATTTTTAAAAATTATTTCTTTGAATACTCTAGTTTTATCAACGGTAATTAAATCCACAACTTCAATTCCAGTTGATTCCAGGGAAACAATACCTATTTGACCATCTTTATCGCATACCATTATGTGTGTTGCATAATCAAAATCCATAACAAAAAAAGTTTTGCCATTTACTTTATTTTTTAAAAAGCTAAGCTCTGATTCATTTCTTGATCCAAAAAATTCTGAAAAACCAATACTAAAATTAAAATTATTATTAGACATTTCATTTAAATAAAAATTTCTTTGCTCCTCACTTGCACCATATTTAATTGCTATTGGAGCCATAACATATGAGCCTGAAAAGGGTAGTGTAGCTATACCTTCTCCAAGACTTTGTGAAACCGCAGTAGCAAACAATAGATCTAATCCCAGTCCACCATTGTCCTCAGGAATTAAAATGTTATTGATGCCTAAAGTTATAATTCCTTTATGAAGATCTTCTTTGCTTGTTTTATCATCTTCATTTGCAATCTTTCTAATTACATCTAGTGGAGCATTATCTTCAAGAAATTTTTTAACGTTATCTTGAAAAAATATCTGATCTTCAGATAATCCAAAGTACATATTATGCTCCTTGTTGAACTTTTGGTTCTTTTGGCATACCAAGACCCCTTTCAGAGATAATATTTTTTTGAATTTGGCTTGTTCCCCCACCAATTATTAATCCAAGAAAATACATATATGCAATTTGCCACGATCCACCATCTCTAATGTTGGGACTATTTTCATAAAGTGTCCCGAGCTCGCCCATAATATCTATAGCGAAACCTTCAAGCTCATGCCTTAACTCTGTACCAACAAGTTTTTGTATCATGGCAGCAATCTTGACGTCTTGATTTTTATTTAATTTAGCGGATAAAACTCTAAGAGAGTTTGATTGAAAAGCAATTACTTTTCCTTGAATTTTCATAAGTTTATCTCTGTAGACTGGATTATTAATGACTTTTTCACCATTAATAGTTTCCTTTTTCATTCTATCAATAAGTGAATTTAATCTATTCATCATTGCATTTGGATCTGAGAGAGACCCTCTTTCATGACTTAATGTTGCATTTGCTACAGCCCAACCTTCACCTCGTTTACCAACAATATTTTTTTCAGGAATTGTGACGTCGGTAAAAAATACTTCATTGAATCCAGCATTGAGGGTCATATCAACCAATGGCCTGATTTCAATACCTGGAGTATCCATTGGAATTAATAAATAACTTATTCCTGCATGCTTAGAGGCATCGGGCTCAGTTCTGACCAGACAAAACATCATTTGTGAATATTGAGCAGTACTGGTCCAAATTTTTTGCCCATTTATTACCCAATTTCCATCAATGAGCTCACCCTTGGTTTGAAGGCTTGCTAAATCACTTCCTGCATTGGGTTCTGAATAACCCTGACACCAAATAATTTCTCCATGCAATGTAGGTTTTATGTATTTTTGTTTTTGTTCTTCTGTTCCTAGCTCTAAAAGAGTTGGAACAAGCATATCAATTCCTTGACCACCCATTGGAGGTGGTATTTTTGATTTGGCAAACTCTTCTGCGATAATTCTACTTTTAATAATATCGCTCTCACCACCATAACCACCATACTCTGAAGGAATTGATCTTGCGAAATAACCTTTTTCAATAAGAATTTTTTGCCAATCAGATCTAGTCATCTTAATTTCACCTGATTTAAATGAACCTGATAAAGGCACTTTTGATGAGTCTATAAAATGTATGCCTTTATATTTTTTACAAAAATCTTTTACTTCTTTTGTAAAATCTTTATATTTTTTTCCAAAATTTAAGTCCATATAATTTCCTATTTAATCCCAGTTTGGTTTTCTTTTTTCAAGAAAGGCAGTTATACCTTCTTGAGCATCCTTACTCTCAAAGCATTTTGCTATTTGTTCTTTTAAGTATGGAAGGGCATCATCAAAACTCTTTGAATCTTGTTTCTCATATGCCTCTAGGCCAAATTTCATTGTTTCTGGCGCTAAACTCGCAAGCTCATTAGCTAGTTTATCAACTTTTTCATTTAGTTCCTCTTTTTTTACAGATTCGTTAATTAAACCCCAGTCTTCAGCTTTTTTTGAATCAATAGGTTTACCGCGCATTATAAAATCAAGGCCGGCTCTTTTAGGCATTACTCTAAATAATCCAGCCATAACCATAAATGGCCACAATCCTCTGTGAATTTCAGGTGCTGAGAAGGTTGCTTCATTAACTGCGATTGCATGAGTCGAATTAGTTACTATCAAAAGGGCTCCGGCTAAAACTGAACCCTGAATTTTACATATAACTGGTTTGTATAAATGTCTTAAGGATAAGCTTATATCATCAGCATCATCTAATTTTGGTACATTTGACTCAGATTTACTTCTTGATAAATCTGCTCCAGCACAAAAAATATCACCCTTTGCAGAAATAATTACTACTCTTACAGATCTTTCTTGTTTAGCGTAAGCTAAAGCATAGTTAATTTCGTTCATCATTACATTATTTAAAGCATTCTTTTTTTCAGGCCTATTAAGCGTGATATTCATTATGTTATTTTTAATATCTATCTCAGTTGCTTTAAATATGAGACCATCTAAAGATAATTTTTTCATCCTATATCTCCAATAATAATTTGTGGAACTTTAACTTTTTTTGCCCTTAAATATTCACCTAAAGATTTAGCTTGTCCGTCTTTTTTATCATTTGAAGATACTCCATCTTGCAATATGTCATGAATATAAAAATTAAGAGAGTTTATGTTAGCCAATTCAAATCTTTCAATTTTATATTGATTTAAATCTGGGAGTAATTCCTTGAGTTTTTTTACAGTTAAAAAATCATGAAGAAAAGCAAATGAGTCCGCATTTTTGGCCCAAACGCCAAGATTAGCACAGCCACCTTTGTCACCAGATCTTGTTCCGTAAATTTCACCAAAGTAAATTTCTTTTTCATCTTCTTTTTTAATCTTTTTAATTTTTATTGGCTCTTTCTGGTAATAAATCTCTTCTAATTCCAATTGACTTGTTGGAATAACTTCAATTTCTTCATCATCTATATGCACTTTCTCTTTAATATGCTTACTATTCACTAAAGCGGGCCAATAAATTATTACTGGTCCACTGGATTTTACGCCGCCTTGTGCAAAAAAACCTGGAATATTTGCTAAGGCTAGTTCAATTATTTTTGCGCTAAATAGCCTGCCAACTAAGTTTTGATCTTTCGATTTTACTGAAACTAAAAGGGATGCCATTGCTTCTTCGTTGCTATTTGGATTTTCTTTATCTGTTCGATGAAGCTGAATGGAAACTTCATCGAATTGCTTTCTGCCGCCAACTGAATTAAATAAAGTATCTGTAAAAACCTTTGCTTTGTCTTCTATATCTAGACCCGTCAGGATAATCTCCATTCCGTTTCTAAAACCTCCTGCAAGATTAATACATACCTTATGTTTATCAGGTGGTGAACTTCCTCTGCAACCAGATACGTAGACTTTATCTTTCTCCACTTCCTCAATTTTTAACGTATCAAAATGAGCTATCACATCTGGATTTACATAAGCAGGCGAATTTATTTCATATAGAAGTTGAGCTGTAACTGTTCCAGTGGAAACTAAACCTCCTGTATTAGGATGTTTTGTAACATAGAAACTACCATCTTCATATATTTCAGCAATTGGATAGCCAACATTATCAAAACTTTCAACTTCTTTAAAAAAAGCATAATTTCCTCCAGTTGCTTGGCATCCACATTCAATAATATGTCCTGCCGCAAGAGCTCCTGCTAAAGCATCATAGTTGTCTCTTTTCCAATTAAATTTCCATGCCGCTGGGCCAATTACTACGGCTGCATCTGTGACTCTTGGACAGACAACAATATCAGCACCTTTGTCTAAAGCTTCTTTAATGCCCCAAGCTCCAAGGTATGCATTTGCTGTTAATGGAGAGTAACCGGATTCGTCTAATTTTTTGCCTTTATCAATATTTTTAAACTCTTCTCCTGATTTTTTTAAATTGGAAATTGTTGGCATTAAATCATCGCCATCTATGTAAGCTACTTTCATATCTATTGACTGTTCTTTCAAAATTTTCTCTATCTCAATAGCCATAGACTTTGGATTTAATCCACCAGCATTACTTACAATCTTGATATTTTTTTCTTTGCATGACTTTGCGATTTGATTGATTTGTTTCAAAAAGGTTCCAACATAGCCTTTATCTTCACCTCTTTGCATTTTTTGACCAAAAAGAATAGCCATTGTTAATTCAGCAAGATAGTCACCGGTAAGAACATCTATAGGACCTCCATCAACTAAA
>CACJCN010000012.1 GCA_902591925.1 uncultured SAR86 cluster bacterium
CTGTAATTTGCGAATTAAAATCATAAGAATTATCACTTTTAAGAATCAAATTAAATTCTCTAATTTTTTTATTATTAATTTTAGTTGCACTTTCAATTAAACCAAGTTCGGAAAATTTGACATTTGTCATTGTCACTAAAAGGTTTGGATGCTCAACAAATCTATCTGGCATTTTTTCTAGTGTATTTTTTAGGTCCTCGTAACTAATTTCTTTGCCAGTAATTAGAAGAGAGGTATAAGGATGATATCTATGAAAGCTTTTTATAACATTAGCTTTAATAGTTCCATCACCAGTTCCAGCATCAAGGATTCTTAGATAAGATTTATTTTGAGACAGCCTTGAAATAAAAGGGTAAATCTTTTCTGAAATGGATTTTTTTTCCCCAGTATTTTGAATAAATGATAGGTATTTCAACCTATCATCAAAAAATCGTTTTTTATCCATTTTCCCCCTGTAAATACCTTTCTAAATAATAATCTAAATATGCAAATAATGCATTTACTCATAGGATATTTTGTGATTAAAATACCATTAAAATCGGGAGCATTTTACATGTCAAAATCACAGTTACCATTAGTTATTGGAATTGGAACTAGAATAAGAAAATCACCATATTATGAGTCTAATCTTAAGTATGGAGTCACAGGTTTTACCGTCTACAATAAGATGTATCTGCCCACGGCTTTTTCTGGCCCTGAAAAAGAATATGAAAGCCTGATTAATGATGTCACTTTCGGTGATTTTGCTGCAGAACGTCAAATTGAAATTAATGGAAAGGATGCTTATAACTTTGTTAGATTTATAACACCAAGAAATCTAGAAAAATGTGAGATTGGCCATTGTAAATACATTATTCTTACCGATATGAATGGCGGAATAATTAATGATGCTTGTTTGTTGAGACTTGAAGATAATAAATTTTGGATCTCTCCAGGTGATGGTGATGTAATTTTATGGCTTCAAGGTATTGCGATTAATTCTGGAATGGATGTTTCTATTCACGAGCCTGACGTATCTCCTCTTCAAATAAGTGGACCAAAATCAGGAAAGTTGGTTCAAAAGCTTTTTAATGGAGAGCATGATGATTTGGGATATTACAAAGCAAGACAAACTCAACTAGATGACATTCCTATGGTAATAGCTAGAACTGGTTGGAGTGGCGAGCTAAGTTATGAACTTTATTTACAAAATAGAAAACTTGGAAATAAACTTTTTGAATTAGTTTACGTGGCAGCTCAGGAATTCAATGGAAGAGTTATCGCACCTAATACAATAAGAACCATTGAGGGTGGATTACTCTCATACGGAAGTGATTTCGGAAGAGAGCATAATCCATACACTATTGGATTTGGGCGATTGGTTGATTTAGATCAAGAAATTGATTTTATTGGTAAAGAAGCTCTTAAAAAAATAAAAGAAAATGGAATTAAAGAAAAATTAGTTGGCCTTGAGCTTGATGGCGATCCTTTAACAAAGGCTCCTGAAAATTTCTGGCCCGTAAATAATTCTGAAAGAAAAGTTGGAAGAGTGTCTAGAGCATTTTTTTCACCACGACTTAAAAAGAATATCGCTCTCGCAATTGTAGATATTGAGTTTGCAGATGAAGGTTCCAATCTAGTTGTTGAGAGTCCTTATGGAGACTTAAATTGTGTTGTTGTAAAGATGCCTTGGTATCAAGCAGATAAAGATACTCATCTAGATTAATATGCTCAAGTTAGTTTTTGTTTTTTTATCATTTTTTTGTTTAAACTTATCAGCAATGATTATTGATAACCTCAATGATGTTAGAGCGAAGTGGTCTGCAATATCTGATCAGGTAATGGGCGGCATATCTGAAGTGAACTTTTATGAATTAGAAGAAAATGGAAGAAAATTCTATAGACTTGAAGGCGACGTCAGCACCAAAAATAATGGTGGATTTATTCAATCTAGGGTTGGCGTGTATTTAAATAGCAATGATTTTGAGGGCATTAGGCTAAAAATTAGAGGCAATAATAATGAATACTTTGTCCATTTAAGAGCTCCAAGAATGATGCCTTGGAATTACTATTATGCTGAATTTTATGCTTCAAACGAATGGCAAATTATTGAACTACCTTTATCAAGTTTCAAATATTCTAGAAATCAAAAGCAAGGTCTTGATTTCAAAACAATAAGATCTATTGGGCTAGTTGCATATGGTAAAGATTTTACTGCTCAACTAGATATTGCAAATATAGAACTTTACTAAAAAGTGCATTTCTCAGAAAAAGACAGGTTTTTTATGGAATCTGCCATGGAGCTTGCTAGGGAATCTTTTTTGAAAGATGAAGTTCCAGTTGGCGCTGTAGTGGTTAAGGAAAATATAATTATCGGCAGGGGAAGAAATACTGTAATTGCTGATAATGATGTCAGTTCTCATGCAGAAATTAATGCATTAAGATCTGCTTCAAAAAAACTAAATAATTTCAGACTAAATGGATGTAGTATTTATGTTACTTTAGAACCTTGTCATATGTGCGCTAAAGCAATTGTTGATGCAAGATTAGCTGAACTAGTTTTTGCAGCAAAAGAACCTAAAACTGGAAGTATTTGTTCTATTGATAACTTCCTTGAAAATAAAGCTTTGAATCATTTAGTAAAGTTTAAATATGGCTTAGGTGAAGAAGTCAGCGCAAATTTATTGAAGGATTTTTTTAAACAAAAAAGATAACTATAGTATTTTTTCCATAGTTGTGTGAGGAATTCCAGTATCAGAACCTTCATACTTTCTCACGGCCCTGTACCCAGATTTTGCATAAAATTTTGTTACGTGATTTCTTGCATTTAGAACAATCTTATTAATTTGTTTTTTCTTCGCTTCTGCTTCAAGCAATTCAATGATTTTTACACCAATCCCTTTTCTTTGAAAATTCTCATCAATTGCCATATATCTTATTTGCGCTTCGTTATCGCTATTAAAATGAAGTCTACCGCACGCGATTATCTTGTTATCAATTACTCCAATCAGATGATAACTAGAATCTTCGTATTCATCCTTTAAAGACTCAATGGATTTACCTATAGGTTTTCTTAGAATTTCCCATCTAAATAAATCATATTCTTTGAATTCTTCAGAACTTGAAGGTGACTTGAAGAGTATATTATTCATTTAATTCTAACCACACAGGACAGTGGTCAGATGGTTTTTCCATTGCACGAGCATCGTAATCAATACCAACGGCATTAATTGAATTTTTTAAATTCTCTGATAATAGAATATGATCAATCCTTAGACCTCTTTTAGGACTTTGATCAAACATTCTTGATCTATAATCAAACCAAGAATAAATGGATGACTCAGTAGGGTAAATTTCCCTCCATGAATCAACAAAACCAAGATTTTTAATACTATTCCACATCTCCCTTTCTTCAGGTTGAAATGAGGTTTTTCCTTCTCTCAACCATCTTTTTGCATTTTGTTCACCAATTCCAATATCAATATCTTCAGGGGAAACATTAAAGTCTCCCATTATTATTAAGTTTTTTTCATTCTTTTTAAGATCAGAAATATGTGAATGAAGATCATCATAAAATTTTATTTTCTTTGGAAACTTTGTTTCATGATTAATATTTTCACCTTGAGGAAAATAACCATTCATGACAATTATTTCTTTTTTACCGTATGTAAATTTTGATTGTATAAATCTTTTTTGATCCTCATTAGAATCATTAATGAAACCCTTAACGGTATTAATTGGCTTTACCTTACTTAAGATTGCCACACCATAATGTCCTTTTTGACCCCAAAATTCTGCGTGATATCCTAATTCGTTTATGACTTCAATTGGAAATTCAGGATCGTCAACTTTGGTTTCTTGAAGTCCAATGACATCTGGATCGATGGTATCTCTCAAATGTTCAATTTGATGTGGTCTGGCTCTTATACTATTGATATTAA
>CACJCN010000013.1 GCA_902591925.1 uncultured SAR86 cluster bacterium
AACGTTAAAAATTTTTTCATCTACGATGTTTTCAAAACCCAAAAATGAGTTTCCTGATTTAATCCAATTAATTTCATCTCCATAATTTATTTCTTTATTTAATAGAATATTTCTTTCAGCTTCTTCGTTTACATATAATTTCCTAAACGCTATTTCGTCTAGTGCAAGCATTGATAAAACAAGAATTAGGGCTCCTATTGAACTTGTAAATACTATTTCAAGTGGAGACTTGCCTGCAGACCTCAATACATTAAGATTTCCCTCCTCATGAGACATTCCAAGCGAAAGCATTACTCCTAATAAACAAGCACCTTGAACAAAATCAAGTAAATTATGAGGCATTGAAAAAATTACATACTTCAATATGTGAAGGAAGGTGTAATCTGATGAGTTTTTTTCTAATTCAGAAATAAGAATAAATATTGAGTCCAATAATCCAAAAATCAATAAAATACTCAGTGAAAAATAAAATGATCTTTTTATTAAATATTTATTAAATATCTTTATCATCCTAGCACCCATAAAAAAATTAAAAATATTAATAAAGATATAAAAACTCTTACAAAATTATTATTAAAGAATGTATAAATAGTTCGAATATTAGTATTTAAATTTTTTCTAATTACTAAAAATATTGCAAATAACAAAAAGGTCAGGTGCACATACCAGATATTGTTTTGAGAGGAGGTTAAGCTTCCATCAAAAGAGTCTCTAGCCAAAATCAATAAGCTTAAATATAGTATGTATATAAAAATAGATGGTACTAATACGGAAAGTCTTCCTTGCCGCGGTTCTACTTTGGAAAAATTTACAGCAAAAATTAATAGAATAAAAATTGTTAATGGTATGGACAAATTCCACTGGTTTTGAGATTTTGAAGACTTGATTGAAAAATCAAATAATTTACTAAATGATAACCCTGAAATAGAGTTTTTAGAATTATCAACTGGGATAGATAGCTCTCCAAAATATGAAACTAAAGATGAACTTTGATTAAAAATATCTTGATATAAAACTCCATCTTTAAAATCTAAGTCCATCTTTGAAGACAAATCTTCGTATTCAAGTTTTTCTGAGATAATTAAAGACGAGTAGTTATCATTTGGCATAAAAATAACTACGTCCTCTAAAATATTACTTTTTTTGTCTTCGATATAAATAAATCCTTCATTTTCATTAAAAGAAAATAATTCATTTGGTTTGACTGATTCAAACTGCTCTTGAATTGTGTCTTGAGTAAGAATCTCTTTGGATAATTCTTTTGTATAAGGCGCTACATATACACTTAGGGATAATGTTATAAAAAAGAAAACAATTGATTGTGGAAGTAAATATCTTATTAGGTCATTATTAGAAAGACCTCCTGCAAAGTAGCCATAAATTTCTCTATCTGAATATAATCTACTAATTGTAATTACAACTCCTAGAAAAAAAGATAATGGTAATAATAATGTTACAAAGTCTGGGAACCTTAGTATTACTACTTTGAAGATAAGGCTAGGGTCGATTAGGCCCTCGGATGCTTGCTCAAAATAACCAACAAACCTTGAGCCAACAACCAAAAAAAAGAAAATTAAAAAAACTCCAGTTGAAGACAGCAGAACTTCAAGATTTAAGCTTTTTAAAAGAATGTTCTTTTTATATATGCCTTGCGAACTCTGATGCATTACAATAAACATCTTACCAGTATTGAATTAAAAAGGAGATATTAAAATGACATATAAAGTTCTAAACAATATAACTCTAAAAAATGTTAGCGATGGAGTTTTATCTAATGTATTAACCGAGTTGCTTGTTATTCCAGTTAATAAAAAGATATTGGCTTCTCCTGAGTTTAAAGAATTAGATAAAAAATCTAATGGTTATATCTCTAGATCAATTAAAGATTCAATTAGTCCCTCTAACCAAAATCATCTTATCTCTTCATTAGGAGGAGTTAAGGCAAAAAAAATTCTTCTTATAAATGACCTCAATGAAAAAGATGACATATACCTATGGTTGAACAAGTATAAATACATTGCAAAAATTGCAAATTCAATTGGTTGTAAAAATCTTGCGGTACTTGATGGTCAAAATTATCCGAAAGGTAAAGATAAGTTTTGGTTTCTAGAAACAATCTCAAGATCTATTGAATCAGGAGCTTATATTTTTTCTACAACAAAAAATAAAACAGCTAAAACTGAAAAAATTGGTAAAGACATAATTTCAAGCCAAGTTTCGTTAAGAAATGTCACCATAATTACTGCAAAGCTATCTTCATCTGATACCAAAAAAGCAAAAATTGCTGTTGCACGAGGATTTTCAGTTGGCGAAGGAGTAAATACTGCTAAGCATCTTGGTGATTTGCCTGCAAATCATGCAACACCAAAACTTATAGAAAAAATAGTAAAAAATACTGTTAAAAATTACTCAGGTTTAAAAGTTAAATCACTTAATGAGAAAGATCTTGCTAGATTAAAAATGGGCTCTTATCTAAGCGTATCGAAGGGAAGTGATGAACCTCCTCGAATGATAATCATTGAATATAAAGGCGGCAAAAAAAATGAAAAGCCAGTAGCCTTAGTTGGGAAAGGTATTACTTTTGATACAGGTGGTATTTCGTTAAAACCAAGTTCTGGTATGGATGAAATGAAATGGGATATGTGTGGAGCAGGAACGGTTTTTGGTGTTATGTGTTCGCTGGCAAGAATTAAAGCTGACGTAAATGTGGTTGGTATTATGGCATGTGCTGAAAATATGCCTTCTGCTAGAGCAACAAAACCAGGAGATGTAGTAACTTCTATGTCAGGTCAAACAATTGAAATTCTTAATACTGATGCAGAAGGAAGATTGGTTTTGGCAGATGCGTTGACATATGTTGGAAGATATAAGCCTTCCTATGTAATTGATATGGCAACACTTACTGGTGCTGTAGTGATTGCCTTGGGAAGTCATGCTAGCGGCGTTATGGCAAATAACCAGTTTCTTGCTGATAAAATAATTGAGTCGGGTGAGGAAACTGGTGACAGAGCATGGCAATTACCATTATGGAATGAGTATAAGTCGTGTACAAAAACTAATTTTGCTGATTTAGCAAATATTGGCGGTGGTAGAGAAGCAGGTACAATTCATGCTGCTGCATTTTTATCAAAGTTTGCAGAAGACTTTAAATGGGCGCACATGGATATTGCAGCCTCTGCATGGTCAAGTTCTCCAAAAGGTGGAACTGGAAGACCTGTTCCATTGATATGTGACTTAATATTAA
>CACJCN010000014.1 GCA_902591925.1 uncultured SAR86 cluster bacterium
AAAGAAAAAATTCTTTTGAAGATAACAATTTAGTTATTTCCTCTTCGCTCAAAGATTTTGTAAGAGATGAAGTACTTCCTGGATTAGATTTCACTGAAAATTTTTTTTGGAGCTCATTTGAGAAGGTAATTAATAAGTTTTCAATTCGTAATAAAGAATTATTAACCAAAAGGAGAAACATTCAGGAACAAATAAATGACTGGCACATTAAAAATAGGTCACTTGATTTTAATATTGAAAAATATAAAAATTTTTTAATAGATATTGGTTATATCTCACCAAGAAGCAATGATTTTAAAATCAAAACATGGAACGTTGATCCAGAAATAAGAAAGATTGCTGGTCCACAATTAGTTGTTCCTGTTATGAATGCTAGATTTGCTCTTAATGCTGCAAATGCAAGATGGGGAAGTTTGTATGATGCTCTGTACGGGACCGATATTATTAATGATGAGGATGGAGTTCATAGAGAGGGTGGATATAATCCTGCAAGAGGTGAAAAGGTAATTGCCTTTGCAAAAAAATTTTTAGATGAAACCATACCACTTGAAAAAGGATCATATAGTGAAGTTCTTAAATTTCAGTTTATTGATAGTGAACTTTTAATGACATTGAAAGATGGTTCAAAAATAAATCTACAAAATAAGGATCAATATATCGGGTATAAAGATGATGGTGAGGGAGCATATGGCCTTTTATTCAAAAATAATAATTTGCATTTTGAGATTCAGATTGATAGATCACATCCGATTGGTCAAGAGGATCTAGCTGGTATTAAGGATATATTAATGGAATCAGCAATCACAACCATACAAGATTGTGAGGATTCTGTAGCCGCAGTTGATGCAGAGGACAAAATAATAGTTTACAGAAATTGGCTTGGTTTAATGAAAGGTAATTTAAAAAGGTCCTTTGATAAAGGAGGAAAATTTATTACGCGAGAATTAAATCCTGATCGAAAATATTTACTTAAAAATGGAAAAATGATCCTCCTTCCGGGTAGGAGCCTTATGTTGGTAAGGAACGTTGGCCATTTAATGACTAATCCATCAGTAAAAGATAGTAAAGGAAATGAAATCTATGAAGGAATAATGGATGCATTTTTCACAATTTGTATCGCAATTCATGACATCATTGGTAATGGTATATACAAAAACTCGAAAACAAAAAGTATTTATATTGTAAAGCCAAAAATGCATGGACCTGAAGAAGTACAATTTACATGTGATTTATTTTCAGAAATAGAGAAATTATTTAACTTACCTGAGAATACAGTCAAATTGGGGATAATGGATGAGGAAAGAAGAACAACTGTTAACCTTAAGGAATGCATTGAAGTAGCAAAGCATAGGGTAATATTTATAAATACAGGTTTTCTTGATAGAACGGGTGATGAGATTCATACAAGCATGGAAGCTGGACCAATGGTTACAAAAGCAGACATGAAGTTAGAGAAGTGGATTAACGCATATGAAAATTGGAATGTAGATATTGGTTTAGAAACTGGTTTTAAAGGTAATGCCCAAATTGGGAAAGGTATGTGGCCAATGCCAGATGAGATGTTAGAAATGTACAAGACCAAAACTATGCATCCTAAATCAGGAGCTAATTGCGCATGGGTGCCTTCACCAACTGCTGCAACTATTCATGCCATTCATTATCATCAAATTTCTGTTCAAGATGAACAAGATAAACTTATGCATAGAGAAAAAGCAAAATTAGATGATCTTCTAATGATACCTTTTATAAAAAAAGACAAGTTGCCATCAAACGAAGAGATTAATGCTGAATTGGAAAATAATGCACAAGGAATATTAGGTTATGTTGTTAGATGGGTAGATCAAGGAATTGGATGCTCAAAGGTACCAGATATAAATAATGTTGGTCTCATGGAAGATAGAGCAACATGCAGAATTTCAAGTCAACATATTTCCAATTGGCTTCATCATGGACTTTGTTCAGAAGTTGAAGTTGTAGAAATTATGAAAAAAATGGCAAAAGTAGTAGATGATCAAAATAAAAATGATGTTAACTACAGAAGAATGTCACCATCCTTCGATGGAATTGCATTTAAAGCTGCATGTGAGCTTGCCATTAAAGGAAAGTATCAGCCAAGTGGATATACAGAACCTATTCTTCACGAAATGAGGATGAGAAGAAAATAAAATGTCCAAAGGATATTGGGTTGTAAGAGCTGAGATTTATGATAGCCAAAATTATTTAAAATATATTAATTTAGCAACAAATATCATAAAAGCTCACAATGGCAAATTTTTAGTTAGAGGAGGTAAGCAAACTGAATTCGAAAACAATGGCTATGAGAGAACTGTTATAGTCGAATTTGAAACTTATAAGGATGCTATTGATTGTTACAACTCTAAAAATTATCAAGATGCTTTAAAGCATGTTCACTGTTCAGCAAATAGACTTGTTTCAGTGGTTGAGGGTGTTTAAATTTTCTGTTTTTGAGTTTCATCTCTATGTTTTTTTAAATAACGCATAAAAGGTGTTCCTCCAGTTCCTCTTATTGTTGATCCGCCCGTCCCAAATGAATTATTTCTTTGAGCTTGTTTATGAATATACGAACCAGCATATTCGAGAT